>JBDTUK010000095.1:0-35756 GCA_040007795.1 Ferruginibacter sp.
GGTTTATTGTTGACGATAGTTAGTACGTTGCTTAATAAGCTGAAAAAAAAATGGGTGATATAAAGTCATTCTTCCCCTCCACTGTTCATCAACTTTGCCCTGGTTCGTGGCTCACCACAACTGTTCGGAAGATTAATGCAAGGCTTTTGTTCATCAACGGATTAAAAGTACACTACCCTTTAAAAGAATTTTTCCTTTCAGGTCAGTTCCTTTGACCAAATAAATATAAGATCCCGCCGGAGACCGGATGCCCTTATTTGTTCCATCCCAACCCTTGTTAATATCAGAAGTTTTAAAAATTTCATTACCATACCTGTCATAAACCACAAACATTTCTAAATTAAAAAAAGTGCCGGGAGGGATCCGGAAAATATCATTTTCACCATTTCCATCAGGCGTAAATGAATTGGGGATATACATATTTTTAATAATGGTAACTGTTAAGTCTTTGCCGGTGGTACAATTATTTGCAGCTGTAACTTGCAAACGATAAACAGTGGTAGTTAAAGGTTTTGCAACAGGATTTAAAATGTAAGGATCACTTAACCCGGTTGATGGTGTCCATAAATAACCGGTATAACTTCCATTGATGACAGCATGTAACTGAACCGAACTACCTGAAGATATGGAAGGATCTGATGGAGTAAATAAAATTTCAGGAACGGGCTTAACGATCATGGTAACCGTATCTGAATAAACCAGCCGGGTAGCCGGACAGGTCTTGATCGTATTCATGATACAATATACCTGGTCGCCATTTGCAAAAATATTATTGTTATAAGTAAGGCTGTTTTCTCCTGCCGGTATCCTGTTCAAGAACCATTGATACACAGGCGTAGTTCCGGTATTTGAAGGAACAGCGGTAAAAGTGACTGTATCAGAAGGACAAATATTATTCACCGAAGCTGATATGCTTAAAGAGGCCGGCGCAGATAATTGCTTTAATATAAACCCGGGAAGTGTTGCAGCGCCCCCGGGAGTAACCACGTCTACATTACCTGATGCACCACTACCTACAATTGCTGCAATACCTGTTCCGGGAAGTATAGTGAATGAAGTGGCAGGCACAGTTCCAAAACTAACTGCAGTGGTTCCATCAAGGAAACAACCGCTAATTATTACCACATCTCCTGTACATGCTGCTGTTGGAGAAAATGAAATAATAGACGGGCTGCATGAATTATTATATTGAGCCGGGGGATCTTTTGACCAGCCGCTATAACCTGGTGCTGCAGTTGCATCATCAACCTGTATGCAGGTAAGGCTTGTATTATTTATAGCATTCATGATGGTGATACTGCTGTTAAAACCATTTTTTAAATTCAAACAGTTAAGCTGGTTATTGTTACACCTAAGTTCAGTTAAAGCAGGTTTCTTTGAAATATCTAAACTAACCAATTGGTTATCCTGGCATCTTAAATATACCAGGGCTGGGTTATTTATCAAATCCAGGTTTGAAAGTTTGTTGCCCCCGCAATCCAGGGTAGTTAAATTGGGGTTTGCCGTTACATCCAAAGTTGACAGCCGGTTATTAAAACATGCAAAAAAATATAAAACGCTGTTCTTTGTTACATCCAGGGTTGTGAGCAGGTTATTGGCACATCCAAAGGAGGTTAAGCCCGGGATCTTTGTTACGTCTAAACTGGTGAGCAGGTTACTACCGCATCCTAAGCTGGTTAAAGCAGTGTTTTTTGTTACGTCCAAAGTAGTGATCAGGTTACTACCGCATCCTAAGCTGGTTAAAGCAGGATTTTTTGTTACGTCAAGATCCAGGAGTTGATTATCGTCGCAGTAAAAAATTCTTAAAACAGGGTTTTTTGTTACATCTAAACTGGTGAGGCGGTTATTGGTACAAGACAAAGTAGTGAGCAAATTATTTTTTGCAGGATCTAAAGCAATTAATTGATTACGGTCGCAGACCAAACGGGTTAGTGCTGTATTTTTTGTTACATCCAGTTTAGTAAGGTTATTATTATTACATAACAGGCTGGTTAATGAAACAAAGTCCTGGATGCCCGTCAGGTCAGTAATATTTCTGTTGGCAACATCGATCGAAGTAATACTGCTGATATTTGCTTTTAGTACATAACCATTTACGGGTGCAACATCAAACCCCTGGTTTATAAGTTCCTGTTCAAACTTAGGGTCAGGTATTAGTGTGATCTGTGCTTTTACTGACCCTGTAATGCCTGTTAAAAACATGGTTAAAACCAATACCGGGATTAATACTTTTCTCATAAAGAGAATTTAATATAAAGACTTAATGTAGTTTATTTATGCTGCACCGGGGATGAATGTCATTTTTTCTTTTTCTGTCCCGCTGTGGTCTTTGCAGCAAAGCCAATAACGTGGGTGAGGCCCCGGTGAATAAAAGTGGCGAAAATTTATAAAGGCCCGTTATAAACGAGTACCTTGTTTAAATGCCATTTCGCAAAAGCTATATTTTATCACTCTTTGTACTCCTGTTTTCTATTTCACTAAATGCGCAAACAGTTTACAAAACACCTTCAGGTGCAAAATATCATTTGGCAAGCTGCAGAATGGTAAAGAATGTATCAGAAGAAATGACCATTGGAAAGGCAAATGAGTCAGGTCTTGAACCTTGTAAAATTTGTAGTCCGCCAATTGCATATGCACAAACTCCCCCTGGCGCAGGTATTCCCTTCCACAATCATTAAATAACAAACCTACAGTTTGTGGGATCACTTTTTACTCGGGTATTTCCACTACTGTCCAGTTTTTATTTCTCCTGTTATACAGAATGGTATAATCCTTTCCATGCATGAGTTTGTAAGTACGGAAGCCATTATAATATGGAAGCTTTAACCAGCCATACTGGTAAATTTCAAATTTAAAAATAAAGGCCCCTCCTGCTTTTATCACTGCGGGCTGGTATGTTTTTCCGTCGTCACTTAGTTGTACCGTTTCATCCTTTGTACTTTGCATGTATAGTGCTATCCAGGATGGATCATTATCCGGACTTGTTTGTGTGCTGCCCGGGTTAGTTGGGTTGCCTGTATTACCCGGATTTGTTTGCGTACCGGTGTTTGCAGTGCCGGCATCCTTATTTTCCTTTGCAGCATTCCAGCCCCTTGTTATTGCCGAAAGTCTATCTGTTTTTGCAGGATGTGTTGAAGTTGCTGTGGGCGTACCTATGGCCGACATGGCAGCCAGCGCCTGATCAAGTGTAGAGCCCATTTTTTGCATTACATAACCCGAGAATGCATCTGCTTCTAATTCTAAAGGAACGGTGCTGCCGCGGTTACTTACCACATGATTGTAATAATGATGGCCCATTTCATGCGCTATAATGCTCATACTTGCCCATTTTGTTTTTGCATATTCATCTATATCTTCCAGGAAATTATTGTCGTACACTATCCACCGGTTCCCATTGATGATGGTTGCATAAGCATTCTGCATACCGTTTACTTCACGCAGGCTAAAATTCTCCTGCCATTGTATACTACCCAGCATATTGTTTACAACTTCTTTTGCCTCATATACGGATGCAAATTTAGAACTGAGTGACTTTGGGGGAATGATATAACCACAGGGAGTAATTTTCTGGGCATAGGATGATATAAAGATCAGCAATGCCAGTGGCAATAGTATTAAACGCTTGAACATAGTTGATAGTTTATTGTATGCTAACTTCTGCAATCATATCCACATTATTTCCATTGTCAGAACAGATCAATTTTTCTGCGAAAACCAAATTTCAGCCCATTCGCCTGACTAATTATTATACAATTGCTGAAATTATTTACATCTTTCACACAAAATAAATAAGTAATTCTTTTCTGCCGTCGCAGCTGTTCCCCCGGCAGGGTGCCGCCGTCTGCCTGTTCCGGTTTTTTCGGGAGTCTCCGGCCAACGGCGATGATAATAATAAAGCCAACAAATTATTAAACCAAATAAATTTAAACCCATTGGTTGTCCGCAGGATAGACAGGGCATCGTTTTTGTATCTTATCATACTAAAATAATTTCATGGCATATGCACTCATTGCCGGTGGTAGTAAAGGAATAGGCTATGCCATTGCTGAAGCACTGGCTAAAAGAGGCTATGATCTTATATTAATTGGAAGGCAGGTTAATGTTTTGGAAACTGCCAAAGCAGCATTGATGGATAAATATCCCGTGCAGGTTGAAATGTTACAGGCTGATTTGAGCGAACCCGATGCAGCAACTAAAATAGCTAATTGGTGTACCGGTAAAAAATTACCGGTTAATTTTCTTTGCAATGTTGCCGGCCTCGGTGGCAATAAAGACTTCGGGCTGCTGCCATTAAAGGACCTGGGAACTATGGTTCATCTTAATGTACAATCTTACATCTCCATGTGTTTACAGATGCTGCCTGTATTAAAAGAACATGCCCCTTCCTGTATCTTAAACGTAAGCAGCCTGGCAGGGTTTGCACCTATACCACAAAAGAATGTGTATGCTGCAACCAAGTCGGCAGAAATATTTTTCAGTTATGCTTTACGTTACCAGCTTAAAAATGATAAGATCAGTGTAAGTTGTTTATGCCCGGGCCCGGTCTTCACAACACCCGAGATCATTAAAACGACCATTGAAACACTTGGTGCTTTTGGAAAAGCATTGGCTGTTGAACCGGGGATCGTTGGGGAGATAGCTGTGAGAAATACACTTGCCGGAAAGATGATCATTGTGCCGGGTAAACTTGCAAAGCTGGTATCTGTAATACTACGTGTGTTTCCAAAAAGATTCATCGCTATGATCTACTCCTCCACCAGGGCAGGCAAACAGCCCTGGTAAATATTCAACCTCCGTTTATTGCCGGATTTCACCCAACTGGCAAGTGTTCCACCAAAAAACATTTTCGTTGCATGGGATCTTATTGGGATCATTTGTGTCTTTTTAAACCTGCCTGCCGCAGGCAGGTCTACCGGTTTGCAACCGGAGTTAATAAAACGGAAACATGCTGTTTTTTTCTTTTGGCCTGATAAAAAAGAAAAATAAAAGATCATGCAGAAGATCAGGATAAACTTTGCTCCCTTACCGTTTCCACTTCATCTACCGTCATCGGTAATTTTTTTCCCAATAACCGGTAACCGTTTTCTGTAATTAAATAATCTTCTTCCACACGTATGCCGCTGAAATCCCGGTATTGATCCAAAGCAGTATAGTCAAAAAATTCAGGAAACTTATTTGCTGCTTTCCAGGCATCCATCAATTGCGGTATACAGTAAATACCGGGTTCAACAGTAAGGGTAAACCCAGGTTCAAGTGCACGGCCAAGGCGTAAAGATTTCATTCCAAATTGTGTGCTCTTTTTCAACACATCTGTATAACCAACATAGGGTTCACCAAGGTCTTCCATATCATGCACGTCCAGCCCGATCATATGCCCGAGGCCGCATTGAAAGAACATGGCATGCGCACCTGCAGCAACCGCTTCCTGTGCGTCGCCTTTCATTACGCCCAGTTGCTGCATGCCTTCCACAATTTTCTGTGCCGCATTCAAATATACATCCTTAAATAATACGCCCGGTTTTAACATGGCCACCGAACTGTTATGTGCATGCAAAACAATTTCATATACTTCCTTCTGTTTGGTTGTAAATTTTTTGCCAACCGGAAAAGTACAGGTAAGGTCGCCGGCATAATTCATATCGTTGGCGGCACCGGCATCGCATAATATCATCTGTCCTTCTTTTATGGTATTACCGGCATATACATTGTGCAGTGTTTCTCCATGAATGGTAACAATAGGATGAAACGAAAGGCTGCCATTATTGGCATAAGCTGTTTCCTTCACCTTCGCCATTACTTCATATTCCTTCATGCCCGGTTTGGCATAACGCATGGCTGCCAGGTGCATATCAGCGCTGATGGCTGCGGCTTTGTGCATCTCTTCCACTTCGCAATTTTCTTTATATGAACGCTGGCTTATGATCGCTTTTATTAAGGGTACCGAAGCTGCATCGCCAACTGCATTTACCGCAATGTTTAACCACTGCGCTATTTTTATTTTATTCCCGGCACGATAGGGCGGAATGAAATGTATTTGTCTGCCGCTGGTTATTGCCTTGCGGATAACCGTTTCGATAGCAGCATATGGCGCTGTTTTTGAAATACCAACGGCTGCTGCCATTTCCACCACGGTTGACTGTGGCCCGGTCCATACAATATCTTCAATGCTTAACTCATTGCCAAAGATGGTTTCTTCGCCGCTCCCGGCATCAATGATGGCGGCCAATCCCGAAAGGTCAATTCCAAAATAATATAAAAAACAACTGTCCTGCCGGAACGGATACCAATTGTCTTTATAATTCATACCACTCTCTTCATTGCCCATTAAAAGTATCAGCCCGCTTTTAATATTTTCCTTTAATACTTTACGCCTGTTTTCATAAACGGAAGATTCGAATAATCTGAATTGCATAATTTTATTTTTTGTACTCTTTTAATATGAAGGTTGCTGCCAAAGTTAATGGTAATTTTTTCGCCAATGGCGCAAGTGTTTACTCCACAATCATTAAATACCAAACGTACAGTTTGTGGGATCACTTCCCGAAATAACCGGCACAGGTGATACCGTTTTAAACATACTTCCCGGTCTTTTAACAAAATAATTTTGGTTCATTACGAAATATTCGTAGCTTTACGAAAATTTCGTAGATATGGAAAAACTCACCCACACCGAAGAAGAGACCATGCAGGCCGTTTGGCGCAGCGGCGAAGGCAATGTAAAATCTTTTATGGAACACCTGGATGAAACGCTGCCTTATACCACTGTTGCGTCCACCGTCAAGAACCTGGAAAAAAAAGGTTACCTCAGCAGCCGGCTGGCAGGTAATGCATACCTGTACAAGCCTGCAGTAACAGAAGCGGATTATAAAAAGAGGTTCATGGGAAAAGTAGTGAAGGAATATTTTGACAACTCCTACAAAGAGATGGTGAATTTTTTTGTGGAGCAGAAAAAATTATCTGCCAAAGAACTGAAAGAGATCATTCACCTGATTGAAAAAGGAAATCTTAAATAATAAAAAACGTACCATGCCTGTCCTCTTCCTTTACCTGTTCAAATTATCTGTGGCCTTGTCTGCAGTCTATCTTTTTTATCAAGGGATATTGCGCCGCCTTACCTTTTATAACTGCAACAGGTGGTACCTGCTCGGTTACAGCTTCCTTGCTTTCTTTATTGCCTTTATCAATATCAGCCCCGTACTGGAAAAAAATGATTGGGCTTCTGTAAGCATTGTAAACTGGGTGACTCCTATTCATGTAACGCCAGCCATACAAGGTCCGGCTATAATGAATACCGGTATTTCATCCTGGGACTGGGCCATCACTGTTTTTTTTTCCGGCATCTTCATTTTGTTTATAAGATTAATTATAAAACTGCTGTCCTTTAGCCGGATGAGAAAAAGGGCCATGCGTATACCAGGAACTGAACTGGCCATTTACCAGGTTGATGAAAATATCATTCCTTTTTCTTTTGGCAATTCCATCTTCATCAATCAAAACCTGCATAGCGAACCCGAATTGCAGGAGATCATACGGCATGAATTCATACACGTAAAACAAAAACACAGCCTTGACATCATCTGGACAGAATTGCTCTGCATTGTAAACTGGTATAATCCATTTGCCTGGCTTTTGAAAAAAGCAGTGAGACAAAACCTGGAGTTCATTGCGGATAATAAAGTAGTAGAGCATGGTATCAACAAAAAAGAATATCAATACCTGTTATTGAAAGTAATAGGCAACAATGAATATAGTATAGCCACCCAGTTCAATTTTTCTTCATTAAAAAAACGTATAGCCATGATGAACAAAACAAAAAGTGCCAAAAGACAGTTGCTGCGGCTGCTGTTTCTTTTACCTGCCACAGCCATCCTGCTGCTGGCTTTCAGAAACCAATGGGATAAAGTAACTGCCGTTAGCCCGAAAGAAAAACTCACCAGCACTGCCCTGCCGGTAGTAAATATCTCTGACATGCGGCCATCAATGAAGGAGGTGAAGGATACCATTCCCCAAAAAATAAAGCCAAACAAAAAGGGTTATGTTATTTACATAACAGGGAAGGGAGCAGACTGTATGGTTTCTATAAAAGATGAGAGTGGTAAAGAAGTAAAAGAAATATTGTTAACAGACTGGAACAAAGACCCCGATCATTACGCCAGCCTTTATGGCGAAATATATCCCGTGCTTGCGCCAGTTGAAGAAGTACTGGAAGAGGGGGTATTGAATGCTGTAGTGCTCACACCAAATACAAATCTGAAACTGGCTGAAGCTTTGATGGAGGTTAGCCCTTTAGTAGCGACCACTGTAAGGGAAGTAAGTGTAGAACCCATGACCCTTACCGGTTTAAGGTCAGCGACCACCCTGGTTACTGACCTTAATGTAAATGAAACAATGCTCAACAGTTTGAGCCCTACAACGGTTACCGGCGTACAAACAATGGTTCCATTGGTTGCAACAATGGAAGTTCCGGCAACTCTTGCCGGTCTTTCACCTGTGCAGGGTGTATTAAATATCGGGGGATTGACAATGTTAGATGAGGGTCAATATATTTTAGTAGATGGGAAAGAATATCAAAGACGAACAGGAGAAAAACTTAAAGGACGTTATACTATCAGGTTCATAGACAAAAAAGATGCTGTAAAAAAATATGGGGATAAAGCGCAGAACGGAGCCATTATTGCAGAGAGCATTAAATTAAACTAAACGGTTTTTAAAAACGACCTGGAAAAAGGCTGCAATACCTGCAGCCCTTTTTATTTTTCTTTTTTTCCTTTGTATCCCTACTGGCAGATATGCAGCATGGCCAGGTGTGCAAGCGTATCTTACTTCCCCCTAACTGGCTTTTATGGAAACGATTTATTTTGGCAAACGGTTCTTTATACGCCCGGGTCTCATCCTTCACACAATGGCTATGCAGTGAAGACCCTGTAGGAACTTAATGAACCAGGGTGAAGGAATAATTAAAAAAACGTAAATGATAAACAGGTTTTCAGAAAAACAATATCCGCATCAGGTGCAGTTTAAAGTGTGAATAATGTAAAACATACATGGAATTTCGTAACAGGTAATAGCCTTCAATAAGTCAACTTTACAACATTGCTCTTTGTATACATTCTATTTCAATAATTATAAAGCAACCTCAAATGGACACATTAACAAATGAAAATCTTACTGGCGTAAACACCGAGGGATCACATCCCAACCGCCCGCTAAAATTCCTGACAGCAACCTCTGTAATAGGTGATATAGTTCATAATGATAAAGATGAAAACATGGGTACGATCGAAGATATCATGTTAGACATCAATTCAGGAAAAATTGAGTACGTGGTAATAAAATTCGGAGGGTTCCTTACTATCAACGAAAAGTATTTTGCTATTCCCTGGAAACTGCTTACAGTTGATCCGGCAAAAAAAGCATTCATATTAAATCAAAGCAGGGAAATGCTTGAAAAGGCGCCTGGTTTTGATATGAGCCACTGGCCCGAAACAAATTTTCATGCGGAGGAAACGTACTGGAGTTTTATGGGGTAGAACTATAAATGAGGTACAATAACAATTCACGGACAGGCATTATACCGCATTCGAAAAAAATGATATCAGTATGCCGGTTCTTTGTGCATAATGATATCATTTGTATAAATGACCAGGTCCATTTTTAGGCTGTAATAATTTTCTCAGCTTCTTCCTGGTCTTTTGAAAATATTTTAACTTTCACACCTCCGCCGGGGTTAAAGCCAACCACATTCTCATTTTCAATAAAGGAATCTATTCCTGCTGCTTTCAGTTTGTCCTGTATTATATTGGCTTCAAGTATATCATTGTAGGTGTACAGAAGGATGGTGCTGTCTTGTGTCATAATGTAAATTGATTTAGTGCTTATTTTTAAATGTGTGCCGTACTATAGTCTCTTCAAAAACTACGCCACTTAGTTTATAGCATTTGAAAATGCAGTCTTCGCCTTGGGGTTCGTGGCTCAACTTTATATTTCTCCTGTTCAATAATAAGTGGCTGTGCGTCGCCAACTGCAGGTTTGAGCAACCGGGCAATCTTTAATCCGATCCTACTTAATCCGGCTGTTTCAGTTACGTACAGGCTTTCGGTAATTGATGCTAAGGGTTGCAATTCATTACCGGCAGAGTGTCGGTCTGGTCTCCGACCAACGGCAAAATATTTTACTGCTGCTTTATTTACTTAAATAAAAATACCTTTTCAATTTAATGGAAAAAGTGCCGGCCACTAAACCCCTTGGTCGGGAGACCAAATCGGGGACATTGTTTTATAAAAAGATTTATGTAGCTAAACCCACTACTAATCACTTATCCTTGACCTGTGCAGTAGCGCCTCTATCAAAATGTATTTTTCATTTGTTGAGAACGCAATTACCCAGTCATTAAAATAAATACAACGCAGATTTAACTTGTTAAAAGTGAGGTTATGGCAAAGTTTGATTTGCTGCGGTTTTATAAGTGTTTTTTGTAAAAATAATTCGTAGCGGTTGAGCCAGCGTAAACCTGCACCCTTAGTGTTAACAGATTCAATATAATTAACTAATTGAATTAAGGAACCAAATTCATCTGCTGTATAATTAATCTGTATGGTAATTAGTACGGATTACCTGGTGGGCATCAGCCATGGAAACGATACCGCTTTTACGGCTGTCTTCTATCAATTGGGTTAATTGTTGTGAGGTAAGTGGTTTGCCGGGAAGGAGAAAGTTATCATCACTGTCATCAACCACTGATAATTGCAAATGATTTTGCCGGGCAAAGGCAAGCAGTTTATTAATGTTGTCTTTATCGGTATTTTCTAATTGCAAAAGCATAAGTAAATATACAAAAAATAATTTTTAAACTATTTTCTCCACCTGTTCCCTGGCAGGGTGTCTAGTCTCCCGACCAACGGCAATGATAATAATAGAGCCAACAAATTATTAAACTAAATAAATATAAACCCATTGGTCGGAGACCAAACCAGGCATCGAAAATAAAAAAACAAATTCCTATCTTTATTAAACCCATTCGCCCATCTTTTGATATAGCAATAAATTATTTTCTATGCCTGCAGATAATGTTGCCTTCAGTGGTTCGGTTCCTGAAAAATATGATCGATTTTTAGGGCCCTTATTGTTTGATCCTTATGCACTGGATATGGCAGAAAGGGTTAAAGTACTGTCGCCTGTTACTATCCTGGAGATAGCTTGCGGTACCGGAAGAGTAACGGATCATCTTGCCGTGAACCTGCCGCAGTGTACCATTACCGCAAGCGATTTGAATGAAGACATGATTCGTTTTGCCACGCAAAGAATGCGGCATGAAAATATACAATGGCTTACAGCCGATGCACAGGAATTACCTTTTGCAGATGAAAGTTTTGACCTCATCGTTTGCCAGTTTGGTTTTATGTTCATGCCGGATAAGGCAAAAGCTTTTTCAGAAGCATGGCGTGTGCTGAAAAAGAATGGCAGTTTATTGTTCAACACCTGGGACAGGATCGAGCATAACCTGCCGGCATACCTTTCACGACAGGTGGTGAATGCTTTTTTCGAAGGCAATCCTCCTGTTTTTTATAATACCCCTTTTTCCATGTATAACACGGAAGAGATAGAAGGGCTGCTGCAAAATGCAGGATTTAAAAATATTACTGTTGAACAGGTGATGAAACCAGGTGAAAGCCCTACAGCCCGGGCAACGGCCATGGGTTTTATAGAAGGCAATCCCATTTATATGGAGATCATCAAAAAAGATCCGGGCAGCATACCCGAGATCATTCAGGCACTTACTGAAAAACTTGCAGAGAAGCTTGGAGATGATCCGCTTCGCTGTGAACTGTCTGCTTTTGTAAGTAGCGCTGTTAAGTAGGACATATTCATTAATTCGTGTCTCACAAATCTTTTCTTCATCTTCTTTCTTCTTACTAATACAGGAGTCATCAACTTTATGCTGTTACTGCATTTCATGTGTGAATAATGCAACTATTTTTACAGATAGTGTAACATTGTTTGTTTTGGTTGTATTAAACTTTGTTCAGCATACCTACAGTTAATTTTCCTTATCATTTTACCTGCACAACGGCGTATTGCTTCCGATATAGTATGATATAAACTTAGTTCCTGTATGCGTAGTTTATTCCTGATAGCTTTCATTTTTTTACAGGCATTGCCTTGCTCATTGAAAGCACAGGATACCCTTTTTGCCAATTTGCCACAACAGTGGCGTTTGCAGGATTGTATTGAATATGCTAAAAAGAAAAACATCTCACTGGCTACACTCAGGCTTACAACCCGTTCAACAGAAGAAGACCTGTTGCAGTCAAAAGCAGGCATACTACCTGACCTGGCCGGTTCTGTTTCGCAAAACCTGGGCAATGGTAATAATGTTAACCAGTCTTCAGGTACTGTTCAGAACAAAACAAATTTTTCAAGCAGTTATGATTTGAATTCTTCTATGATCATTTATAAAGGCGGGTATTTAAAAAATGATATCAGGTCAAAACAATTTTCTTTACAATCAGCTGATCTAAGTGTACAGGAAACAGAGAACAGCCTTACATTAAGTATTACCCAGGCCTTTTTTAATATACTGCTTGCAAGAGAGATCATAACCTCTGTTGAAGCTCTATTGTCAACTTCACAGGGACAATTGCTGCAGGGGCAACAACGCTTTGATGCCGGCAGTATTGCCAGGAAAGAACTGGCGCAACTGGAGTCGCAAGTAGCAACAGACCAGTACAATCTTGTGAATGCAAATAATAATTTCAAATTAAATACGGTTGATCTGAAACAACTTTTACTGCTGCCTTCTTCATTTGATCTCCAGATTAAAGCTCCAGATAGTATCCTGTTACAACCGTCATTAACTTCTTTATATGATGCCCAGCACGAGGCATTGCAAACAAGGCCCGAAATAAAAAACAAGGAAGTACAGATACAGATATCACAGGTAGAACTGGAAAAAATAAAAGCAAGTGTAAAACCAACCATCAGCCTGGGTGCCGGGCTTTCAACAGGTTATTCCAATAATGGCAGCGCTGTTTATCTTTCTCAGGTAAATAATAATTTCTATCAGTCGCTGGGTATAAGCATGGGCATTCCTATTTACAGCAGGCGGGTAAATAAAACCAATATCAATAAATCAAAAATATTATTGCAGCAATCGCAACTGGCATTATACGATGCTAAAACCATTCTTAACCAACAGGTGGAACGGGCCTATATCAACCTGTTGAATGCACAGGCTCAATATAATGCTGCTGAGGTTCAGTTAAGAAAGAGTGAAGAGATATATTTTATCACCAACGAACAATTAAAACTGGGTGCAGTGAATGCAGTGGAACTGTTGCAACAAAAAAATGCTTATGTACAGGCCTTACAGTCTTACCTGCAGGCCAAATACACAGCAGCATTATATAATAAGATATATGAGTTCTATATGGGTATCCCGGTAACCTTTTAAAAAATATTCATCATTGCTAAATGATACGGTAAATGAAAAAGTATAAATGGGTCATCATAATAACACTGATCGTAATTGCGGGAATAGCGGTCTGGTTCTGGATGTTCAGGAAACCGGATGAAGTGATCATATTGGAAACAGAGAAGGTTGTTTACGGCAATGTAAGTAATTCTGTTACGGCCATAGGTACACTGCAGCCTGTTGATACGGTAGCGGTTGGCAGCCAGATATCCGGTACTATTAAAGCTGTGTTTGTTGATTTTAATTCTCCCGTAAAAAAAGGGCAACTGCTTGCCCAAATGGATAAATCATTGACGGAAGCACAGGTACAGCAATACAGCGCTGTGTTGCAGCAGGCAAGGGCCAACGTAGTTTATCAGAAAAGTAATTATGAACGCCAGAATAAATTATATACAGTAGGTGCTATCAGCAAAGCAGAATTGGAAACAGCATCTTATCAATACAGCATAGCGAAAGATAATGTAAACAGCATCACGGCACAGTTAAGAACTGCACAAAAGAATCTTTCATTAACAGATATCTATTCTCCCATTGATGGTACGATCCTGTCACGCAGTGTGAGTGCAGGGCAAACTGTTGCGGCAAGCCTCAGCACACCAACTCTTTTCAGCATAGCCAAAGACCTTACGAAAATGCAGGTACAGGCTTCTGTGGATGAAGCCGATATTGGCAATGTGAAAGAAGGGCAGCGTGCAATTTTTTCAGTAGATGCATTTCCTGCTGATACTTTTGCCGGCATTGTAAAAGAGATCAGGTTAAGATCATCCGTTTCGGCCAATGTGGTTACGTACACAACTATTATTGATGCACCGAATAGCAATATGAAATTAAAACCAGGGATGACGGCCAACATCACCATTTATACAAAAGAAGTAAATCATGTGTTGATAATTCCCGCAGCCGCTTTGATCTTCACTCCTGATTCGATACTGGGAAAGAAATATAATATCACCGGTATGGACGGCCAGGGAAAAAGAACAGGTAAGGGACGGCGTGAAAACAAAACGCAGGAAAGCAATGATAGCAGCGGAATAAAAATAAGCAAAGGCATTGTATGGATCATGAAAGACAGTGTGACAATGGTAAGAAAGTTTGTTACTACCGGGCTGGATGATAAAACAATTGTGCAGGTAGTATCCGGTTTACAGGAAGGCGATGAAGTAGTTACAGGATATAAAAAAGTACTGGAAAAAGATGCCGCATCTGCCAAAGCTGCTAAAAGTCCTTTTATGCCGGCAAGGAGAAATAACAACCAAAGAAGGCCTCAATAATAATAGCGATCATCATAAAAAATGGGATCAACAATGACATGGCAAATAAAATTCTTGATATAAGTGAACTGAAACGTGAATTTAAAATGGGGAGTGAAACAGTAAAGGCGCTGAAAGGTGTTTCATTTACGGTAGATGCCGGCGAGTTTATAACCATTATGGGAAGCAGTGGTTCAGGCAAAACCACGTTGTTGAATATATTGGGTTGCCTTGATCAGCCGACTGATGGAAATTACCTGTTGGATGCAGTAAATGTAAAAAGCCTGTCACGCAATGAGCTGGCAAAACTTCGTAACCGTAAAATTGGTTTTGTTTTTCAGTCATATAATTTACTGGCCCGTACATCTGCGCTTGAAAATGTTGAATTGCCTCTTTTGTATAATGCCGATGTACCCACAAAAGAACGTCGTGACAAAGCTGTACATGCTTTGGAAGCAGTAGGACTTGGGGATCGCATTGATCATCTCCCCAATCAATTATCAGGCGGGCAACAACAACGTGTTGCCATTGCAAGGGCGTTGGTAAATGAACCTGTAATGATACTGGCTGATGAAGCTACCGGTAACCTGGATACAAGAACATCTTACGAGATCATGACTCTTTTACAGGAGTTGAATACCAAACAGGGTAAGACAATTGTGTTTGTAACGCATGAACCTGATATTGCAATTTTCAGCAGCCGTACTGTTACCTTAAAAGATGGAAGGGTTATTAAAGATATAAAGAATGAAAATGTACGCTCGGCAAGTGAAGCATTGGCAGCATTGCCGGTAGAGAAAGATGAAAAATAAATATAGATCATCATGAATTTTTTTAAGCTGTTAAGTCTTGCGTGGAGAGCATTGTTCCGTAATAAGATACGCACGGCGCTTACCATGTTGGGTATTATCATTGGTGTTGGTGCGGTGATTACGATGGTATCAATCGGCGAAGGCTCCAAACAAAGTATCCGCAGCCAGTTATCAGGTATGGGATCAAATATGATAACTATAAGGCCATTCAGCAATAGCACGGTTGGCGGTGGTGCAAGACTGGGTTCTTCCGGTTTACAAACATTGAAAGTTGAAGATGCAGTCTCCATAGAAAAAGAATCCTCTTATATCACCGCTGTTTCACCGGCAGTATCTACCCGGGGACAGGCCATCAACGCATCGCTCAACTGGCCAACTTCATTGCAGGGAGTAAGCCCTTCGTATCTTGACATTCGTGACTGGAAATTACAATCAGGAATTTCTTTTACGGAAGATGATGTGATCAGCTCGGATAAAGTTTGCCTGCTGGGACAAACTGTTTCAACTAATATTTTCACCGGTGGAGAAAATCCTGTGGGTAAGATCATCCGGTTCAATAAAATTCCTTTTAAAGTAATTGGCGTATTGGAAAAGAAAGGTGAGAACACTTTTGGCCAGGACCAGGATGATATCATACTGGCACCTTACACAACTGTTCAGAAAAGAATTCTTGCTGTAAATTATCTTCAGAATATTTATGCATCTGCCATTGATGAAAACAGTTCGGATGCGGCAACAAAAGAGGTTACCGCCATTCTTCGTGCAAACCATAACCTGAAAAACTCAGAAGATGATGATTTTTCTGTCCGTACACAGGCAGAGCTGATCAGCACCATGAGTTCAACCAGTCAATTGCTTACGGTATTGTTAACCGCCATTGCTGCCATTTCATTATTGGTTGGGGGGATCGGTATCATGAACATCATGTATGTATCTGTAACAGAACGTACCAAAGAAATTGGTTTAAGAATGGCCATTGGTGCAAGAGGAATTGATATCCTGTTACAGTTTTTAACAGAAGCGATGCTGATCAGTATCACCGGTGGTATCATTGGTGTTATATTGGGAATCAGTGCAGCCAAATTAGTAACGCTGTTCCTCTCCTGGCCTACACTTGTAACGCAGTCTTCCGTCATATTATCCTTCGTGATATGTTCGGTAACAGGTGTTTTCTTTGGATTTTATCCTGCAAAAAAAGCCTCCAGGCTTGATCCTATCGAAGCCCTGCGGTATGAATAACCCCTACCGGCACAAGTGCCTGCCTGTTTCGTCTCCAACCAATGGCGAGGTCTCAATTTTTAATTATACATTTATCTGCAGCATGCACGGGTTTTTGAAAATTTAAAGCTAAAATAAAAATAGTATGTGGTTACCCAAAGGGAGTTATGGTACAAAAACAGGAAGGGTCAAAAAATATAGCGATCATCATCAACCTTGTAAAAGCTGTAAGGCTTTCGATATGGAAATCCGGGTGTACCAGGATTATTATCACTTTTTATTTATTCCATTTTTTGCAAAGCCCGGTAAAACGGCAAGCATGCGTTGTAACAACTGCGGCGAACCGGTATTAACAAGAGCAATTTTGCAGGAGTATGAAACTAAAACAAAAACAGCTTTTTATTTATTTAGTGGCCTTATACTTATTGGTGCACTGGTAATACTGGTAAGTGTAATAAATGTAATTGGTCAAAAAGAAAAAGAAAAGCTTGTTGCTGATCCGCATGTGGGTGATGTGTACACGATAACCAATCCCAAAATAGCCTCGTATTATTTTTTGAGGCTGAGTAAAATAAAAGCTGATACCATACTGGCCTGGAAAAATAATTACATGTACTATAACAGAGCCAGCATGTCGGAAAAGGATGATTATTTTGACAGCAGCAATACGATCATACTTACAAAAAAATCAATCCGGCAAATGATGGATAATAATGAAATTTATTCTGTAGACCGGGGTTATGATGACAGCAGGGGTTTTAACCGTATCAATTAGGTTATTCTTTGCTGCCGTCGATGTTCTTACCAACGTGCTGCCTGTTCTCCAACCAGCGGCAATCATTCTTCATTAACTTCCGGTTTGCAATTCATTTTATGGTTTACCCGTCAATTTCAGTACGTTCATACAAGCAAACGTTTATGAAAAAATATATACTGCTTCCGCTGGTCATTTTTTTTGCTGGCCTTTTACTTAGTTCCTGCAAAAAAGAAGGGCAGGAAACAAAATATATCACCCTAAATGAAATCGTAAATTCTGGCAGCACGTATACACTGGAGCCGGCTATTTATGGAGATGCCGATGATGTGGCTTCTATTACCACACAGGCGGCACACTTCAGCGTAAGCCAGATAGATTTAGATCCTGCCACTGCAAAAAGCATGTACCATTTTTCCATCATTACAAAAGTGCAGGACAAGGAAACGGTTGTTATCACCCTTAAAGATAACCACGGTGGAAGAGGCAGGCATTGCGATCATGACCCTACAGTGATAACGATCAATCTTACTGTTGAATGAAGGATATAGAACTGCTTAACGGTGTGTTGGCACAATTTATCGCCGCAGTAGGTGTTTCCCGGCAGGGTAACATCTGGTCTCCGGCTAACGGCAAATATTATACTGCTTCTTCATTTATTTAAATTTAAAGGCCTTATTAATTTCATAAAAAAAGTGCCGGCCATTAAACCCGTTGGTCGGGAGACCAAACGGGGCGTCGTTTTATAAAAAGATTTACATTTCCCTTCTTCTTCAATCATTAAATAGAGAACGTACAGTTTGCGGGGTCACTTCCGAAATACTCGGGACAGGGGGATGTGGTTGCAACATAAACTATTTAAAGGAGGGGGCAGGATAAAGATCCAGCCGTTTTGCCCAATATCCTATAAAAATCGTGGCAAAAGCATATAGACAGGACCGGATACAGTTATATAAAGGACCTATTTAGTTATAGAATTCACATACCAGGGCTTTATCTAATACCAGTTGCTTGTCTTTTCAAGGAGCAGGAATCTTACAACTTGTTATCATAATTGTGTAACAGTACTGCCAGGAAAAGGACGGACCTTGTACCTTCTGCCAAAATTTATAAACCTTATTTTATGCTAACGAAAGACGAGAACCTCAGCTTCCTTCAGAAAAAGATCAATGAAATAAAGATAGCCCGGTTCAAAACAGGTATTGACCCCGGTTTCCAGTTACCCGATAATATCATTTCTACATTAAGGACAGATGACGAAGGCTATATCTGGTTCTTCAGCTCCTGCAAAGGGGGACATGCAAAAAATATTGATAAGGATTTTTATGCCAGTCTGGAGTATTATCAAAAAGGCAGTGCTTACCATATCTGCTTGGGTGGAAAAGCAACGGTTATCCATGATGAGTCCATATCGCATTTTTCTAAAACAAAGGCCTCATCCAATAACCAGATACTTATCCGGTTTAAAATGATGAAGGCCGAATACTTTGAGAGCAGGTCCTTACATACTTCCTCCTTAAAAACAAGGATCAGGGACTTTTTCAGTGATATCTTTTTTTCGCAGCACTACAGGAGATTTGATTTTCCGGAGCCGGCCATATAAAATTAATCCCCACAGTTGCAGATATTCGGCTTAGATAAGTAGCAAAGCGTATCTGTGGCAGGTAATACTCTCATTACTTTAAGTTTTCTTCGCAGCAAAGCAAACAGCGTGGGTGAGACCCCGAAGAATAAAAACGATGCAAATTTATAAAGGCCTGTTCTTCAAAAAATAAACAATACCATCCGTTACAGAATCTCAATATTTACTCTTCAACATTACAAAGTACTATAGGATTAAAGGGTAGCAGTAAAATAATGTTAGTCCATTAATCATGCTACCACACCGGGCCGGGATATGAAGATCCCGTCGGAACAAAAAGTTGTTGGTTTCTTTTTGCATCAAGGCAAGATAATATGCTTAGTGTGTCAGCATCACAAAAAATAAATAACAACTTAAACAATACTCCTTCTACCGTTAATTGAGTAGCTTAACAGTCTAAAACCCTTTACATGAAACATCTTTTTTTTGTGCTGCTTATTGGTATGCCTGCTGTTTCTTTTACGCAGGATACCCTCACCATTCATGATTTACCTGCTGCTGAAAGGGTAATGGGCCTGCTGTTCAGGCCTGCCGAAAGGGATTCTTTATTTGATGATGTAAAAAGCAATATGAAGGAATACCAAAAGATGCGGCAATACAAACTGGATAACAGTGTACCACTCAGCACCTGGCAAAGCCCCGTATTACCGGGCATGCAGTTCAACCATAAACAAAACCCGGTGAAATGGGATATTCCAAACAATATGACTGTGCCTGCAAATAAAAATGAACTGGCTTTTTATTCCATACTTCAACTGGCATCGCTTTTAAAAAACAAAAAAATAAGCTCAGTTGAGCTTACCAGGTTTTTTATTGAACGCTTAAAAAAATTCGGCGATACCTTGCAATGTGTGATCTCCATTACCGAAGACATTGCCCTTCAACAAGCCATGCAGGCCGATAAAGAAATTGCAGCCGGTAAATACCGTGGGGCCCTCCACGGTATTCCTTATGGGTTGAAAGATCTGTTTGCCGTAAAAGGAACAAAGACCACCTGGGGCGCTGCACCGTATAAAGATCAGGTCATTGATGAAGATGCTTTTGTTTATACCCAATTAAAAAATGCAGGCGCCGTATTAATTGCAAAATTCACATTGGGTGCATTGGCCATGGGAGATTACTGGTATGGTGGAAGAACAAGGAATCCCTGGAATTTAAAAAGAGGATCCAGCGGTTCTTCCGCCGGTTCAACAGCGGCTACTGTTGCCGGTTTGGTTCCCTTTGCCATTGGTACCGAAACTTTGGGATCTATTATCTCCCCATCCAATACCTGTGGTGCAACAGGCTTGCGGCCTACATTTGGCAGCACCAGCCGTACGGGTGCCATGGCATTGAGTTATAGCCTGGATAAAGTAGGGCCCATTTGCCGCAGTGCCGAAGATGCTGCGGTGGTATTTAATTATTTGCATGGTACAGATGGATTAGATCAATGTGCTGTAGATATGCCTTTTAATTATACAGGCAAAGCAGACTTTACAAAAATGAAAATTGCCTATGCTAAAAACTATTTTGGTGCAGCAGATACACTGGGCAATGAAATGAAAGTATTGGATGTGTACCGAAAGCTGGGCGCTACTTTAATACCAGTTGATTTCCCGGATTCAACCATTTATAATTTCGACATCGTAGGCATTATCATCGGTGCTGAATGTGCAGCCCAGTTTGATGATTTTACCCGTGGCGATATGGATGATTTGCTGACGAGGCAGCGCAAGGGTGACTGGCCCAATCAATTCCGTACATCACGTTTTATTCCTGCAGTGGAATATATCAATGCTTACCGGCATCGCTATATACTGATGCAAAAAGTAAATGAGGTGATCAAAAATTATGATGCATTTATCTGCCCAACGTATGGCGGAAACCAGCTGGCGATCACAAATCTTACCGGTCACCCGGCTGTAATTTTTCCAACCGGTGTAAATAAAAATAACCTGCCTACCAGTATTACATTAATTGGCAGGCTATATGACGAAGCAACTTTACTGGCTATTGCCAAAGCTTTCCAGGATGCCACAGATTTTAATAAACAACACCCGGAATTGTTTAAATAATATAGCATACTACCGGGATCGTGTTATCTCTTTTATGCTTCTTCCTTTACCGTACATTTGTTTGCAGTAAAAAAAACGGCAATACATGAATTCAACAGCAACAGCATTAACAGCATTATTTAACAGGATACCGAGAAGGCACTCCACAGAGAACGTAAAGGACATCAACAGCATCGTGGCCGAATATGAAACCATTTTAATAAACATAGAAGCGGTAAATACTTTTTACGAAAAAAATGTCTCCGTGTTTTTTGACGATCTCGATACAATAAGGGCTACTATAAAAAAGTCGACAGACAATAAGGCTTCCAAAAAAAATAAAGACAATTTTTTTGATGAAGCGGCTGTTTTATTGAAAGACAGTGTAGAGGCCATGATGGCCATTTATGAAGATGGGAACAGGACTGCATAAAAAATTTATTATTTTTATCAGGTACAGTTCATTAAATTCTAATCATTAAAACCAACTATTATGACAGCTGCAGCCCGTTCGGTATATTATTTTGCCTTTTACCTGTATGTAATGGGTATTACTTTAATAGCCGTTCCTAATTTTTTTCTTAAAACATTACAGCTCCCCGAAACAAACGAAGTATGGATACGCATTGTGGGGGTATTGGCTTTATGCCTGGGTTATTATTATCATCGCACTGCCGTACAAAACAACACCGCATTCATTAAACTGACTGTACCAACAAGAACGTTTGTTTTTTTATCCTTTATTGCTTTTGTATTATTGAAATACACATCACCTATATTGATTGGCATTGGAGCTATTGATTTTTTAGGCGCTATCTGGACCATGAGCGCATTAAAGAAATGATTGATGCTGCTCTCCACTCTTCTTTCCCTCCCTGGTTTGTATCTGCCTGGAATGAAAGGGTTATAATCTTTATCAATAATTAAAATGACCAGTATCATGTTTTTCTTTATTAATTGGTAAGTATTTTACAGTTTGGCACCGGATGTTTAGAATTTTTAATGACTCTTTTTTATTTTTATAAAATTCAAAATGATATAAATGGAAACATTATCCTATTCCAGGTTTATCATTGTAAAAGATGATTTTTATGATGATCCGTTAAAAGTATACCAGGCAGCAAAAAGCTATGTCTTTCATGAACCCCGTTATTATACCGGGTTGAGGAGTAAATCCGTTTACCATGAACCCGGCGTTAAAGGAAAACTGGAAAAGATACTGGGTATAAAAATTACCCGTTGGGATACAAATCCATTGGATGAGAACGGAGTATTTTACCAGGCTTCTTCTCATGGAAAGAACAAAGAAGTGCCAGGTGTACATTCCGATATGCCATACAATGATATTACAGTTGTGGTCTATCTCACTCCCCGATTACCCTTCGATTGCGGCACCTCTTTATGGATGCATAAACAAACAAAACTTTGTGACCCTCCTCTTGCCAGTAATGCAAGAAAACTTAAAATTAAATTAGCGGACCTGCGTGAACAGTTTGAAACAGAAAGTAAGAATAGGAAAAAATGGACCGAGATAGACCGGGTAGGGTATCGCTTTAACCGGATGGTGGCCTATCCCTCCGGGGTACTGCACTCTGCCACCAATCATTATGGCGGCGCCATTAATGATGTGCGTATATATCAAACATTCAGGATTGGTGTTGACTGGAAAACATTTAAAATGGCAAATGGCCGGTAATCAACCCTGCAATAATTATCTATCCCAGGGTTTTATTATTCATTGAAAAACTGCAGCAGCAATTGCTGATAGCCGTAAAGGTCTGCAGGTTTTATTTTCACCATCTGAATAAACAGGTCAAGTTTTTTTCTTTCATTTATTTTTAAAGCCTCTGCCCACATGGCCACTTCCTTCAGCACATGTGTTTCGTGTTCATTTAAAGAAGTATTCAATCCTGTTTTTTCGGTAAATTTTATTACACATTCTGCTTCGGCTTTTCCCCTGTCGCCATGATATTGTACCCGTATCATGCGAATAACTTTATTGCTTATATCATAAACTCCAACCGGAATCTTTTTGCCCAGGTTAAATACCATATTGCTTTGAGTAAATTTTATAAGTGTTTTTTCAGGAGTGCGATAATGTTTATAGCCTGCTGTTTTAGCAAATTCGCCATTCGCAATTTTCAACAGTTTTTTTTCCAATGGTCTGAAACCATAACGGTAATAGAACCAAAATGCACCCGATTCAATTCCTTCAGGATTGTCGAGGCCGAATTGATATGGCTCAATCTCAAAATAATCAATTTGAAATACCTGCCTGAAAACACGCAATAACTGGCACATCATGTAACCAGACTCACCGCCACGGAATGTTTCAAAAATATTAATTCCAAAATCCGACCGGCGGCCAAAAACCCATCCACCACCATAAACGGCAGGAAACCCATTTTTAAATAAGGTATAACCAACATAGGATTCCAGCGGCATTTGTCTTTGCGGCAGCATACCATAAATAGCAACTGCAATTCCCCGGTCAAGTTCATAAAACCTAAATGTATTTTCATCCATATAGGTTACCGGGTCGGTCTCCCTGTCTTTAAGCGCCATAGCATTTTTTACAACAAGTATATTCTTTTCCTTTTGTGTAGCACTTAAATTTACCGGTGCTGCAATTTTTTTGTTGAATAAATGGACATAATCAAATTTCCGCAATATCTCCCGGTGAAAAAACACTTTAGGATTTGGTAAGCGGTTATTTACTCTTGAAAATAATTTATTTTTAGGAATGGTCTCAATTTGAATTCCAAGACCATCAAAAAAATGATCTGTTACACCCGGTCGTTTATCCAGCTTTCCTATTTCCTTTATCAAAAAATAAAGTTGGTTTTCCTTTTTTACCGAAAGTGTTTCAAGCAAGGCTACATTGTCAAGTCCTGCTGTTGTTTCACTTTTCTCCAAAGCAGGAAGAGTTATTTTTAATACATCATTGAGTTCGAATATACCGTCTTCAAATTGATTGATACTTGTTTTACAATCCGGATGATTCATCAACCACTGAACACAGTCATAAGAGAATCTGGAAACATACGCTGTGAATGGCATGCCGGAATTTGTAAATAATGCAGTGTTATTTTTTTTAAAATTTTTCAGAAAGGAAGTTATCCGTAGCAACTGCTGCTCAGCCTTTGCAAGTATTTTTTTATCGGGTGGAAAAGCACAGATAAAAAGCAACACTTCAAAATAACTGATCAAAGTTTTATTTAACGGTAGCTTATTTTCAGAAAGCCGGGCAAGGAGTTGTCGTTTCTGTTCATGACTTGCTGAATCAAACCGGTTGACTGTTGCTTTTAACGCTTTAACCATGTGGCCCGAAATTTCAGTCATAATTTTGTTTACTGCATTATTCCCGGCAGATAGCATTTCCGCATTGCCAATACCAGTTTCATGCAATAACTCAAAGATAATTATTTGAGAAATGATTTACAGGGATGGCATTAAACCGGGCTTGTGTGAGTATCCCCGATTTCGTGTTATCACATATTGACCTGGAAAAATGGGCTGGGAGGTTAGCTTATAAAAGATGCATATTAGAAGCAGGTAAAAAACAACCTGAAGCAATTGCGATTTATAAAAAAATGGTTACCGTTTAATTTCAAATTACAGGCAATATAAAAATGTAGAAAACAGAGTTTGTTTTCAGAAAGACCTCATTTAATTTCTCCCTTATCCGGATTTAGATTTGTATATTTAAGCAGGAGATTTTTTAAGCCCCTTCTGCCATGAAACGTCTTTTATCATTGTTATTCTTTTTGCCTGCATTAGCCGGGTGGTGTCAGCAAACAAAAGTGATTGATGTTGGCAAAGAAGATGTAAGGATCACGGCAAGCCAGTTCTATACAGTAGGTGGCGAACCTATGTCCAGTACCAAATATGTAAGGGTTGTATCAGGCACGCCCTATTTTAATGAAGCATGGATGAAAGGGAGTCTTGACCTGAGCGATGGCCATGGATACGAAAACCTTTGGCTGAAACTTGACCTGATAGATAATTCTTTACTTTACCTGGATGCGGAAGGTAAAGAGATGATCGCTACTTCAATAATAAAAAACGTTACGCTTATAGATTCTGTTTCGGGCAGGAAATATGAATTTGTTCATTCTTCATTTATAAATGGCACCGGTAAAATTGCATGGGGCTGGTACCAGGTAATGGTGTCGGGCGGGGTGACTTTATATAAACATGCTGCAAAAATTATAAACGAGACAAAACCTTATGGGCTGGCAACGTACGAACAATCTATTGTTACTACAAACAGTTATTTTCTTCTTGCTGATTCAGTTTTTTCTCCCATTAAGAAAATCACAGCACTCCCCCATATGCTGAAAAACAAGAAGGATGAATTAGATCAATACATCAGCAGCAAAAATCTGTCGGGCAGGTCCGATGCGGATTATGCTACCCTGATCACTTATTATAACAGCTTTTTTTTAAAATAAAACATATCCTTATTCATATTAGGGCTGGTATAACTCTTTCAATTGATTCTTTGTATATTTAACTTTAACCCCCCGGATCATGAAACATGTATTTCTTATAGTAGTGCTGTTTTCTTTTTATAATGCATTTTCACAAACCATCATTCAAAGAGATCCTGAGATTGAGAAAATGGTAAAAGAAGTATCACCCGACTCTTTAAGATCATACATAAAAACATTAGTGGCCTTTGGTACAAGAAATACATTAAGCACACAAACCGATCCTAACCGGGGTATTGGTGCGGCCAGGAACTGGGTATTAAGCAGGTTCACTGAATTTGCAAAACAATCTGGCGGAAGATTATCTGCAATGATCGATACCACCACATTACAACCAGATGGCCGAAGGGTTGATGGATTATTGCTTTTAGGAAATGTAGTTGCCACATTGAAAGGGACCGATCCGAACGATAACCGCATCTTTCTTATAAGCGGTCACCTTGACAATATGCGGAGTAACGTAATGGATCGTGCAGGCGATGCACCCGGCGCCAATGATGATGGCAGTGGAACGGCAGCGGTCATAGAATGTGCAAGGGTAATGAGTAAACATAATTTTCCTGCTACAATTATTTTTGTAGCTGTAAGTGGCGAAGAACAGGGATTACTTGGAGCAACATTTATGAGTGAAAAAGCAAAGGCAGCAAACCGCAATATTGAGGCCGTGCTCAACAATGATATCATGGGCAGCAACAACAGCAACGAAACCAATATCATCAACAATACAAAAGTTAGGGTGTTCAGTGAAGGTCTCCCGGCTTATGAAACAGAAAAAAATGCGGTAAACATCCGCAGCCTGGGTTTGGAGAATGATGGAAAGTCGAGGCAACTTGCCCGCTATGTAAAAGAAGTGGGTGAACGTTATGTAGATAATTTAGAAGTGGTATTGATTTACCGCAATGACCGTTTCCTGCGTGGCGGCGATCATACACCATATGTGCAGCGGGGTTATGCAGCAGTGCGTATTACAGAAATGAATGAAAATTATACCCGCCAGCACCAGGATGTGAGGACAGAAAATAATATTAAGTATGGCGACCTTGAAGAATATATAGATTATGAATACCTGCGTAAAAACACGGGCATGAACCTGGCCAACCTGGCTAACCTGGCCAAAGCGCCATCTATGCCCGACTCGGTAAAAATGGATGTGAAAAAATTAAGCAACAGCACTTATCTTTATTGGAAAGCCCCGGGAACCGGAAAGGTAAAAGGCTATTATGTGCTGGTAAGAGAAACCACCAGTGCATTCTGGCAAAAGAAAATATTTACTGCAGAAACAGAAATTCGTTTGCCTTTTTCAAAAGATAATTATTTTTTTGCAGTACAATCTGTTAATGAAACAGGAAATGAAAGTTTGCCGGTGGTGCCGGGTGTTGGCCGTTAGCGCACACACAAACTATCTTAGCCCTGTAGATCCAACCCAGTATCCGCTTTTATAAATCAAGTGCAGATTCTATAAAAAAGAATTTAAACCATGAGTAAAGACATAAGGTATTGGTATGCCGTGTACACAAAACCACGGTGGGAAAAAAAAGTAGCGTCATTGCTGGAAGCCAAAGGCATTGAGTACTACTGTCCATTAAATAAAGTGGTAAAGCAGTGGAGCGACCGGAAAAAAATTGTGCTGGAGCCTTTGTTCAAATCCTATGTTTTTGTTCAGGTAGAAGAAAAAGAAAAATGGGATCTGATGAACATAAACGGCATTGTAAATTATGTGCACTGGTTAGGTAAGCCTGCCAGGATCAAAGAAAGTGAAATTGAAACAGTAAAGAAGTTTTTAAATGAGTTCAGTGGTATTGAGGTAGTTGATGAAACCTCTTCTATTAATTCAACGGTAAAAATAAAACACGGCGTACTGATGAATTACCAGGGTATATTACTGGAGGTTTCGGGTAACAAGGCCAGTGTAAAAATAGAAAGTATGGGGTTGCAGCTGACAGCTGTTTTTGATAAGAAGAATATTGAATTGATTGAAGATAAAAAAGAGTAGCTTGTATTTTTATAACGAAGTATGACAATTCGTACTATTGATACCCGGGCTTAACCTGCATGAAAGTGATTCTGAAAAAACACAGCAATTGTAATTATGTTTAATCTTTTTAAAAAGAGGGAAGCACCAGTTCATTTTTCAGGCAAGTTGCCTGTTAGTTTAGATATTCACTCTCATATTCTACCGGGGATTGATGATGGTTCGCCGGATATAGAGACCTCAATAGAATTAATACGGGGATTATACAACCTGGGCATCCGTAAATCAATTGCTACACCGCATATTATTGGAGATATGTACAGGAACACGCCCGAAACCATAAAGAATGCACTGGAAAAAGTAAAGATTGCCTGCAAAAAAGCTAAAATAAATATTGAGCTTTCGGCTGCCGCAGAATATATGATAGATGATTATTTTTTAGGTCTATTAAGAAGTAAGGCACCATTATTAACCCTGCACAAAAATATTTTACTCACTGAAATTTCTTATGCTACCCCACCCGTTAACCTGGAGGCAATCATATCCAATATCCTGGCCGAAGGATACCGACCCATACTTGCTCACCCCGAACGCTATTTTTTTTATCACCGTAATTTTGATCAGTATTACCGACTGAAGGAAATGGGTTTTTTGTTACAGGTTAACCTTTTATCATTAACCGGTTACTATGGCAGCGGGGCTAAAAAAGCAGCTAAATTTATTCTTGAAAAAGACCTGGCATCATTGGTAGGTACCGACCTGCACCATCATTATCATTTAGGTGCTTTCACTGATCCCAAAAACCTCCTGGCCATTCAACGGTATCTTGGTGACAGATCCTATAATAATTTAGATGTACTGGCGAGACAGAAATGAACTGTTCCGCTAAAATTATCTGTAAATAATTATCTTTATTTATAAAGCCTAAGCATAATCAGCCTTTCATGAAATTTATATCTACCCTGCTATTGGTATTCTTTTTACAAACCAGTTATGCAATCACTTATTATATCAGCCCAACCGGCAACGATGTTTCAGGCACCGGTAGCATTGGTAGTCCCTGGAAAACTTTATACAAAGCAACTTCAGCTATTAGGACAGCAGGCGATATCATTCATGTAGCAGCCGGAACTTATATAGAAACAGCCAGGTGCAACCTTGCTGTTGGGGTGAGTATTGAAGGCGATGGTGCTGATGTATCAATAATTCAATCCACGCTAACCGGGCAATTTGTTGCCATCATCATAGCTATATCTCCCGAAGGAACCAGTGGCAACCAGCATATCAGCAATATAAAATTAGATGGTAATAAAAGATCAACTTCCTGGGCTATTGAAATAAGAGGACGTTCAAATTTTTCCATTCATGATTGCACGATCACCGACTTTGAAGAATCGGGGGTTTATTTTGCCGGCAGAAGCGATAATAATGAGGAGGCCCCGGGGATATATGCCACCGGGAATTCTTTTTATAATAATATATTGACCAATTGCGCAAAATTTGATGGTTATGGAAGAGGCTGCCTTCTAATTGGCGGACAGGACGGAATGCTTATATATAATAATACCATCTCTCAAACGGGCAGAGCAAAGGGCACAAATGGCTGGCCCGTTAAATACTGTAACAATGGTTTTTTGAAAGGCTGCAAAATTTATAATAATAAAATAACCAAACAGGCTTACGACGGAACTACCTGGGATTTTGCACTGGAACTTTTTAATACATCGGGATTGGAAATTTACAATAATACAATTATCGGTTCAATTGATCTTAGTCACCAGGTAAAAGGAGCCTATCCCTATAGCATATACATTCATGATAATATTCTGGGGCCAACCAGTTTACAGCCAAAGGTTGAAACCGGCATAACCATGGAGAATGAAACCGAAACGGCGATCATTGAAAATAATAAGATGAGAAACCTGGCAGTTCCGATATATTTTACGCCAAGGGACGGCAGCGTTATCAGCGATGTAACTATTAAGAATAATATTTGCGATAATATCGGTGTGGCCAATGGAAGCCATGGCGGGTATGCCATTAATTTTTCAAGCGATGGAACAGGAGATCATATCATAAACAATTTTTTTGTTTATGGTAATAAATTCATCGCAAATACCAAAGATGCCCCTTATTATGGAATTGAGCTTACGGGTGAAACTTCAACAACCAATGTAAAAATTCAAAACAACATAATTGCAAATTTTAGCGTGGCCTGCATCCTGGGAAGCCCTGCATTTGTAATCGACAGCCTGCTGGTTGAAAACAATACCTTATCGGATAATGGTAATAATAATAACCCGCTTTATGTAAGAGGAAGTCCCGCCAACTATACATTCAAAAACAATACTAAAAATAAATCTTCATCAAGCCCGGGTTTTAATTTTATGCAACAGATAGTAAGGCCGCTTTATCATGAAATAAAAAACATCTCCCTGTTTGAATGTATTGCATTACTTGCTTTTTTTATTTCTTTATGGTTTAGCAGCAGGGAAAAAATATATGCATTCCCCATAGGTTTAATTTACACAGCCATTTATACGTTGTTAGGTTTTGAGAAAGGTTTATATGGGAATGCTGCGGTAAATATTTGCTTTGCGGTATTTTTTATTTATGGCTGGACAGTATGGTCGAAAAGGGACCGGAAGAAGCACAGGATCGTTCGCATTACTTCTTCCACGAAAAAAGAATGGATGATGCAGTTTGCATTTTTTGCCCTGTTCTTTGTAATTAATTTTTTTGTTTTGACTTTTTATAAAACATTTTTTTCGCCGGATATTATTTTATATGGCGATGCTTTTGCAGGTGCCACTGCTATTACAGCCTTATGGGCAATGTCAAACAAGAAAGTGGAAAGCTGGTATTGGTGGATTGCAACAGCTATTGTATTAATTCCAGTCTACTTCATGAAACATTACCTGTTCGACAGCCTCTATTATATCATGTTGCTTGTTATGGCAGCCTGGGGATTATATCAATGGAAAAGAAGAAGGTTTTCTAAAAAAAGGATTCAACAGGGGGGCAGGTTATAAGTTATATCCTTCCAGCATTAAACTATAGCCTTCATATTTTTTTTCAGGTGATCAGACAAACGAAGACTGATGGCAACACAGGTTAATGTAGGGTTTACACAGCCCCCGGTTGGATAAGTAGATGCCCCGGCAATATGCAAATTATCTATGCCATGCACTTTACAATTTGCGTCTACCACACCTGTTTTTGGATCTTCACTCATACGGGTTGTGCCGATATGATGCCATCCTCCACTGGTATAATCCGGTAAATTTTCATCTTTATCCTGCAGGTAATCGGCAAGCTTAACACGGCCCAACCCGGCGGCACCGATCTGCTGGCCCAAAAGCTTATTAATGGTGTACACTGTTTTTTTATCGATTGGGGATAATGCCCAAAACAGGTTGGCCCTTGGCATACCCAGTTCATCTTTTTCGCCGCTTAATACAACTCTTGAGTTAGGGTTGGGAACACACTCCACCCTGGTAAACAAACCAAATGCCTGGAAAAGATCTTTAGTGGAAAAAATTCTCTGGAAAAAATTCCTCTTATCCAGTTTGGAATATTCATGAAGGCTATCAAGACTTTTACGTGGGTCATCATGTGACCATAGTTTAACAGATGGTATAGCATTTTTAGACCATTCCAGCGGCATGAGTGAAATAGATCCATTCAGCACTTTTAATTCCTCCTGCTTTTTTGCAGATATGGCAATCTCGGCCCGTACTTTTGTTTGCAGGATCATTTTATACAGCATCAACGGGTCTGAATGATTTAACCACATCTCTCCTGATTTTATTTCTGCATGTTCCATAAAATAACGGCCCACAAGATCATTGTCATTACCCAATCCTTTAGGAGCCTGCTTGTTGCAGGATAACAAGACCCTTGCATTTTGAATAGAACAACAGGCCAGGATAAAATGTTTTGCTTTAACCGTATGTTCTTTACCGGCGTAATTTTTTACAGTTACCTGTTTAACAGAATCTATTTTTTCTGTAGCATTAATGTCCACCACATTTGCATAAGTATATAAGTGGATGTTTTTGGCATTGACCACTGCATCCTTATATTTTGTACCAAACCTGGTAGGTGGACTGAAGTGCCACATTTTGCTCCAGAGAACATCTTTATCAAAAGGGAGTTCTTTGAAGATGGGATTTTTCTTTATCCAGTATTGTGCATCCCACTCATAAGGGCCCAGGTCTAAAATGTCATGCGCCTTGGGATAAAAAGGAACAATGTCTTCTCTTCTTATTGGCCATCCGCTGTTTTCTACCCAATCTCTTTTTACAAAATCAATATCATCAAAAGTGGAGCACATACCACCCCAGTGTCCGGTGCTTCCGCCAAAATAATGTAAGCGGCTTGCCTTCATCGGATAATATGGATGCCCGGTTAACTTTCCGTTATAAAGTTCCTGTACCCTGTCATCATACTCAAATCCTCCGCCTTCCAATAAAATTACTTTATAGGGTGTATCTATCCAATCCAGGGCTATACTTATACCGGCTGCCCCTGCGCCTATTATACAAATATCTCCTTCAATTACAGATTGGTTGTCTAATTGCCTGGCATCAATGTGCATATTTTATTAAATTCTAGGTTAAAGAAAAGAGTGCACATTGCCGTGCTTCTGTTATTGAAATAATCCATCCGTTTATAACCTGCAGTTTATTATAATCGGAAAAGTCTGTGAGGGTTTTTTTATCCAGCAATTCAAATATTTTATCCTTATCTGAACTGGCAATTACTTTACCGTCATAGTCTGTTAAAAGTAATTCTGTCAGTTTTTTTTTCTCATTTTCGGCCGGCACCATATTCCTGTAGCTGATCCCAATTTCACGAACAGTTTTTTCATCACAAAACCGGCTCAGGTCATTGGGCATTGTCAGTGGGTTATATGATCCTGATCTTTTATTATAGTACCTGACAACAGGTATTGAAACAACAGCCAGGGCTGCAACAGTAGTGGTTAATATAAATGTTTTTCTTTTCATACAGGGTAACAGTGCTCTATATTAAATAAACAACTATCAATTTAAATTCCTGGTCAAAAATACAAGTGATCAATTACAGAATCACATTTATTTCTGGGCAGGTACTACATCTATATGCCTTTTTTACAAATATATGTAACAAATAAAATATTCATCCCGTTTTCTACCTTGTAATTAGCCTGAAAACGCTTCATTTTTGATCAAAGCAGCCTGGTCCTATTATTTTCGGGGATGATGGCCTGATTTTTCAATGAATTTTCAAATCAATTAATAACTCTCAAAAACAGAATTATTTAATTTTTATTGCATGTATTAAAATAAAATTTAGAAACGGAATTAAAAAATTATCAAGGAAAAATTTATGACCGCAATTTTTATTTTTACCCCAACTGCTTTTTCTACGGTCGCTAGGTAGTTAAAACAGGCGCCCAAAGTCTCCTGCATAATGGTTTTTATTTTGCGTGACCAGGATTTAAAAACCATTTTTATTCATGATTTTTATATACTTTTTTTTGCTTCATGTAAATTATGGTTTGATTTTTGTAGGATCGAACGAAGAATAATCCGTTAATTTAATTGAAAACTTTGTTCACAAATCAATTGGGTTTATTAACATTTATAAATCCTTTTTGAATCGGCTTTCCTGAAAGCTTAATTTTAAATCCGTAAATATCCATTTTCACATGCTTATACATTTAATCAAGAGTTATATATAAATCAGTTTTAAAAGCCTGATATAACCAGGGTATAAAACAGGATAACCGTTGGTATTATGTCAAGCTAATCGAGTATTTATACTTAATTCAGGTTTTTTATTTTAATGGCCTATTTAGAAAGATATACATCAAATACTAAAATCACATACGTTACGTTAATAAAATAACCATCCAATAAAAATCAATATTCTATGAAATTATTTTTACTGATAATATCGCTATTCATATGCGGTGTTACACAAGCTACCACCTACTATATCAGCCCGACGGGCAATGACGCAACAGGTAATGGATCTGCTGCCAACCCCTGGAAAACATTAGCCAAAGCTACATCAACAGTAACCACTGTGGGTGATATCATTCATGTTAATGCAGGTACTTATACCGAAACGCAATCACTCAACCTTGCGAAAGGTGTAAGTGTTGAAGGAGATGGCGCTGCTACAACTATTCTTAATAGTACTGTAACCGGTCAATGGTCAATTTTTTTGAGCCTTGACTCTCCGCAGGATACCAATGGTGCCCAGAGCATCTCGGGAATGACATTTGACGGACAGTATGTAAGTGAAACTAATAATAAAACATGGTGGGCTATTTCTGTTCATGGCAGAAGTAATGTTCTTATTCATGACATGAAGATCATAAACTTCAGGGACAGGGGTGTTGTTTTTGATGGTAATGATGCTACTGACCCTCACTCTGATCCTGGTCACCATGCAACAGGTAATAAGTTTTATAATAACACTGTTTTAAATTCTGCGCAGAATAATGGTATTTATGGAGGTGGACTTTTAAACATAGGTGGACAACTTGGTATGGAGATTCATGACAATACAATGATTCAGAATCAAAGAGTAAATTTTAAAAATGGCTGGCCGATTAAATATTGGGATGAAGGATGGCTGAATGGCGTAAAGATCTATAATAATATTCTTACAAAAGCTCCCTATGTTGGTACATACCCCGGTGATGGTGGTGATTGGGATTTTTGTATAGAGCTTTTTAATCCACGTGGTGTTGAAATTTACAACAATACCATCCAGGGTTCTATTGACTTAAGTTACAGTTATAAGGGTACTTATCCTTTTAGCGTATGGATACACCATAATAATTTAACACATGCCGTACAGAATACTAAATCTGAAGGAGGGATCATATGTGAATTCAGATCAGAATCGATCCTTATTGAAAACAACGTTATAAATAACAAAACATACGGAGTAACTTTTAATACAAGAGCGGTTAATGATCCTGGTGGAAATAACCCAACCAACCCTGCACCAACAGGAGGATACAGTTATATAGTTGATAACATTGTCAGGAATAACCTGTTTTCAAATATTTATAATGGCTCGGGAATTAGTAACAAATTTGCTATAGGGGTGATTTCTGAGGGTACCGATGACGTACAGATAAATAATTTGCAGGTCTACAATAATACAATTGTAGCACAAACTGGTAATCCGGTTGGGGTTGCTTTTGATTTCTCATCCCAGGGAAATGGTAATGTAACAGGCATGTACATCAGGAATAATATCATTACCGGATTTTCGGGACCCTGGATACAGGGAACTGCCGGTGCCGGTAATACCAATATTACCGGAATGATGCTTACACATAATGATGCGTTCAATAATGGTAATGGTAATGCCCCGAGCTGGCCTGGTGGAAATCCTGCCAATTATACTTATACCAATAATATTGCTGTTAACCCTTTGTTTGTTGGCAGTGGTTTTTATACATTACAGGCAACATCTCCTTGTATTGACGCAGGTGTGAATGTTGGATTACCATTTAATGGAGCTGCACCTGATATGGGTTATGCTGAATATGGAGTTGCCGGGAATACACCGCCAACTGCCAATGCAGGACCTGATCAAACTATTACTTTACCTACCAACTCTGTTACACTTGCAGGTAGTGGTACCGATCCTGATGGAACAGTTACTGCTTATCTATGGACTAAAATTTCTGGACCGGCTGCAGGTACTATTACTAACGCAAATACAGCCGGAACAACTGTTACCGGACTGGTGCAGGGTGTTTATAAATTTGAATTAAGAGTTACAGATAATGCCGGCGCTTTTGGAAGAGATACAATGCAGGTCACCGTTAATCCTGCTGCCGGAAATATACCGCCAACTGCCAACGCAGGTCCTAATCAAACTATTACTTTACCAGCCAACTCTGTAACACTTGCCGGTAGTGGCACTGATCCTGATGGAACGGTTACAGCCTATCTGTGGACTAAAATTTCGGGACCAGCTGCTGGTACTATCACAAATCCTAACGCTGCCGGAACAACAGTTACAGGACTCACCCAGGGCGTTTATCAATTTGAATTAAGAGTTACGGATAATGCCGGCGCTTTTGGAAGAGATAC
>JBDTUK010000096.1:0-6530 GCA_040007795.1 Ferruginibacter sp.
TCACGCAGATGATAAAAAAATTCAGTGAGAACAGCCAGTTCATCATTGTAACCCATAATAAAATGACGATGAGTGCGGTGGATGTTATTTACGGTGTTACCATGCAGGAGCCGGGTGTGAGTAAATTAGTGCCTGTTGATTTCCGGAGTTTGAATTAAGGATGCAACCAGTATGAGACATTTGGCATCTTAAAAAAAACCTATCACTTAAAATAATCATCATGGAAGCACAATCAATCATCATTATTCTTCTTTTAGGCGCTTTAGCCGGCTGGCTTGCCGGGTTAGTTTTCCAGGGCGGTGGCCTCGGATTACTGGGTAATATTGTTGTAGGTATTGTTGGCGGATTTATAGGATATTGGCTTTTACCAAAATTAGGCGTACATATAAATACAGGAACCCCCTGGCTTAATTATGTTTTAACGGCAGCTATAGGTGCGGTAGTATTGCTTGCATTGATCAATATTATTTTCGGCAGAAACCGGGCATAGATAAGACACGGCCATTAGATTCCCGATACAGGATAGAACTAAAGAATTGAAACTCTTTTCAATTCTTTATAGTTTCGTATGCTCTATCTTCCTTTTTTAAAAAATGTTTTCCAACAAAGACATAGCCAGGTATTATGATGTAAGTGAAATACACTATCGAAGGTTTTGGAACCTCAACAAAAGCCGTTCCCTGCATTATGGCTACTGGAACAGCACTACAAAAAACTTTCATGAGGCATTGATCAATATCAATAAAGTATTATCAGACCTGTCCGGCATTACCGAAGGTGACAAAGTATTGGATGCAGGTTGTGGTATCGGCGGTTCATCAATATGGCTTGGCTTACATAAAAATTGTTGCGTTACCGGAATTAGTTTGAGTGAAAAACAGGTAGCTACTGCTAATGAATTGGCCAAAAAAGAAGGCGTTGATACCCAGGTTAAATTTGAATCAAAAGATTTTACTTTTACCGGTTACCCAACAGATTCCTTTGATGTGGTATGGGCCATTGAAAGCGTATGTCATGCTGCTGATAAAGACCAGTTTATTAAAGAGGCTTACCGGCTGTTAAAACCTGGTGGCCGGCTCATCTTGGCTGATTTTTTTAAACAACCCGGTTTAGCCAGAGAAGATGAAGGATTATTACAGGAATGGGCCAGTGGTTGGGCAGTAAAAGATTTTGCAACCATTGAGGAATTTGAAACCATGCTTTTAGCTGAAGGTTTTGCAACAATAAATTTACAGAATGCAACAGAAGCTATACGTCCTTCGGCAAAACGGTTATACAGGGCTTATTTCCCCGGAGCATTCCTGGGTTTTCTCTATCGCATCTTTTACCCAGGCGCTACCGAATTGGGGAAAAAAAATGTGCGGACAGCTTATCTTCAATATAAATGTTTGCAAAAAAAATTATGGGATTACTATATTGTACTGGCCTGTAAATCATAAATGAAATGAAAACAATTTTATTACTTACCGCTTCCAACATCTTTATGACATTTGCCTGGTATGGTAATTTAAAAAATACTGATCTACCTGTATAGAAACTGGTACTAATAAGTTGGGGCATTGCATTTTTTGAATATTGTTTTATGGTACCGGCCAACAAAATTGGTTTTGCAAATGGCTTTAGCGGCTTTCAACTAAAAATAACACAGGAAGTAATTACGCTGGTAGTATTTACAGTGTTTGCTGTATTGTATTTAAAAGAACCCTTTCACTGGAAATAGGTAGTGAGTTTTTTATTGATACTGGGGGCGGTGTATTTTGCTTTTAAAAAGTAAGGCCATAATTATGAGTTATAAGTTATGAATTAGGAGTGGAGGCTTTCGGATTTATAATACTATGCTTTGATTTAAAAAACTCATAACTCATCATTCTTAATTCATAATTAGTTTTCCGATCCTTCCGTTGCCACCCGAAAAATAAACGGTTTTACCTTTCTTTGCTTTGCGGCAGGCATGAAAACTGTCTTTACTTATCCAGTTCCAGTTTTGTCCTTCATCTGTTGAATAATCAACGCCGTTCAATCCGCAGCTTATCCAGTTTTTTTTATCAAGATATTCAACACAACTCCTATATCCATGTGGCCCCACAACGGGCATGATAAAAGTTGCACCTCCGTCTAAAGTGATTACACAATTTTTAGTGGTAGAATCTTTCTTAGTAAAATCTCCACCAACAACAATTAAAATTTTCTTGTTTTTTACAGCAACAGAATTTGCTCCGGTGCTTTCTTTGCCTTGCAATAGTGGCAGGTCAATTTTTTTATCCCGGATGAATAACCGGCTACGCAAACCACCACTTACAAAAACTGCTTCCTGTTTTGATAATTTTCTAACATTGGTTCCGCTGCTGGCAAAAAATGCTTCGCCTTTATCAACAGTCGGGATATTTTCAGAAGGGATGCCACCCCAGGAATTGCCACCATCAAACGTACGGGCTATAAATACTTTATCGCCAAGCGGATCACCAATCACAATTCCTGATTGTTCATTCCAAAATTCCATAGCATCAAGGAACATGCTGGTATCCTTATTTTCATACATCACTTTCCAGTTATCTCCGCCATCTGTGGTCTTTAAAATATATGCCGGCGAAGTAATGCCCATAATGATGGCTGTCTTTGAATCAAAGGCTTCAATATCCCTGAAGTCGGTTTTTTCAAAACCTTTTACCGCCATCCATTTCCATGATTCGCCGCCATCAGTTGATTTGCCAACTGTACCTGCAGTACCACTTACCCAAACAATATCATCTGTAACCACACTCAGCCCACGAAAAGAAGCTTTGCTGCCGGAGTTAAGTAATTTAACTGTTTGCGCATTCACTATGGAGCCGGTAAGGCAAGTGATCAATAGTAAAATAAATTTTAAAAAAAGAACTTTCATAAATTATTGGTTTTAAAAAATGTTATGGTTATTTCCGGTTATCGAATCTATTCCTTCATGGTGATCTTTGGATATTTGTTGTTTTTTTCTGATCAACCTTAAAGAAAGTTTTACAGCTACAATAAATGAAATTATGGCTCCTCCAAAATGCAGCCATGTCTTGCCTAAAAATAAAAAGAAATCAAAGGTACCATGAAAAAGCACAGGCCAGAAAATGGCGAGGATAAAATATTTCTTACGATTAGCAGGGTCAAATTTTGCAAGGCCAAAATGATAACCCATCAGTACAGCAAATGTGGCATGTGCCGGAACCGATAAGAACATTCTTGTAATGCCTGTGGCAAAACCATGCTCCATAACATAACCGATATTCTCCAGCGTGGCAAAACCCATACCCACCATCACTGCATAAATTATTCCGTCAAAAGGGTCATCAAAAGCTTTTCGTTTAAATGAAAAGGTTCTTAACACTAAAAATTTACTGCCTTCTTCACCCAGTGCCACAATGAGGTAAGAAAACAGGGCTGTATATAAAATGCCTTCACCCACCAAATGCTCTGCCGGTTTAGTAAAAGCTATTTGAATGATCACTGCTGGAATAGTACTGAACATGCCCAATATAAACAGCCATATCAATAAGCCAAGCGGTTCTTTATTGTATTTATCTTTAAAATAAATGAAAAGACAAATAGCAATTCCGGGGGCAATGGCAAGTGCTAATAATCCCATAATCAAAAGCAGTTTTTGTGTTAGCTTTGACCAAGTTACTACTTCGCTCAATGGGTAAACAGATTTTTTTAGTTTATTCAGGAAAAGACAGGACGTTCATTTAATCAACATACTGTAAGAGCTGCGTAGCACAAGTATATTTTTTTAACGATTGGCCAAACTAATTGAAAATACAGATGAGTGATACCCATTTACCCTTAGCTAATGATCATACCGGATTTCAGCAGGTAAAAGACCTGCTCTCAAAAAAGATGAAGATCTCTTTGCCGCCTGCTGCAATTGAAAAAATTGCTGCCTGCAGGAAATACCTTGATGATAAGATGGATAATTCTGATGCCCTGTTTTATGGCATTAACACCGGTTTTGGGTTTTTACAAAATGTACAGATAGACAAAGCACAGTTAAAAGAACTGCAAAGAAATTTAATTCAATCCCATGCCTGTGGCATGGGGGAGGAAGTGCCGACCGATATTGTTAAGCTAATGATAGCACTGAAAATAAAATCATTAAGCTATGGCCATTCAGGTGTGCAGATAGAAACAGCAGAGCGTTTGATGGACATGCATAATAATGATGTGCTCCCCGTTATTTATACGCAGGGTTCATTGGGTGCCTCCGGCGATCTTGCACCATTGAGTCATTTAAGTTTACCGCTGATTGGTTTGGGAGAAGTGTATCACGGCGGAAAAAAAATGCCTGCTGCAGATGCATTAAAAAAATTCAACTGGAAACCCATTGAACTAAAAAGTAAGGAAGGCCTTGCGTTGATCAACGGTACACAATTCATGAGTGCTTATGGTATGCACAATCTGATTCAATGTGATAGATTGTTGAAATGGGCAAATATTATTGCTGCCATCAGTTTTGATTCTTTTGATTGTACTACCGAACCACTGCATGAAAATATTCATGCTATCCGTGCACACAAAGGACAGGTAGATACAGCAGCAGCCATCAGGGAGCTATTAAAAGGAAGTGAAATTGCGGCACAAAAAAAATCACAAGTACAAGATCCTTATTCTTTCCGCTGCATACCACAGGTACATGGTGCCACAAAAGATACATTTGACTATGTGTTGAGTGTTTTCATAAAAGAAATAAATTCCGTAACCGATAATCCAAATATTTTTCCGGATCATGATCTGATAATGAGCGGTGGAAATTTTCACGGCCAGCCTTTGGCATTGGGCTTAGACTTTTTAGCTATTGCTATGAGTGAGATTGCCAGCATATCAGAAAGAAGAACATATCAACTCATCAGCGGACAAAGAAACCTTCCTTTATTCCTTGTAAAGAATCCCGGCCTTCATTCGGGCTTAATGATACCGCAATACACAGCTGCTGGTATTGTGAGTGAGAATAAACAACTTTGCACACCCTCTTCTGTAGATTCCATTCCATCAAGCAATAACCAGGAAGACCATGTGAGCATGGGAGCCAATGCGGCTACTAAATGTAAAAGGGTAGTGGATAATGTAGAGAAAGTTTTAGCCATTGAATTACTTACTGCTGTTCAGGCATTGGAATATCGCAGGCCTTTAAAAACATCTGCAACTTTGGAAAAAATTGTAACCGCTTTCAGAAAAGAAGTTTCATTTAATGAAGCGGACAGGATATTGCATGATGATATGATGAAGTCTGTTGAGTTTATTAAAAGAGCTGATTTGGTAATTTGATGATTTGGAAATGTACATACACTTCAACCCGAATGAATCTTCAAATCAACTAATTTCCAAATCATCAAATCAGTTTACTGATCGCCACCACAGATTCCAGCGCCAGCGTACTCATATTATCCAATGAAGTTTGCCGCTGATCTGCCGACATGCTCTCATGTGTTGGAATGATATCAGAAATAGTGACGATTGTTGCGGCCATCTTTTTCAGGTATTTTGCATTGGCAAATAACGCAAATGCCTCCATCTCCACGGCTACACAATTGTGATCTGCTGCAACCCATGGTTTTCCTTTTCTGCTCCTGTAAAAAACATCGCTTGAATGAATATTGGCTGCTCTAACCGGCATCTTCAGTTTAGAAGCGGTCTCGTTGATGAGTTCATAAGCCATGCCCTGGTGTGGAATATGGTTGCCGGCAATTTCAAAAGCTTCGCTGGCATAAGTTGATTCACTATAAGCTTCATCAACATTAATTACATCATACACTTTGGTTGTTTCTTCATAAGCACCGGCTGTTCCAATGCGTATGATACATTCTACCCCATACTCATTAAACAATTCATAAGAATAGATACCAATAGAAGGGCAGCCCATTCCGCTTGCACCCACAGTTACCTCCACAGCTTTATAAGTTCCGGTAAAATAAAAAGCATTCCGGGTGCTGCTCACTAATTTCACATCCTGCAGCATACTGTATGCTATATGTTTTGCCCGTAAAGGATCACCTGCTAATAAAACGATATTTGCAATTTCTCCTTTTTCAGCACTTATATGTAAACTCATGTAGTATTAAATTAAGCAATCATAAATGGTATTTTACCCGGCAGGATTTTATGTAAAGAAATTCCTATTTTGCGTTAGGGTAAATAAAATTTTATTCAATATTAATGAATTTAGTTGAAGTTATTCCACCGAGGCACACAAAGTATAACAGAGAGTTTCACAAAGCCCTCTTTGCGTAACTTTGTAAAAATCTTTGTGTAACTCCGTGACACAAAAATCAGAATAATCAGTCAAATCTTTTAAATCATGGTTCAGACAAAATACGACGCCGTTAAATACAAAACCCCAACCGGCAATAAAATTTCCTGCAAGGGCTGGATACAGGAAGCCGCATTAAGGATGCTCCTGAACAACCTTGATCCCGAAGTAGCCGAACGCCCCGATGACCTGATCGTTTATGGTGGCCGTGGCAAAGCAGCAAGAAATTTTGAAAGCCTCGATCTTATTATTAAAGCGCTCA
>JBDTUK010000097.1:0-17285 GCA_040007795.1 Ferruginibacter sp.
AATACCGCCGCTCATGGCCATTAAAACTTTTCCTTTTTTACTCATATAATTTCTCCGGCGCAAAGATACAAAAAACGGTTTTGGGTTTGAAGTTTGAGGTTTATGGTTTGCGGAATTTCTGGAATACTAAGAGTCCTTGATAACTTTTAACTCAGGACTTTTAACTTTTCACTTATTTTGCAGCCATGCAGCAATATTTAAAACTTGTAAAACATATTATAGATACCGGAACAGATAAAAGTGACCGCACAGGCACCGGCACAAGGAGCGTTTTTGGTTATCAAATGCGGTTTGACCTGGCTGAAGGTTTTCCATTGGTCACTACAAAAAAATGCCATCTTAAAAGTATCATTTACGAATTGCTTTGGTTTTTACAGGGGGATACCAACATCAGTTATTTGAAAGAGCATAATGTAAAAATTTGGGATGAGTGGGCTGATGAGAATGGCGACCTTGGCCCGGTATATGGTAAACAATGGCGCAGTTGGGAAGGTGCAGATGGAGTAGAAGTTGACCAGGTAAAAGATCTTATTCACCAGATAAAAAATAATCCAGACAGCAGGCGAATGATCATCAGTGCATGGAATGTGGCCGACCTGCCGAAGATGAAACTGATGCCTTGTCATTGCTTGTTTCAATTCTATACCTCACCCCCAACCCCTCTCCAAAAGGAGAGGGGGGTAAAAGGCAGGTTATCCTGTCAATTGTATCAGCGTTCTGCAGATGTATTTTTGGGAGTACCATTTAACATAGCATCTTATGCTTTATTAACGATGATGATTGCACAGGTTTGCGATTTAGAACCCGGAGAATTTGTTCATTCATTTGGCGATGTACATTTATACAGCAATCATTTTGAACAGGCACAATTACAATTAACAAGAACTCCTTTTCCTTTACCACAAATGAAAATTAACCCGGAAGTAAAAGATATTTTTGCTTTTAAGTTTGAAGATTTTGAATTACTGAATTACCAGAGTCATCCTGCTATAAAGGCCCCGGTAGCTGTTTAATAGCCCCCTCTAGATCTCCTCCAAGGGGAAGACTTTAAAGAATTCATAGACATAAAGCCTTTTTCATTTATTATAAAAAGACTGCTGTAAATAAGCAACTTCTGCTAACAATATATTACGCTCTACACATTATTTCTCCTGTTTTTTCGTTGTTACATAAGGTAAATATATCTTATGAAAATAATTTTTACTTTCGGCTTTTTTATCTTTTCTATTTTAACTTCCACAGCACAGCCTGTGCTGGATACTACTTTAAAAGAGCAGAAGGAAAATGTGATCAAAGAAACCACAATCATCAAAGTAGAAAATTTAGGTGAGCAGATTAATACAGATAACCCCGAAATGCGGCCCACTATTTCTGCTGATGGAAATCTTTTATTCTTCATTCGCCAAAACGATCCTGCTAATATTCAATATGCCACGGTGCCCAACTCACAGGATATATGGTATTCCATGAGGGATAGCCTGGGCAAATGGTCACCTGCAAAACATTTAAGCGCAAAAGTAAATGCATCACATTATAATGCTGTATTCTGGATATCGCCTGATCTGAATACGATATTGCTGAAAGGTTCATTTATTGATGGACAATATTATGGTATGGGGGTAAGTATGATCCATAAGCGTAGAGACAATAGCTGGACAAATGCTGAGATGCTACGGATCAGAAATTTTGAGAAGTTCAGTACAACGCCGCAATTTGGTGCATCCATGGGCCATGATGGAAAAACGCTGTTATTTTACATGACGGATAAAAAAGGAAGTTTTGAAAATGATCTTTATGTTTCTTTTTTGGAAGGGAATAATATATGGACAGCGCCCAAAAGTTTAGGAAAAAAAATAAACCTGCCCGATTATAACGAGATGAGCCCTTTTATTGCATCAGATGGCGTAACACTTTATTTCAGCAGCGACAGGCCGGGAGGGATTGGTGAAAATGATATATGGATGAGTAAAAGGCTTGATGATAGCTGGACCAAATGGAGTGAACCTGTAAACTTAGGCAGGCCCATCAACACCGAAGGTTCAGAAGCATTTTTTACTATGGATGCCGGTGGAGAATATGCTTATCTCACATCAAGTGATGGATCTTTTGGTGCCAGTGATATTGTACGGGTGAAATTACTGGAAAGGGAAAAACCAAACCCGGTGGTATTGGTGAGTGGAAATGTATATAATGCAAAAACAAAACAACCATTAACTGCATCGTTGATCTACGAGACCTTGCCTGATGGCGCAGAAGCAGGTAATGGCGTTTCAAGCCCGATAGACGGCTCCTTTAAAATTGTATTGCCGTATGATAAGAATTACAGCATCAGGGCATCGGCCGATAAATTTTTTGCCATATCAGAGAACCTGAATTTAGATTCATTGATAAAAGCAGGCTATAAAGAAATTCACAAGGACCTTTACCTGGTTCCGATAGAAATTGGACAGGTGTTCAGGTTAAATAATGTATTCTTTGATTTTGATAAATATAATTTAAGGCCGGAATCTTCTGTGGAATTGGACAGGGTGGTGAAATTCCTGAATGAATATCCCAATGTTGAAATTGAAATGAGTGCACATACTGATAGTAAAGGTTCGGATGATTATAATATGACATTGAGTGCTAACAGGGCAAAATCTGTGAGGGAATACATCATATCAAAAGGAATTACTGCCACAAGGATCATATCACAGGGTTATGGCGAAACCAAGCCTGTAGCCAATAATACCAACCCCGATGGCTCAGATAATCCCGATGGACGGCAACTGAACAGGCGTGTTGAGTTTAAGATACTCAAGAATTAGAAATTCAAAAATCAAAATTCAAAAGTTGCGGAAGCAGGTAAGTTCCTTATTTTTACTTTTGAATTTTTATTTTTTACTTATGCCTGTTATAATTTCTCTCATCGTCGCTGCATCCACCAACAATGTAATTGGTAAAAACAACCAGTTGCTCTGGAATTTACCCAATGATATGAAGTTTTTTAAAAACACTACCTGGGGCATGCCTGTGATCATGGGCCGTAAAACATATGAAAGTGTTGATAAGCCTTTGCCGGGCAGAATTAATGTAGTAATTACAAGACAACCCGGCTGGAATGCAGAAGGTACAGTTGTTGCAACAGATTTAAACGATGCAATAAAAAAAGCGGCCGAAACAAACTGTAAAGAAATATTTATTATTGGCGGTGGAGAAATATTCAAACTTGCGATTGAGCTTGCTGATAAGATATATATGACCAGGGTGCATACAACCATTGATGGCGATGCTTTTTTCCCAACAATAGATGAAAATAAATGGCAGCTAACAGCGAATGAAGATTTTATGGTTGATGCAAAACATGCTTTTGCTTATTCGTTTCAAACCTGGGAAAGAAAAAACTCATAATTCATAACTTATAATTCATAATTGTATTCCCGTTTTCAATTAGCAAAAAAATACTTTCACTATTACCTTACCGCCTCCAGCGGAAAAGGCCACGGCATTCATTCTCCCTTTGTATTTGATTTTATTAAAAATGTTTTGAGAGATAAAAAAAATTATGATTGGTATGATGTTATTGAAACAGGCCGCCAGAAACTTTTAAAACAAACCGCCCAAATAGAAGTGGAAGACTTTGGTGCAGGCTCTGCAATCATCAAAACAAAAAAGCGAGTAGTGGCTGATATGGCAAAGTCATCGCTTAAGCCAAAAAAATATGCCCGGCTTTTATACCGGATGGTAAAATATTATAAGCCGGAAACAATTGTTGAGTTGGGCACTTCATTTGGAATTACAAGTTCCTACCTGGCATCTGGTAATCCCGAAGGAAAAGTTTATACCATTGAAGGCTCCCCTGCAATTGCTGAAATAGCACAAAAAACTTTCGATCGGGTTGGCCTTAAGAATATTGAACTCTTAACGGGAGATTTCACTGACGCTTTACCGGCACTTTTAGTAAAACTCAATACAGTTGACCTGGCATTTATTGATGGAAATCATCGTAAAGAACCAACACAGGATTACTTTACTAAACTTATAAACCACTCAACCCTAAACTCAATATTAGTATTTGATGATATACACTGGAGCACTGATATGGAAGCTGCCTGGGCTGAAATTAAACAAAACCCATCTGTAACTTTAACCATTGACCTGTTCTTCATTGGTATTGTTTTTATCAATCCCGATTTTAAAATACCACAACACTTCATCATTAGATTTTAAGGGTTAGGTTCTAAATAATGTAAAAATCTTAAAAACTATAGCTCCCTTTAGGGGATGGGGGCAATTTTCGCTAACTTTGCCGCATCAATCCAAATTATGATAATTGGCGTTTTAAAAGAACCATCTCCCGAAACCAGAGTCTCCTTATTGCCGGAACATATAGCAATCCTTAAAAAATGGAATGTAGAGGTATATGTTGAGCAGAATGCAGGTGTTACCGCTTTTGCTTCTGATGATAAATATGCTGAAGCCGGGGCAACCATAAAACCAAAAAATGAATTATTGCAGAGTTGCGATATTTTATTATCTATAAATACTCCTGATAAATCTTCAATCGAAAACCTGCCTGCCGGACAGGCAGGTCTTCAATCTAAAATTCTCCTGGGTGTATATCAGCCTTTATTTAATGCAGGTTTGATGAAAGAGTTTGCTGGAAAAGGCCTCACTGTTTTCAGTATGGATATGTTACCCCGAACCACTCGTGCACAAAACATGGATATACTGAGCAGCCAGGCAAACATAGCCGGCTACAAGGCTGTGTTGTATGCAGCTAATTTGTTCCCAAAATATTTCCCCATGTTCATGACAGCGGCTGGAAGTATTCCACCTGCGAAACTATTGATACTGGGTGCAGGCGTTGCCGGGCTACAAGCCATTGCAACCGGCAGACGGCTTGGTGCTATTGTAGAAGTTTTTGATACAAGGCCTGCCGTGAAAGAAGAAGTGATGAGCCTGGGTGCAAAATTTATTGAAGTGGAAGGAGCAGCCGATGCCAGCAAGGCAGGTGGATATGCAGTGGAGCAGAGTGAAGATTTTATGAAACGCCAGAAAGCAAAAATTGCAGAGAGTGTTGCCAAAGCAGATATCATCATTACCACAGCGCAGATACCCGGTAAAAAAGCACCCATATTAATTACAACAGAAATGCTGGGTGCTATGAAACATGGTTCTGTTATTATTGATATTGCAGCGGCAACAGGCGGTAACACAGAACTAACAAAGAATGATGAAACTGTAATTTATAATGGGGTAAGTATTGTTGGTAATTCGAATTTACCGGCAACCATGCCTAGTGATGCAAGTAAAATGTATGGAAAGAACGTTTTGAATTTTTTACAGTTGATGATCAATAAAGAAGGCATATTCAATTTAAATTTTGAAGACGACCTCGTATTAGGAACCTGTATTGCACATAATGGTGAATTAACCAATGCACGAATCAAAGAATTAATAAACTGATTGTATGGATAATATTTTAAACTGGATCACTGCAAACCAACAGATCATTTACATAGTTGTGTTAATGATATTTGTTGGTATTGAGGTAATAGGACGTGTGCCAAGTGTATTGCACACACCTTTAATGAGTGGGGCCAATGCCATACATGGTGTAGTAATTATCGGCGCCATCATTGTAATGGGCAAGGCCGAAGCAGATAATTATTTTGCATTGATACTTGGTTTTCTTGCAGTGATATTGGGTACGCTGAATGTGGTGGGAGGGTTTGTGGTAACTGACAGGATGCTTGAAATGTTTAAAAGTAAAAATTCTAAAAAATAATTTTTAAATTCTAAAATGAGCGAAGATCGAAAATATGATCTGGAAGATAGAACAGAAAGATTTTCTTTAAGAGTCAGGGATTTGTGTAAGCAATTAAAGCAGGATATAATCAACAGGGAGTATATTTCTCAATTAATAAGAGCAGCAGGATCCGTTGCTGCAAATTATATTGAAGCAAATGATAAACTCGGAGATAAAGATTTAAGATATAGAATACGAATTAGTAAAAAAGAATCAAAAGAGTCAATACTCTGGTTGAAGCACCTGTTAACTTATGAAGCAAAGGAATTAGAAAACGAACGTTTATTGTTGTTGAAAGAAGCTGATGAATTAATGAAGATTTTTGCTGCAATTTTACGCAAACTGGGAGATTAGATCAGAGACTGCCTTTTTAGAATTTAGAATTTTAATATTAGAATTTAAGATATGGAATTGAATCTGCTCACTCTTTGTTACCTTATCGCCAGTATAACTTTTATCCTTGGCCTTAAAATGTTATCCAATCCTTTAACAGCACGAAAAGGAAATTTGATAGCTGCTGCCGGAATGACGATTGCCATCATCGGTACCATTTTTTTATATGAAGATAACGGGCAGCCACTCCATAATTACGGATGGATATTTGGAGGAATAATAATTGGCAGTATGGTAGGTACACTGGCAGCAAAAAAAATAAAGATGACAGCCATGCCCGAAATGGTGAGCCTGTTCAATGGAATGGGTGGTGCCTGTGCGGCATTAATTTCTGCTGCCGAATTTTATCATATCTATAAGGCACACCAGGCTTCTCCCGGTACCCCTTTTGCCGACCTCGTTTCTGTAGGTTATTATATAACTATTGTGGCAGGCGCTATCATAGGTACCATATCTTATTCAGGCAGCATCATTGCATGGGGTAAATTAAACGGAAGGATAAAAGATTTTTCTTTTAAGGGACAGCATATTGTTAATATGATCGTGATGGTATTGATATTGGCATCTGCTGTATTTGCTTACCGTTCAAATATCGGCAATATCTATCTTCCATTTATACTGATCGGTTTTTTTGCCCTCATTTACGGAATATTATTTGTGTTGCCCATTGGCGGTGCCGATATGCCCGTTGTAATTTCTTTGCTTAATTCTTTTACCGGTGTGGCGGCTGCATGTGGTGGATTCATGTACGATAACAAAGCCATGCTCACCGGTGGTATCCTGGTTGGTGCAGCTGGTACATTGCTTACTATGCTCATGTGCAAAGCTATGAACCGTTCATTGATCAATGTATTGATCGGTTCTTTTGGTGGAAATAAAACAACTGGTGCTGTCGCTGGCAAACAACAGGGCGCTTATAAAGAGATAAGCCTGGCAGATGCGGCCATGCTGATGAGTTATGCTAATAAAGTTATGATCGTTCCGGGTTATGGTTTGGCAGTAGCGCAGGCACAGCATACCTGCCATGAGCTGGAAAAAATACTTTCCGAAAAAGGAGTGGAAGTAAAATATGCTATTCACCCGGTGGCGGGCCGTATGCCCGGCCACATGAATGTGTTGCTGGCCGAAGCAGATGTGAGTTACGAAAAATTATTAGAGATGGAAGATGCCAACGATGAATTTAAAAGCTGCGATGTGGTATTGATATTAGGTGCCAATGATGTGGTAAACCCGGCTGCAAAAAATGATCCCAACTCTCCCATATACGGTATGCCCATTTTAGAAGTGGAGCTTGCAAAAAATGTTATCGTAAACAAACGCAGCATGAAACCCGGCTATGCCGGTATAGAGAATGATCTCTTCTTCCAACCCAAAACAAGTATGTTATTTGGCGATGCAAAAAAAGTGTTGCAGGATCTTTGTGCAGAAGTAAAAGCTGTGTAGCCCCATCCTATCCTTCCCCGAAGGGGAAGGAAATGGAGGAGATATTTGCGAAGACTGATTAAAATTAAAAACTTCCCCTTCGAGTTCCTTCTCGTTAATGAGAAGGGTTGGGATGAGGTCCTACAGCATACTTTTCCTTCACTATCAAATTTGTTAATTATTATCCAATAAACATTTCCTACACATACTCATCAATAGTTTTATTGCATTTTTATAAGCTATAATCCTAAACTGTTGCATGAGGTCAATTCTACTTTTCTCTTCATTTATTTTTTCTGCAAATGCTTTCAGCCAGTCGCATTTGCTGCATGGTAAAATAATCAATAGTAAACAGGAACCTCTTGCTTTTGCCAGTGTGCAGGCTAAAGACATTAAACTGGGCACAGTAACCAAAGAAGATGGAACTTATTCATTAGACCTGGAAGAAGGAAAGTACGATCTCATAATAACTTTAATTGGTTATAAAGCACAGGTAATAACAGTTGTAGTTCGTAAAGCAGGAACCGAACAGAATATCATTATGGAGCTTGCAGAATCTGCCAGTCTTTCTGAAGTGATGGTAAGAGGAAGGGATAAAGCCGAGGAATTTATCCGCAATGTGATACGTAATAAAGAAGCTATTGAAAGTGCCGCCGGGCCTTATTCCTGCAAAATGTATATCAAAGCTGTTGAGGAAGATTCGATGCCGCCAAAAAAAGCTAAAAAAAATAAGGACAGTGATTCGCTTGCACAAATTAAAAAAGCCAATGCACTGCTTAACCAAATGGCAATGGCCGAGATCGCTATAAATTTAGATCATGGCATTGGAAAAAATATTAAAGAAGAAAGAACAGGTGTAACCAAAAGAGGCAACACAGAAAATTTGTTTTTTCTTTCGGCAACCGAAGGCGATTTTAGTTTTTATAATAACCTCGTTACTGTTCCTTCCATTTCTCAAACGCCTTTTTTATCGCCGCTTAGTTATAGCGGTTTGCTGGCTTACCGTTTTAAAACGGTAAAGACAGAAACTGTGAATGGACAAAAAATATTTACCATTAGTGTAAAGCCACGTCAACTGAGTAATACAACGGTAGAAGGTGAAATAAAAATTGCCGACAGTTCCTGGGTAGTGCTGCATACAAAATTAAGTTTGCCAAAATACCATTTAACCGAGTATGATTTTTTTGAAGTAGAGCAGCAATACAGTCTTATTAATGATAAAGCCTGGATGATGACACGGCAGGAGTTTACCTATAATGCAGCATCGGGTAAAAGAAAAGCATCGGGCCATACCGTTGTTACGTACAATAATTTTGAACTGAATAAACAATTTGAAAAAAAATATTTTGGTGTAGAACTCAGTTCTGCCAGCAAAGAAGCTTATGAAAGAGACAGTAACTTTTGGCAAACAAACCGTACGGAACCGTTGACCCCAAAGGAAGTAAGGTTCATAAATTATAAAGACAGTATTTACCGGGCCACACATACCGAAACCTATCTCGATTCAATGGACAGGGTCACCAATAAAATAACCTGGCAAAAAATTTTATACAAAGGACAAAATTTAAATGACCATATAAAAAGAAGGACATGGGCCCTGCCGCCGCTGCTATCTATGTATGACCCTTTCCAGTTTGGTGGCGCCCGTTTGGTATTTCCATTGATGTATAATAAAACATACAAATCGAGAAAAAATATTTTTATCTACAGCGACCTCAGTTATGGATTCCGCAATAAAGATATAAATGGTGAGATACAATTGAACAGGATGTACAATCCCTTTAACCGGGGCTTTTATTCTGTGCATGTTGGAAAAGATTTTGAATATATCTACAGTGGCGATGCATGGATCAATATGCTGAAGCGAAGTAATTTTTACCTGAACAAGACAGTCGGGTTTGGCCATGGACTTGAATTACTGAACGGATTATTTTTTTATTCGGATGTGGATATGGCTTTTCGCCGTTCGGTGAGTGATTATAAAACCAATAATCAAGTGGATAGTTTATTGGGCGACATACTGGAGGATAACCGGGCAGTTGCTTTTGATTCCTACAACGCTTTTTACGGAACCCTGCGGCTGGAATATACGCCCCGGCAGCGTTACATACGGGAGCCCAAAGAAAAGATAATACTCGGTTCGGCCTGGCCAACTTTTTATACAAGCTGGCGAAAAGGTATCCCCGGTATCTTCAACAGCAAAGTAAATTTTGATTACCTGGAATTTGGTATCAAACAAACTTTTAAATTAGGATTGCTGGGCACATCATCTTATACTTTAAAAACGGGTTCCTATCTTAATCAGAAAGACCTGCGTTTGGTTGACTATAAATTCCAGCGCCGTGGCGATCCCATCTTATTTTCAAATCCCAATGAAGCATTTCAATCGCTTGATTCCACCTTCCCGGTCTTTAAACGTTTTTACGAAGGACATTACCTGCATGAATTCAATGGTGCCATCATCAATAAGATACCGTTCTTAAAAAAACTTGGACTTCGTGAAGTTGCCGGCGCTGGTATTTTATTTGCACCCGAAAGAAATAACCTCCGTTATGCCGAAGCCTTTGCCGGTATTGAAAGGGTATTCAAATATCCGTTCAGGCAATTGGGTAAATTTAAAGTGGGTGTATATGTAAGTGCTTCTGCCGCCAACCAGTTCCGCAACCCGGTGCAGTTTAAATTTGGTATCACTACCTGGGACAGGAAGAAAGGGAAGTGGCTTTAAGATGTTGAGAGACTTTTTGAAAGACTTCCGAAGTTTTCAAAACATCGGAAGTCTCGCCAAAAAAAACATCGGAAGTGGCTTACAAGACTACCGTAGTTTTTAAAACTACGGTAGTCTTAACCGCACTTCACCTCTCCCTGTTTTTCAATAATAAACTGCATAATTATTTCCAGTTCCACACCTGCTCGCTGCATGGCATCCATAATTTCTTCCCGGTTCACATTGGCAGCAAATGCTTTTTCTTTAAACCTTTTTTTAATGCCCTTCAGTTCCATGCCGGCATAACCTTCGGGCCTCATTAAACTATAGGCATGTGTTAAACCGCTCAGCTCATCAAAGGCATAAAGCATTTTGTCCATTCTTGTTTCGGGCTGCACACCAAAATGATTGGGGCCATGGCTGGCAATGGCTCTAATAATTTCCGGGTCAATTTTCCTTACTTCCAGTTCTTCAATAATTTTTTTGCAGTGCTGGTCGGGCCACTGATCCCAATCAGCATCATGCAGCAGGCCTGCCATTTCCCATCGCCACTGGTCAGCCTTATTCAATCCTTTTTTTTCTGCAGCCCAACATTTCATTAAATGCGCCACCTGCTTCATATGCAGTTGCAGCCGTTCATTCTTCACCCAATCGGTGAATAAAAGAGTTGCCTCTTCACGGGTTAATGTATTGCCTGCATTGGCAGGATCTCCAAAAACAGTGCGGTTTAATAATAATGACATGATAAGTTGATTAAATAAGTATCAGCGAAAATAAAAATTATCTGCTAACTTCAATCGCACATTAAAAATAAAATAATTGAGCAACCTTCCGACAGCATTGATTCAATCATTACGAAATTTAAAAAATTTCAATGAGGAAGCTTTTAAAGCTGTACATGAGCAGGGAGGGCAAATTACCTCCATAAGGTTAAACTCTGAAAAATTCAAAATTCAAAATTCAAAATTCAAAATAGATGAACCTGTTCCCTGGAGTACAAATGGTTTCTATTTGACAGAACGCCCTTCCTTTACGTTAGATCCCCTCTTTCATGCAGGGGCCTATTATGTGCAGGAAGCAAGCTCTATGTTTTTAGAATACGCCATGAAACAAGCCGTTGATTTGTCCCAGCCAATAAAAGTATTAGACCTCTGTGCAGCACCGGGGGGAAAATCAACTTTGATCCAATCCATTATTTCAAAAGAAAGTTTATTGGTAAGTAATGAAGTAATTAAAACAAGGGTAAATATTTTATCAGAGAATATTATAAAATGGGGAGCAGCCAATGTGATTGTTACCAACAATGACCCAAAGGATTTTCAGCGGCTGCAAAATTATTTTGATGTGATCGTTGTAGATGCACCCTGTAGCGGCAGTGGTTTATTTCGTAAAGACCCTGCGGCTATTGAAGAGTGGAGTGAAAATAATGTGCAACTCTGTTCACAACGTCAGCAAAGGATATTGGCTGATATAATGCCATCATTAAAGGATGGCGGTGCTTTAATTTATTCCACCTGTTCTTATTCAAAACAAGAGGATGAAGATATATGTAAGTGGCTGCAGGAAAAATATTCCCGTCCAAACGCCAGCCCGACAGAGTCATCCGGGCGGGCAATATTCAATATTCAATATTCAATTCCCAATGATTGGGGTATTATTGAATCTGAAGGAGGTTATCGTTTTTATCCTGATAAAGTAAAAGGCGAAGGTTTTTTTATCGCAGCATTTAAGAAGATGTCCTCTGATGCCGCCGTAAATAATGAAGTCAAAAATAAAAAATCAAAAGCAAAAAGGAAACCTGAAAAAATATCAGCAAAAGAAATGGAAGTACTTAAAACTTATTTGATCAATACGGATGATTTTTTCTTTATAAAACAAAATGAAGAAACAATTGCCATACCCATTCATTTAGAGGATGATCTTACCGTAATACAAAATTCTTTATACATAAAAAAAGCTGGCGTAAAATTAGGTACATTGATCCGTAATGAATTGATACCTGCACATGAGCTGGCGATGAGCAATATTATTAACGCTGCAATACCAAGGCAGGAAGTAGGAAAAGAAACTGCTTTGCAATACCTGCGTAAAGAAGAGATAAAAATTGAATCAGCTATAAAAGGCTGGGTATTACTAACCCACCAGCAATTGCCCATTGGCTGGATAAAAGTTGTTTCCAATCGGATTAACAATTATTATCCTGCTGCATGGCGTATTCTTAACAAGTGATTAGGCAGATAAACCAACTAATTTTTGCATATTTGCAAATACAATCCTCTTGAAAAATGAAAAAAATATTAATTGCATTGTTTTTGTTGCCCATGCTGGCCATGGCACAAAAAAATAAAAACATAACGCCGGTCAAGATGCACACGGTGGGCTTAAAGGAAAGCATTAGCAGCATTGGCCGCCTGTATGAAGTGAATGGAAGGGTGCTTGCCAATTATAATAATATAGACTATGATAAGGGATTAACTGTTGGCCAGGTTTTAAAGATCCCGCCAAAAGGCACAACCCTTGAACAGGTGTCACCACCTGTAAAAGCAGAAGACCCAAAAATTCAACCCCCGGTAATAAAAGCTGAAACTAAACCGATAACAAAAGTGGAGACTAAACCGGCAGTAAAAGCTGAAACAAAAAATGAAGCCGGTACACCCATTTATCATACAGTTGGCAAAAAAGAAACTTTGTACCATATAAGCACACTGTATAATAAAGTACCGGTAGAGGATATAAAGAAATGGAATAACCTTACTGGCAATGGGGTAAATGAGGGAACAAAGCTGATCGTTGGTTATTCAAATGCTGCAGCCAAAACTGTTCCACCTGAAAAAATAGAAAAACCTGTTGTTATAGAAACAGTGAAAAAGGAACCTGCCAAACAGGTAAAAGAAACAGAAATCATTGAGCTCAAAACAACCGGCAAAGATTTTAAAGGCGGTGTTTTTAAAACTTTGTTTGAATCGCAGAATGCTAACGGGGAGCCGGTTAACCAGCAAGGCACTGCCGGAGTTTTTAAAAGTACCAGCGGCTGGACGGATGGAAAATATTATTGCTTGTATAATAATATTGCTCCCGGTACAATTATTAAAATTACCAATCCTGCAAATGGAAAATCTGTTTTTGCCAAAGTGTTGGATGCAATTCCGGATATAAAGCAGAATAATGGTTTGATGATTTGTATAAGTAACGCAGCTGCCAGTGAACTGGGTGCAGCAGAAACCAATTTTAATTGTTCACTTAATTATTCAAAATAAAAATTTATGAAAAAAGGTTTTTTATTTCTCATTTCATTAATTACAGTTGTTTTCACATTTGCACAGGATGATCTAATTAAAGCAAATACGGGCACAGGCGGCAGATCAAATTTTACGGTTATCAAACAGGTGCCTGCTACGCCTGTAAAAAATCAGGCAATGACGGGAACCTGCTGGAGCTTTTCAACAACGTCATTGGTTGAAAGCCAGGCCCTGAAAAATAACCTGGGCGAATTTGACCTGAGTGAAATGTTTACAGTCAGGAATATCTATATGGAAAAGGCAAGGAATTATATTTTAAGACAGGGACATGCTCAATTTGGAGAAGGGGGGCTGGGACATAACCAGATACTTGCCATTGCAACTTATGGTGCTATGCCCGAATCAGTTTACAGTGGATTAAAACCAGGGCAAAAATCACATAACCATCAAAAACTGGTCAGTAGTTTACAATCATACCTGGATAGTTTACTTAAACATATTCCCATAGCTGCAAACTGGATGGATGGATTTGTAAAAATATTAGATGATGAATTGGGAAAACCGCCTGCAAAGTTTGATTATAATGGAAAAACATATACTGCTCAAAGTTTTGCAAAAACAGCACTTCAGTTCAATGCTAATGATTATGTTTTTATAACCTCCTTTACGCATCACCCTTTTTACGAGCCCTTTGTACTGGAAGTGCCTGATAATTTCAGCAATGGCGCTTATATAAATGTACCATTGGATGAAATGATACAGTTAACAAAAGATGCAATAACCGGTGGGTATTCTGTTTTGTGGGATGCCGATGTAAGTAATACCGGATTTATGCAGGGCAGGGGTATCGCCGGGTTATACGATACTTCCATAAATTCAATGCGGACTTCGAATCGGACAAAGGCAAAGGCCTTAGCAGAAAAAGAGAAAAACAAGAAAGTAGAAAGCGCTGATGCTGCTATGAATACAAATAAACCTGTAGAAAGTAATAAAGATGCCGGTAATGCAAAGGTTAATGAGAAAATAGCATACTCCGATGGTACTAAAGAAGAAGTGGTTTGGGATGCTGACCTGCGCCAGGCATTGTTTGAGAACCTTACTACCCAGGATGATCATTTAATGCATATTACCGGCCTGGAAAGATCAAAAGCGGGAAAAGATTTTTTTATAGTTAAAAATTCATGGGGAAAAGTAGGGCCGGATGATGGGTACATAAATGTTTCTGAAGGGTATTTTGCCATCAATACGCTAAGCCTGGTAGTACCCAAAGCTGCATTCAGTAAAGCCATGCTGGAAAAATTGAAAATAAAATAAACCGGTTACCCATTTAAAATATTTTGTCAGCCTGGTTTATTGCGATAGCATATAATCCACAACCATTCTTATTCCTTTGGCAACATCGGTATATGCTTCGTCCTTATCGGCAAAACTGCTGATAGGTTTTGCACCGGTTGGCAATGCCTGCAGTTTTGCATAAGGCATCTCACCCCATTCGCAGGTGCGTAAGATGACCGGGATAACCCTTACCTGCTTAAGCTCATGCCGCTTCAGAGCAACATTCAGTTCATTCTCCCAGATGTATTTTGAATTATTGAAATCAACGCTGATGAGCAGCAGGATGATATCAGCTACAGCCAGGGCATTTTTTATTTCTTCATCCCATACATCACCACCAATTATTGCCTTGTCCTGCCACACATTAATTTTTTCACTTCGCCTCAGCATTACCAGGCTCCTGTCCAGCTGTACTTTCATGGCCTCATCTTCATGGGCATAAGAGAGGAAAATATTCAATTTATTTTTAGGCATAACGGTAATTTGTATGTGTTTAAATATACCGGCAATTTTTAAAAAATCAAAATAGCTAAAAGTGGTATCCCCTTAAAAAATCCCCGATGTCCATCTTTTTCTTTCCTTCCAGTTTCAATTCTTTTACCTGCACATAACCATCCGCACAGGCAAATTTTAAAAAAGTTTTTTTATCTGTTTCAAAACTGCCGGGTGCTGATGTAACAGGGCCAGTTTGTTTTTCTGTCTTATAAATTTTAAAGGTTTTGCCATTGAGCATGGTGAAAGCGCCCGGAAAAGGAGAGAGGCCACGTATTAAATTATGCACTTCTTCTGTTGTTTTCGAAAAATCTATCCTGCAGGTTTCAGTAAATATTTTGGGAGCATGTTTTAATTCAGAATTTTGAATTTTGAATGCTGAATTCTGCGGGGTTTCTGTAAAGCTTCCTTCTGCCAATGCCTTTATTGTCTTTACTAGCAGCTGAGCACCTATCTCTTTCATCCTGTCATGCACTTCTCCGGCAGTTTCATTTTCGCCGATGGGAAAACTTTCCTGCAATAAAATATCACCCGTATCAATCTCATGTTTTAATTTAAAAATGGTTACGCCTGTTTCTTTTTCACCATTGATAACGGCCCAGTTGATGGGTGCTGCGCCACGGTACTGTGGTAATAAACTTCCGTGAAGGTTTACAGAACCCATTGGTGGCATATTCCAGACTGCTTCCGGCAGCATACGAAAAGCAACTACAATTTGCAGATCAGCCTGTAATGATCTTAGTTGTTCTAAAAATTCAGGGTTCTTTAATTTTTCCGGTTGAAGAACATGTAGATTATTTTCAACTGCATATTTTTTTACAGCACTTTGTTGCAACTGCATACCACGCCCTGCCGCTTTATCAGGCGCAGTGATAACACCTGCAATATGGCAGCCTGCTTTTACCAATGCATCAAGCGATGCCACGGCAAATTCAGGAGTGCCCATAAAAACAATTCGTAGATCCTTCGCTTTTTTGCCAATCATCTGGCAAATATAAAAAAACCGGCAACCAATTGCCGGCTTTGTATTATTTATACTGAAATTGCTATTGCTTTACCAGTTTAAGCACTTCTGTCGCTTCATCATTTGTAATTCGGATAGTGTATTCACCTTTAGGCAAAGAAGTCACATTGATAAGTTGCTGGTTTTGGTCATCGGCAATAGGAATTATCTTTACCAGTTGACCCGATGAAGTAAAAATAGTTACCAACATTTTTTTTGTTGGTTTGCTAAATACCAGCAGAGTATGATCGGTAGCAGGGTTCGGTGCAAGAAATGTTTTAGTTGATCCATCTTTATTTGATACAGTAACAATAGAAGAATAAATAAATTTTCCATCTAGGTCTATTTGTTTTAGCCGGTAATAGTTGGTGCCTTTACCTGGGGTAACATCAGTAAAAGAATAATTCCTGGATGTTTGACTATTACCTGCCGCAGGTTTATTTCCAATTGAAGTAAACAAAAACCCGTCACTACTTCTTTCAATACTAAAATAACTGCTGTTTTGTTCTGATGCTGTTTGCCAATTGAGTATGATGCTGTGGTTTTGCCTGTGTGCGGCAAAGGCGGTAAGTTGTAAAGCCAGAGGCAGAGCATCGTTCTGATAGGCAACTATGGTAAATACATCATCATGGGACTGACCCCCCAAATAGATACGCAAACCTGATAATTTCAAAGCATATCCATAATCAAAGGCATTGATATTGGTGATCGATTTTCCATCCCCGTCAAAGCTGTTATCAACACTGCCATCGCTGTTATAACGTGCCAGTGCAAAATCATTGTTAGTACTTAATGTTTCGCAATATCCAGCAACTATTATCCTTCCGTTTACCTGTATAGCAACAGCACAACCATAATCGTTAAAAGTGGCAATATCGGTAGTTAATTTTCCATCTCCATCAAAAC
>JBDTUK010000098.1:0-21670 GCA_040007795.1 Ferruginibacter sp.
ACGACCAGGTAACCATTGATGCAGCTAATGCCATTAAAGCATGTGGTGTGGGTATCAAATGCGCTACCATTACGCCCGATGAAGCAAGGGTAAAAGAATTTAACCTGAAACAAATGTGGAAGTCACCAAATGGCACCATAAGAAATATTTTAGACGGTACAGTTTTTCGTGAACCCATCGTAATACAGAATGTTCCAAGATTAGTTACCAACTGGACCGCTCCCATCATTGTTGGCCGTCATGCTTTTGGCGACCAGTACCGGGCTACTGATACGGTGATAAAAGGGAAAGGAAAATTAACCATGACCTTTACACCCGAAGGCAGTGGCGATGCACAGGTTTTTGAAGTATATAATTACAAAGGCGATGGTGTTGCCTTATGTATGTATAACACCGACGAAAGTATTTATGGTTTTGCACGCAGTTGCTTTAATATGGCACTGAGCAAAAAATGGCCGCTCTATCTTTCTACAAAAAATACTATTCTTAAAAAATACGACGGACGTTTTAAAGATATTTTTGAAGAAGTATATCAAAATGAATTTAAAGCTGCTTATGCTGCAGCAGGCATTACGTACGAACACCGCTTAATTGATGACATGGTTGCCAGCGCCTTAAAATGGAATGGCAATTTTGTGTGGGCCTGTAAAAATTATGATGGTGATGTACAAAGCGATACGGTAGCGCAGGGTTTTGGTTCATTAGGTTTAATGACTTCCGTTTTGGTTACACCTGATGGCAACACAATGGAAGCAGAAGCAGCTCATGGTACGGTAACAAGGCATTATCGGGATCACCAGGCAGGCAAACCAACTTCTACCAATCCTATCGCTTCTATTTTTGCATGGACAAGAGGACTTGCTTTCCGTGGAAAATTAGATAACAACCAACCACTGATTGATTTTTGTTTGGCATTGGAAGCTGTTTGTATTGAAACTGTAGAGAGTGGTAAGATGACAAAAGACCTTGCCGTTTGTATTCATGGTAATAAAGTAGATCATGGTGCACATTATTTGTACACCGAAGAATTTTTAGATGCCATTGATGAGAATTTAAAAAAGAAAATGGGATTGTAAAACAATCTTAACAATATCATTAAATGCCCTGTTCCTCAACAGGGCATTTTTGTTTATCTTTAAAGCATGACCTCCACCATCATTATTACACTTTGTGTTCTCCTGCTGATCGCCTATGTTTTTGATCTTACTTCCTCAAAAACAAAAATTCCATCAGTAATACTTTTATTGCTACTTGGCTGGATCGTTCGGCAATTAACAGGAGTGTTCCATATTTCCATCCCCGACCTAACATCTTTATTACCCGTTTTTGGTACAGTGGGCTTAATTCTTATTGTTCTTGAAGGATCGCTGGAACTGGAATTGAACCGGTCGAAGATATCAGTTATTAAAAAATCTTTCGTTGTTGCCCTGCTGCCAATGCTTGCGTTTGCTTTTTTACTGGCTTATGTATTTCAATATTTCCAATACGGACTTTCTCTCAGAGATGCATTGACCAATGCTGTACCACTTTGTATCATCAGCAGTTCTATAGCCATCCCCAGCGCTAAATATTTAAGTTCATACAACAAAGAGTTCATTACTTATGAAAGCAGCCTGTCGGATATTTTTGGTGTTGTCTTCTTTAATTTCGTAGCATTGAATGAACTGAACCAGTCTCATACTATCTGGGAGTCTGGTCTACAATTACTGATCATGATTGTTATTTCATTTGTGGCTACGCTCCTGTTGGCTCTTTTAATGAGCAAGATCGACCATCATATAAAATTTGTACCAATCGTTCTGTTGATCCTCTTAATTTATGCCATTGCAAAATTATTTCATTTGCCGTCACTCATTTTTATTCTCATCTTAGGTTTATTCCTTGGCAACCTTGATGAATTAAAAAGATTTAAATGGATAAATAGGTTAAAGCCTGATGAATTAAATACAGAAGTTCACAAATTCGGCGAGTTGATCACTGAAGCCACCTTCCTGGTAAAGACCGTCTTCTTTTTATTATTCGGTTACCTGATAGAAACAAAAGAAGTATTAAACACAGATACCCTTATCTGGGCAGTTGGAATTATTGGTGTTGCTTTACTCATCCGGTACATTCAATTCAATCTGTCCGGTATAGCGATGTTCCCTATGTTGTTTATCATCCCGAGAGGATTGATCAATGTCCTGCTTTTTTTATCTATTGTTCCTGCACAAAATATTCCGCTGGTAAATAAATCACTTATCCTGCAGGTAATTTTATTATCTGCTGTTATTATGATGATCGGGTTAATAGCAACCGGAAAAAAAGAAGAGCTGTTAAAAGAAAAAGAAGAAATAATCAAAGCTGATGAAACAAATACCATCAAATGATCCACTGCATGGCAAAACACTGGAAATGATACTCACTCATTTGGTAGAAATGTATGGCTGGGAGGAATTAGGTAATATTATCCGCATTAATTGTTTTACAAGTAATCCCAGTATAAAATCAAGTCTTAAATTTTTGCGTAAAACAGCATGGGCACGTAAGAAAGTGGAAGAACTTTATATTAATGGATAGGAAAGAGACTTTATAATGAATAATTTTTCTTTTCTAATTCAAACTAACTGATGCAGTCTTTACAAGGACAGGCTTGTGAAATGAATAATTTTGTTATATTTTCACAATACCAAACCCTGACTTAATGAAGTCAATTATCTTATATATTTTATCCACCCTGTTGATCTTATCAGCTCATTCCCAAATAGTAAATATCCCTGATGCCAATTTTAAAAATGCCCTGCTTAATCACGTACCGGTTATTAATACCAATGGGGATGGGGAGATTCAGGTGAGCGAGGCAGTAGCTTTCGTCGGCACGATGAACGTGTCGCTTAAAAGCATTACTAATATGACCGGGGTAGAAGCTTTTGTGAACATGACCAAACTGTATTGTGAACATAACCAGATCACGACATTACCGGTAAGTGGTTTGACGGGGCTACAGGAATTGCAATGTTCTTTTAATTCAATGATCACTTTGAACCTGGCCAATATGCCTTCCTTGCTGGTGTTTAATTGCCAGTATACTCCTATGACTTCATTAACAATTTCAAATTTGCCCTTATTGTATGAATTAATCTGTCACGATGATAGTCTTATTACATTATCAATAAGTAATGCTCCCAATATATCCAATATTGTATGTTACCGGAATCAACTTACTTCATTTACCCTTACCCCGCTGACATCTTTAGTTTCTATAGACTGTGCAGTAAATAAGTTAACGTCGCTACCTTTAACAAGTACTCCAAAACTATATAGTTTAAATTGCTCCAATAACCTGCTTTCTTCTCTGCCTTTAAACAATCTTAATTTCTTAATTTCTTTGGATTGTAGTAGTAATCAACTTAGCGCTTTATCCATTCCGAATCCTGCAATTTTATGGTCTTTATGGTGTTATAACAATCAGCTTACGTCTTTACCTACAGGAATGACCTCGTTATTGCATTTGATCTGCAACAATAACCAGATTGCTTCTTTGCCTACAGGAATGAACAATCTGACCCACCTGATCTGTTCACATAACCTGATCACTTCATTGACAGTTGATAACTACAATTCACTACAATTTTTGAAATTTAATAATAACTTATTAACCGGTTTTTCGCTAACTAATAAGCCATCGCTGGAAGAAATAACCTGTGATTCTAACCTGTTATCTGTCTTTTCTATCTCCAATATGCCTGCCCTGACAACTATTGAATGTCCAGCTAACCAGATCTCCTCAATTTCTTTGAATAATTTCCCGGCCCTTCGTTATTTGTACTGCAACAATAACCTTTTATCCTCATTACAACTTACTAATTTACCTGCCTTATTTGAGATCAGGGCAAACAACAATAATCTAACTTCTTTTTCATTAAGTGGGTTAGCCGTTTTGGGGTGGGTACAGATTTCTTATAACCAGCTTTCATCATTGTCACTAAACAACCTTCCGTCTTTGGCTGCAATATACTGTTCATACAATCTGCTCACACAGTTGGATCTAAGTAATGTACCAGTCAGGGGGTTTTCGTGTAACAATAATCCGGGGCTTTTGTATATAAACATCAAAAACAATGCAATTACAGCCAATCCACCTTTTTATCCTGATTTAACAAACCTGAACCTGTTACAGGCGATTTGTGTTGACGATCCAGAATCAGTTTATATTAACAAACTGGTGACCACTCAGCTCCCGGGACAGAATATTTCCGTGTCATCATTTTGCGGGTTCACACCAACAGGCAATTATAACACTATTGTGGGTACCACACGTTTTGATCAAAATACAAATGGTTGTAATAATCTTGACAGTGCGATTCAATACATGAGGATTGATATCACGGATGGCGTTCAATCGGGGTCTACATTTACCAATACAGTTGGAAATTATAAATTCTTTACACAACTTAATCCTAATACGCTTACTACAAGTCTTCCCAATAACTGGTTTACAATCACTCCACCTTCTCATGTCCTAAGTTTTACCGGATATGGAAATATGGCCGTCGCTGATTTTTGCGTAACTGCCAATGGTGTGCACCACGACCTTGATATTGTATTACTTCCTATCAGTGGTGCGGTCCCAGGTTTTGATGCAACCTATCGCATTATTTACTCAAATAAAGGGAATCAATCAGAATCTGGTACTATTACACTGAACTTCAACAATATCAAATTAAATTTCCTCTCTGCCACACCAGTTCCATCATCTCAATCACCTGGTAATTTAACCTGGACATATACAAATCTCAGCCCATTCCAGTCAGGGGTAATTGATCTGAAATTTCATGTGTATCCTCCGCCTGTCAATAATGTCGGTGATATACTTTCATTTATTTCCACAATAAACCCTGTTGCAGGTGATGAAACTCCTGCAGACAATATCTTTAGCCTTAATGAAACTGTAATAAACTCAATAGACCCAAATGATAAGACTGTAACTGAAGGAACGAAAATAACAATTGACAAGGCAAGAGATTATCTGCACTACCTGGTTCGCTTTCAGAATATCGGAACTGCAAATGCTGTAACAGTTATCATAAAAGATTCACTGCCGGATAACCTGGACTGGAATTCATTTTTACCTGTTTCAGCCAGCCATTCTTTCAGAACTGTAATTACAAAAGGAAATAAGGTTGAATTTATTTTTGCAAATATCAACCTGCCCGGGAAAAACATGAATGAACCTGCCAGTCATGGTTTTGTTGCATTCAAAATAAAGCCAAAGCCCGGTATTGCTGTTGGTGAAACCATTTACAACAAAGCTGAAATTTATTTTGATTTTAACCTCCCCATAATAACCAATACTGTTTCCACAACTATAACTGATCCTGTAAAAACAACAGACCCGATTGAATTGAGAATAAATCCCAATCCGGTAAAAGATCATTTATTCTTTACTGTAAAAAATGGAGTACCGATCATGGCAGTTAATATTTATACTAGTGCAGGTGTAAAACTATATTCGGAGATTATTCAAAACTCGGTTACCAGCAAAAAAATTGATGTATCGAACCTGCCAGATGGAATGTTATTTCTTGAAGTTATCAGCTCACAAGGAAGATCGGTTCAGAAAGTAATAAAGTTAAATTGATTCTATGACCTCTTTCTGTAATTAATAACTGCCCAACTGTTAAATACAATTCCTAATCCCAGTACAGAAAAGAATTGAACTTTTACATCCGAAAAACTACTTCCTTTTAAAACGATCATCCGCATCACTTCAATAAAGTAAGCAACCGGGTTTATTTTAGTTATCCATTTGGCCCATTCAGGCATACTTTCTATCGGTGTGTATAATCCGCCGAGCAGCATGAACAGCATCATTACAAAAAAACTTACAAAGGTTGCCTGTGTTTGGGTTTCGGCATAAGTAGATATGAGTAAGCCAACACCTAATAATGTTAACAGGAAAACCATGGCAAACAAATAAATCAATACCACACTTCCCAAAGGAATAATATTATATACCAGTCGGGATACCAATAAACCAAGTGTAAGTGTTACCAGCCCCATCACCCAAAAGGGAATGAGTTTGCCTAAAATAAACTCCACTTTGGTTATAGGAGAGACATTGATCTGCTCAATAGTGCCTACTTCTTTTTCATGTACAATATTTAATGCAGCCATTAAACTACCGATCATGGTGAGCAGGGTTACCAAAATGCCGGGCACCATAAATAATTTATAATTCATGGTTGGGTTATACCAGTTGGAAGAAGTTATTTCGATGGTGGGCTGTGTATTGAATTTTGGAAACTGTATCCATTCCATCCTGATATCGGTATTAAAATCACGGATGATATTGGCTGCATAAGCACCGCCCAAATTAGCCTTGGTACCATTCACTGCATTAACAGCAATGAGCATCGTACTTTTATTCTCTTTAACCAGTGCCCGTTCAAAGCCTTCTGGTATTTCTATAATGAGGTCTGCCTTATCAGATTCTATTGACTCCAGGGCTTTATTATACGACGGAGAAAAATCAGTCAACTTAAAATAACCCGAGCCCGTAATTTTAGAAATGAACTTTTGTGAATAGGATGAATGGTCATGGTCAACTACCGATAGCAGAACATTCTTCACTTCATAATTGGCAGCAAAAGGGAAAACAAGCAACTGTATAACCGGCATAACCAATACCATTCTGAGGATAGCCGGGTTACGAAATACCTGCCTGAATTCTTTTTCCAGCAACACCAATAATTTTTTCATGCCAGGCGGATTTTAAATTTTTTAAAACTTAGTGCCAGGAAAAATAACGACATTCCCAAAAGGATCAACGATTCTTTCCAGACCGCCTGCCAGCCCAAACCTTTTATCATCACATTTTTTACGATGAGGAAAAACCATTTTGACGGAACCACATTTGATATGATGCGTAAAGGCAACGGCATACTTTCAATAGGAAACATGAATCCGCCTAATAATAAAGTGGGTAACATCAAAGCCATCAACGAAAACATTTGTGCTTCCTGCTGTGTTTTGGTAAACGTAGAGATCATCAATCCCAGCGAAACGGCGGTTATGATAAATAACAATGCTTCACCCATCAATAAAAACAAACTGCCATTGATGGGTACTTCCAGTAAAGTAACACTGACCAGCAGTATGGTTACTACATTTACCAGTGATAAAAAAATGTAGGGTATGGCTTTACTCAAAATAAACAACAGTGGTTTTAAAGGTGATACCAGCAATACTTCCATGGTATTAATTTCCTTTTCCCGAACGATGGCTACTGAGGTCATCATGGCAGCAATCAATATCAGTATCATAGCCATTACGCCCGGCACAAAATTATAAGCGCCTTTTAACTGGGGGTTATATAACATCCTTATTTCCGGAACGATCATATACGGTACCTGCAACTGTTCATTCAATTCTTTTTGATAATCATTAATTATATTAGATGCATAATTGGTTGCTGTTGTTGCCGTGTTGGGGTCAGATGCATCGGCAATTAATTGTACCTGAGCATGATTGGTATGCAGTAATGCATACCTGAAGCCAGGTTGAAAAACAACAACAAGCCTGATACCACCTGATTTAAAAGCAGTTTCAATATCCTGTTGTGTATTGATGTTTCGGGATACATTAAAATACCTGCTTGCATCCAGCCGCTGAATGATTGCCCTGGTTGATTCATCTTTTGCATTATCTAAAACGGCGATGTTGGAATTTTTAATTTCATTGGTAAGTGCAAATCCAAACAGAATGATCTGCACAATAGGCATCATAATAATAATGAGCAGCGATTTCCGGTCACGGAAAATGTGATAGAATTCTTTTTTAACGAAAACGATAAATTGCTTCATACTAATTAATCTGCTGTTCTTTTTGCTCCTCTTGCCAGTTGTAAAAACACATCATCCATTGATGATGCGTTAAATGTTGTTTTTAAATTGGTGGGTGTATCCAATGCTTCAATTTTTCCATCTACCATGATTGATACCCTGCCGCAATACTCTGCCTCATCCATATAATGTGTTGTAACAAAAACTGTAATTCCTTTTTCAGCTGCCTGGTAAATTAAATTCCAGAACTCCCGTCTTGTTACCGGGTCAACACCACCAGTTGGTTCATCGAGGAAAACAATTTTAGGTTCATGCAAAATGGCTACCGAAAAAGCCAGTTTCTGTTTCCAGCCTAGTGGTAGCGATTTTACAAGGTTATTTTCTTCATTAGACAATTGCAATTGTTCAAGCAGGGTTTTCATTTTATCTTTTATGACTGCCCTGCTCATTCCATAAATACCTGCATAAAAGCGGATGTTCTCTTTAACGGTCAGGTCTTCGTACAAAGAAAATTTCTGGCTCATGTACCCAATATTCTGTTTGATCTGTTCTGCCTGCTTATACACATCAAAACCAGCTACTGTAGCCGATCCTGATGAAGGGATAGATAATCCGCAAAGCATCCGCATGGCTGTTGTTTTACCGGCACCATTAGCGCCCAGGAAACCAAATATCTCTCCTTTCTCCACTTCAAATGAAATCTGGTTGGTGGCAATAAAGTCACCAAATTTTTTGGTTAAGCGATCAACTTTTATAACGGTCTCCTTCATCATTGTTATTTAATTATTGCTGCATCAGTTGCATAAAACGATCTTCAATATTTGGTTGCGTTGGTTTTATCAGAATATTTTTATGTTCAAGCCCCTGCAGGTAATTCATAATTTTATTTTCATCTGTATCATCGTTCTTTAAAACCAGGTGATGAAACTCTCCGAAGCTGTTACAACTTTCTGTATTGTTATATTTTTTAAGGTCATTCAACAAACGATACATTTCTGCAGAGCGAACTGCCCACATTGGTTTTTTAAATTCCCTGATCACATTTTCGGGTGTATCAATGCTCATGATCTTTCCGTTTTGCATCAGCGCTACCCTGTCGCACATGGCTGCTTCATCCATATAAGGCGTGGAAACTAAAATGGTGATGCCCTGTTTCTTTAAATTTTTTAGCATCTCCCAAAACTCTTTTCGCGAAACCGCATCCACACCCGTTGTTGGTTCATCTAAAAATAAAACTGAAGGTTTATGAATGAGCGCACAACACAGCGCCAGTTTTTGTTTCATACCACCCGATAACTTTCCTGCCCTGCGGTCTTTAAATGGTTCTATCTGCACATATATCTCTTTTACCAAATCATAATTCGCTTCAATGCTTGTATTAAAAATGCTGGCAAAAAATTCCAGGTTCTCTTCCACCGTCAGGTCCTGGTACAAAGAAAATTTTCCGGGCATATATCCAACCCGGTTGCGGATCTGTTTATAATCTTTTATCACATCAAATTCATCCACAGTTGCAGTACCACTATCTGCCAACAACAAAGTGGTCAATATTCTGAACAAAGAAGTTTTACCAGCACCATCAGGACCAATGATACCAAACAGCTCTCCTTTTTCTACGCTAAAAGAAATATCATCCAGCGCTTTTACAACTTCCTTTTTGGAACCATAGGTTTTAAAAATATTATTTACTGTTATTGCATTCATCTTTTAAAATTTTACTTCTCCGTACATACCAATCTTTAAATAGCCATCGTTTGGCACATTTACTTTTATAGCATACACCAGGTTTGCCCTTTCCTCTTTTGTCTGTATGGTTTTAGGGGTGAACTCTGCTTTATCAGATATCCAGCTGATTGTTCCCTTCAACTCTCTGTATTTTCCTTTTCCATCATCAACCATCACATTAACTGCCTGGTTTAATTTTACCTGTGCCAGTTGATTGTTGGTTATATAAGCCCTTAGTTTCATGGTAGTCAGATCAGCGATCTTATACAATGCTTTTCCTGTAGCCGTGTATTCATTGGCATCTGCATATTTTGTAAGCACCGTGCCGGTAACAGGGTTTTTAATTACCGTTTTATTTAACTGGTCCTGGATCTGGGCAACTTTTTTTTGCATCGGGTCTTTCTCACTCAGTATTCCACGGTTTTGAATGGCTACCAACTGCCGTTGTGCATTGATCTGGCTTTGCAAAACCTGTAGCTGTGTCTTTGCTGCAACGATCTGTTCTTTCAGAATATTCACCTGTCCGTTTATATCATCAAGTTGTTTGGCTGGTACGGCATCTGCCGCAACTAATTTTTGAAAACGCTGTTGCTCCTTTTGCAGCGTTCTTAATTGTTCGTCATATACAGCGATCTGTTTTGTTTGAAGCTGTAACTGCGATTGCAGAATATTTACCTGTGGAGATGCGTCATTTGTTTTTTGCTGTAGTGCATCAACAGAGGACGATGCCTGTTCTTTCTGCAATTCAATGGCAGTCGGGTCTATCTTACCAACAACAGAATCTTTTGCCAGGCTGGCTCCTTCTTCTACATTTAATTGCAGAATTTTACCATTCGCCTCCGCTGAAACAATTATTTCATCTGCTTCAAAAGTTCCGGTTGCATCGTATTTACCGTTCCCATTATTACAGGAAACAAATGCAATAATTGCAAGAGGCAGGAGTAATTTTTTAAAAATTGATTTCATATTTTCTTATTTGAAGTATTTTATTTTCCAATTACGAGTTGATAATTATATTGAGCCTGCAGCCACTGTATCTCATGCAGTTTCTGATTAAGCATGGCCTGGTTCTCGGCATTCAGTTCAATTATATAATCACTGGAAGTGATGATGCCATTGGCCAGTTTAAAAGAAGCATTTTCTTTTATCTTTGTCCGCAAGGCCACGATATCTGCATCAGTTGCAACCAACTGTTGGTATTTTTCCACTTCATTTTTTTGTTGCAGCAGCAATTGCTGATTGTTACTTAAAAAATTCTCCTTTTGCTTATCCACTATCTGCTCCTGTATCTTTAAAAGATTCTTTTCTTTTTGTTGTGTAAAATGATTCATTATGGGGACGCTGAGTTTTACACCGCCGATATAATACCATTGAAACTCGTTTTTTAGTTGATTCAGACCGGGCTTGCCATAACCCCCAGTGGTAAAAAAAGAAAGTTTGGGATTTGATTTAGCATTGACCAGTTTTGATTGTTGCTGAAACTGCTGCTTCTGAAAATCGAATAATTTTAATTCCGGCCGGGCAATGACTGTTTCTGCAACAACTGCAGTACCGGCCGGTTTTGTAAAAGATGTATTCTCTGCAATGGTTGTACCGGTAAGTATTTCCAGCATTTGCATGGCTCCTTTTCTTACTGCATTAAATTCAATCATCTTTTGTTCTGTCTTTAACAGTTCTGCTCTTAAAACATCCACATTGCTATTGGTTGCAATGCCGTTTGCGGCCTGCGCCGAAGCTTTTTTTATATTATTGTTCAGGTCTTCTTTTACAATATCCATTAACCGGATATTTTCTTCCATCAGTAAAGCGGTAAAAAAATAACTGTTCACTTTTGCTTTTAGCTGGTACAGGTCTACTTCTACTTTCTGGCTTTCAATACTGTTTGTGATGTGCTGAAGTTTTTTCTGCCCTGATATTATACCACCATCATAAATGGGTTGGATTATCTCAAGTGTTGTCTTGTATTGGTCTTTGCTCAACTCATCCACATTCACATTGGGCAATTTTACCGGGAAAGACGTTACAGCAGATTGGTAAGTTGCCTGGGCATTCAGGTCAACCTGGGGCAGCCATTTCAGGTTCTGGTTTTTCTCTGCCATATTTCCGGCAGCAATGGTCAATGCTTTTTGTTGCGCCAGCGGAGAATTGGTTAACGCTAATGTATAACATTGTTCCAATGTAAGAACCGGCGTACTTTGTGACATTGACCTGCTGCTTATAAAAAGCAGGCTGTAAATGATCATTCTTTTAAATTTCATAAAATAGTTTTTATTCAATTATTTTTATGGCGCTGATGATGAACTGTGCCACTTCTGTTTTTCTTCTTTGTATCATTTCATGGTATGCTTTCTCGTCCATCTGCATCAATCCTTTGATCATTGGCCTGGCAATAAAAGGGAAAATACAAAGCGACTGAATATTGATCAGCAATTGTTGTGCACTTATCTTTTTTATAGTTCCTTTTTTAACTTCGGCATTTATTTGTTTCTGAAAAGCTCCCAATACCATTTCTACCGGTATTTTTTTTAGCCGCTTTAATATCACGTCCGGGTTGCGGCTCATTTCGTTCAGCATAAAATTGGGAAGCCCCGGAAACTGTGTCAATCGCTCAATATCAAGAGCAACTATATTCCCGATCTTTTCAAACAGGGACAGTTCAGCAGTGAGTATGTTTGCCAGGTTAGAGAAAAAATTTCCAAACTCCTGCTCAAATACAATATCGAACAACTTGTTTTTTGACGTAAAATAATAATGTAGCAATGCTTTATTGAACCCTGCCTGGTTAGCTATATCCTGCATCCGGGCACCGGCCAACCCCTTTTCAATAAATACCTTCCTGGCCGATTGCAGTATCAGTTGTTCGGTATTCTTATCTTTTTTCTTCATATTCATTTTTAACCATTTGGTTAATTTTGCAAAACTAAGGCAGGATTGTGAATTATCAAATTATTTTTAACCATTTGGTTAAACTAATGAGTATTCGGTTCATTTGAGGTAGCGAACGGCATACCTGATATACGGCTGGAGTCCATTGGCCAAAAAAAAGAGTTACCTTGTGTTCAATAAATTTTTATGGAAATACAAAAAGATATACGGCTGGCAGTTTTAATTGATGCCGATAATGTGCCTTACAGCAATGTAAAAGGTGTAATGGAAGAGATAGCCAAATACGGTACACCAACATTTAAAAGAATTTATGGCGACTGGACAAAGCCCACCGTTGGCGGCTGGAAAAATGTGCTGTTGGAAAATGCCATCACCCCCATTCAGCAATATAGTTATACCAGTGGAAAAAACTCAAGCGACAGTGCTTTGATCATTGACGCCATGGATATTTTATATTCCGGCAAAGTTGATGGTTTTTGTATTGTTAGCAGCGATAGTGATTTTACCCGTTTGGCAACCAGGTTAAGGGAAGCCGGCATGAAAGTGTTTGGCATCGGACAAAAGAAAACCCCCAATCCTTTTATCGTAGCCTGCGATAAATTCATTTACATGGAGATCATCCCGTTATTTGAGACTGAAGAAACCAATACAGTAAAAACGAAGACCAGCAAACCAATAGTTAAAGCATCTGTTGATAAACTCAATAAAGAAACACTAAAATTAATTGCACATACTATTAATGACCTTGCCGATGAAAATGGCTGGGCTTTTTTGGGAGATGTAGGAAACCTCTTGCTAAAAAAACAACCTAATTTTGACCCGAGAAATTATGGGTTTCAAAAATTAACGCCGCTGATAAAATCAATTCCACAAATAGAAATAGATAAAAGAGAAACGGATAAAGCAGGGATAAAGCTGGTGTACATCCGGAATAAAAGTTAGCTGCAAGGGTCTTAGCTACAAGGGAGAAGCATGCAAATTCAAAACAATCTATTTTGTAAGCTACTATGACTAAGGTTGCTGAAAAAGAAAATAATATTCAGAAAAGGAATTTTTTCGACTACGTGACGGAAGTCATCGGCTGGCTTCAAATTGTATTTTTCCCTCTTTCACTTGCCGGAATACTTGGATTTTTTATTTACATTTCTAACCCTTCTGCTACCAGACTTATATTAGGAATTGGAATCACAATCATTGGACTTATTTTAGGTATAATTTTAGCGACAAAAATTTGGAAAAAAAGAGGGACAATAAATTTTATTTCCAGAGTTTCAGCTTCTCCTGAACTTGATGATATTGACAATGAATAATAGCAGCACACAAATAAATGAGCTGCATACTAAACAGAAAGAATCCTTCATCCTAAAACTTGTCCCCTTGCAGCTTGAAGCTTACTACTTATCCACCCTCTTTGTTCCACTATACAATTCATACTCCAGCAAACGACAATCGATCTTACTCGTGTAAAACTCAATACGGCGGTTTGGTTTAAGTCCGATCTTTTTCGCCAGTTCTAAATTGCCGGTAAAAATATAACCAAAGTAACCCTTACATTTCTTCTTCAAAAAATCGCCAATGCGGCCATAAGTAATTTCCAGTTCGGCTTCCAGGCCCATACGATCACCATACTCAGGGTTAAAATAAATAATACCGTTTTCTCCTTCAGGAATATTTGTCTCTTCAAAATCACAGACAGCAAACTCTATAAATTCTTCCACACCTGCAATACCTGCATTCACTTTTGAAATGTTTACTGCATCTTCACTGATATCCGTTGCAATTACTTTAAGTCCCGGCACCTCAATAACCTGTTCTTCTAATTTTTTAAATTCAGCATTATACATTTCTTCAGTATAACCAACCAGGTGCATGAAGGCATAATTAAAACGCAGCAGGCCGGGCTTGCGGTTAGTTGCCAGCAGTAAAGCTTCAATGGCAACAGTACCCGAACCACACATGGGATTTATAAATGTTGATTGCCTGTCCCATTTTGTTGCAAGCAACGTAGCAGCTGCTAACGATTCCAGCATGGGTGCCTTACCCGGAATTTTCCGGTAGCCATGTTTAGATAAGGTTTCACCCGAAGTATCAATAAAAATTTCAGCCAAAGATTCTTTCCAATACAAATGGATCACCGTCTTATCAATCTCCGGGCCTGAATCAGGGCGTTCACCGGTTTTATTCCTGAACCGGTCAACAATGGCATCTTTAACCTTTACATTGGCGAATAAAGAATTATTGATTGTTGGATTATCAACATTACTGCTGATAGAAAAATATCCATCCACATTCAAAATATCTTCCCACGGATGATCAATTAATGTTTTGTAAAGGTCATCTGCATTATCAGCATTAAATTCTTTTAAAGAAAACAAGACCTGGCTGGCACAACGTAAATTCAGATTCAGGCGGATGCAATCTTTTAAAGTTCCTTTTAATTCTACGCCGGTTTTAAAAATCCGTTCGGGCTTAAAACCTAAGGCCGCTACTTCAATTTGCAGGTAAGGAGAAAGACGGTTGCTACAGGTAACGATTATACGGCTGGGGGAGGTGAATAAGCTCATTATGCAAATGTACTCCGGATGCTTGATACTGGATGCAAGATACAGGATACCGGATGTTAATTCATGAACTCTGATTACCAGTATCCAGCATCCTGTATCCTGTATCGGCTTTCATCTTATATTTGCAACATGCTAAAAGTAAGTAACCGTGGAATGCAGATGCCTGCTTCCCCCATCCGAAAATTGGTTCCGTATGCCGAAGCTGCCAAACGAAAAGGCACTAAAGTATATCATCTCAATATTGGCCAGCCTGATATTGAAACACCAAAGATGGTGCTGGATGCAGTACGCAAAAGTGATTTCAAGGTTTTGGAATACAGCCACAGTGCCGGCAATGAAAGCTACCGCAGAAAATTAGTGCAGTATTATAAAAAAGTGGGCATCGACATCACCCACGAACAAATAATAATTACCACTGGCGGCAGTGAAGCCATCATCTTTGGTTTTATGGCCTGCATGGATGCAGGAGATGAAGTGATCATACCCGAACCCTTTTATGCAAACTATAATGGCTTTGCAGTGGAAGCCGGTGTTATTGTAAAGCCTATCACTTCCACAATTGAAACAGGGTTCGCTTTACCGCCGATAGAAGATTTTGAAAAAGTAATTACGCCAAAAACAAAAGCTATTGTTATCTGCAATCCCAATAATCCAACCGGGTATTTATACAGTGCTGAAGAAATGGAAGTGCTGAAGCAGCTTATCATCAAACACAATTTATTTTTATTTGCTGATGAAGCTTACCGGGAATTTTGTTATGAGGGCAAACATACCAGTGCCATGCATTTAACAGGTGTTGATGACAATGTTATTTTAATGGATACCATCAGCAAACGCTACAGCGCCTGCGGTGGACGCATTGGCGCATTCATTACAAAAAATAAAGCATTACTGGATGCCACGATGAAATTTGCACAGGCAAGATTAAGCCCACCATCCTTTGCGCAAATATTGGGTGAAGCTGCAGTTGATCTGCCCGATAATTATTTTGATACTACAAAAGCCGAATATAAACTGCGCCGTGATACGATCGTAAAAAGATTGAATGCCATTCCTGGTGTTTTTTGTCCCAACCCCGGTGGCGCTTTTTATGCTATGGCAAAATTACCCATTGATGATTCGGATAAATTCTGCCAGTGGTTGCTGGAGTCTTTCAATTACAATAACCAAACCGTGATGCTGGCACCAGCCACCGGTTTTTACAGCACACCCGGACTTGGCAAACAGGAAGTGCGTTTGGCTTATGTGATAAATGTAAATGCCATTAATGCGGCGATGGATTGTTTGGAAAAAGCGTTGGAGGAATACCCGGGAAAAACAGTTTGAGAAAAGAATAGAATAGATTGAATAAGTTAAATTAATTGACGATGACAATAAGTTCAAAAATTATATCAACCATGCTGGGAATTTTTATTTCCACGGTATCCTTTGTTCAACCCAATAATACTGTCGTGGAATATTTAAGCGTTCCCGGGCCAATTACGATCAATAATTACACTTACAATTTATCCTGGTCATCGCATCCTTCCGCTGATTATTATAAACAGGAATATATTGGCGCAAAAGATAATGCAGAGAAGTACAATAAGATGGTTTCAGTTGAAGTGCTTTTAGGTGATGCTAAACCCGCTGATCTTGCAAAAACAAAGATCAACGAACTGAACCAGCTTAAACAAACAAATCCTATTGTCAATTATGAAACATTTCAGAAAAACGGGGAAGTGATACTTGATTTTTTATTGAGCCAAAACTCACCTGACGGAAAAAAGATAATCATCCTGGAAAGAAATGTTTACCGCTACAAGGCTGTAACAGATAAAAACGGAAAGAAAGGCGTTATGCTGTTTGGAATAAGTGAAAGGAGTTATGGAAATGATGCCGATACATTTCTGTCGGCTTTAAAGAAAAACAAGTCTGTTTTAATAAATGCAGTTGCAGCTTTCAATATTCCTGAAATATCCATTAAGAAATAGATCTTGTTTTTCACCCATCGGGTTAGCAACATAGCTTAGTATCTTGCATCTGGAATCACACAGATCAAATAAAAAAAATGAGCAGGAAAATTTCACCTATAATACAGGCAACTGAACTATTAAATTTATATCAAACAGGAAGTATTGTTCTTGTTGATGCCAGCAATGATAAGCATGCCAGGCACAACTACAACGAAAAGCATTTAGACGGGGCCATCTTTATTGATACGAATATCCAGCTTGCCGATATTAAAGAAGATGCATCCATTGGCGGCAGGCATCCTTTGCCTACGGTAGAAAAATTTTCACAAACTTTATCTGAGCTGGGTATTGCTGAAAAAAGTCATGTTATTATTTATGATCACCAGAATGGTTCCAATGCAGCGGCAAGGTTCTGGTGGATGTTACGATCGGTCGGGCACGAAAAAGTACAGGTATTGAATGGAGGATTTGCAACTGCTGAAAAAGTTGGGTTTCCTGCGAACAGCAACGAAGTGCAAATAAAAAAAGAAGCGCCCTATAAAATAACAGAATGGAAACTTCCCACAGCAGATATGGATGAAGTGGAAAGAGTAGTGCAGGACAATGATCATATTGTAATTGATGTAAGAGATACCAACCGGTTCAAAGGACTGACAGAACCCATTGACCTGGTTGCAGGACATATTCCCGGCGCAATAAATGTTCCTTTTACAACAAACTTAAATGACCAGGGCCTTTTTATTCCGCCCGGCGAATTAAAGAAGAAATACCAGGAAGTATTTGGAGATGTAAAGACAGAAAATATCATTGTGCATTGTGGTTCTGGTGTAACAGCCTGTCATACCCTTTTGGCGGTTGCTTATGCAGGAATGGAAATCCCTAAATTGTATGTAGGTTCCTGGAGTGAATGGTCACGAAATAATAAGACAATTGTTACAGGATCTTAAAGTTTTTATTTACTCACCTCCACCTTCCACTCACTTCCGCTATACACTTTGTGCACTGCCGAAAAACTTCCCATGTTAAGCGCAAATGATACCTGTAACAAACTATTTAAATAAAGTAGTGGCTTACCAACAGCCACACTGCCAAAGGTTTCGGCATAAGGCATAGCGCCTTCGTACTTTTTTATTTTGTCTTTATAAATTACCACATGCAGTTTATCGCCAACCTTTGCATTCAGTTTTTTAAAAAGATCATCGGGAATATCAGTCCAGATATTTCCGTATTGCACATCCAGTATGGAAATAGTGCCTTTTATTGTATTCCCTTCCAATGTTGCTTTCTGGTAAGAGATATTCACTACTTCTTTAGGCAATGGTTTTCCAACCTGTTCAAAACTTATTGCACCTGCAGCCAACCTTGCCGCAGTATATGCATATACATCACGTCCATGAAAAGTATAAGACTTCTCTGAACCTTTTCTGCGGTTCACTGCTTCATCAATTTCTCTTATCTCTGCTATTCCCTCTGATGCGGCAATAAGTGTAAGTGTTCCGTTATCAGGCGTAACAATAAAATGTCCTGCATTTGTTTTTAATACAACAGACTTCCTGTTTGTTCCCACACCGGGATCAACCACGGAAACAAACACCGTACCCACAGGCCAGTAAGGAACTGTTTGTTCCAAACGATAGGCAGCTTCCCAGATATTGTAAGCAGGAATCTCATGGGTAAGGTCAAATAATTTAAGTGAAGTATCAACGCCCATGGCAACACCCTTCATGGCAGATACGGCTCCATCCTTTAATCCAAAATCGGATTGAAAGACAACAATCTTGTTTTGAGCTAATACGAATGAAACAAACAGGATACAGAAAAATAACTGGGTAATCTTTTTCATGACCGGTTAAATTAAATTGCTGAAAAAATAAACCACAAAGTACACAAAGCGAATTCCACGAAGTACACTAAGATGGTTACCATGTGGTCGCTTAGTGCTCTTTGTGTCCTTTTTGTGTTCTTTGTGGTTAAATAAATATCGTTAGGCCGTCTTAGAAATTAAAAGCCAGCTTCGCAAATAATTTCCTTCCGTTCACACCCATCTGTACTGATTCCCATGGCCCGCCGGCTTCGTTATCAAACGATTCGTAACGGGCATTGGGCACCGCTGCAAAATTGGGATGCACATTAAATACATTATCTACACCGATAAAAAAGCTGGCCTTCTTACAGAATTTATAAGAAGCAAATACATCAACAGTAACTTTTGCTTTATAGTTGAATATTTCTTTGGTAACATGCACCTGGTCGCTGTATCCATCTATATCAACATAAGGGTCAATACCGGTAAAGCTTCCTGAAATATCCGGATCACCTGGGCCACCTGTACCTGCAGCGCTGGCGAGGCCGGTCCAGCCAAAGCCCAATGATTTCATGTTGCCGAAGTAATTGATATGTGTACCAAAACCAAATTTATTCATATTGTATTCCAGGCTGAGGGTTCCTTTTGCTTTAGGTGCAGATGCCAATAAAAATGCTTCTTCCCTGTCGCTGAAAAAAGTTTTGCGGTGACGATAACTATCATCCAATGCTGCCGGTACATGAACAGCATCCACTTTCATGTGCTGGAAATTTCCTGCAAGCAATGCTTTGAAATTATTTTTACCGATCTTTTTTGAATAATCGATCACCAGGTCCAAACCATAATTAGTGGTGTTAACTGCGTTATCAAAAAACTGTGCAGTCTGTACACCAATAGCAGCCAGTTGCGAAGTGAATGCTGCGGGCAGGCTTGCATCATCTTTATCAAATAAGCCTGACAATACAATACGGTCTTTTACTTTTACCATGTAACCATCAATAGTTACAGTTAATCCCGGCATAGCTTTCCAGGCAAAACCAATACTGCTGTTGAAAGATGTTTCCTGTTTCAGATCAGGAATACCCGCCGATTTTGTGATGTCATCTCCATTGCGTGCAATACGTGATTGCACCAAAGCACCACCACTAAATGAAGTAAGTGTATTGCTGAAATTGATCTGCTGCAAAGATGGTGCCCTGAAGCCGGTGCTTACCGAACCCCTCAGGTTAAAGTTGTTCATGATTTTATAACGGGTAGCAAATTTGAAAGTAGCTACCGATCCAAAATCAGAATAATTTTCAAAACGAACAGCTCCATCAAGCAACCATGCATTGGTTGCATTCAATTCAACATCTGCATATAAACTGATATTGTTCCGATGGTCTTTAATTACATCTTTCGGACTGAATCCCGGAAAGCCCTGTGAGCCCGGAGCCTGCTGGTAAGGATTGGGGAATGTGTCCCATGAAGCTCTTTCTCCTTCATAAATAGCATAACGTTCGTACCTGAATTCGGCACCCATACCCAGGTTAAGGCCTGATGCTACTGTTTTAAATGATTTGCTTACATCAAGATTAACCGTGTTCTGTAAAAAATTAAATCCGCCATCATCAAAATGATCAGGTTGCCATGCACCAGGCACCATTATCTGCGAAGCATTAAATGTTTGGTCGCCATAATAATGAAAATCATTTCTGCCAAAAGTATTGCTGATGTCCCAGTTCCATCCGGCCCCTACCTTTCCTCTGATACCAACTGCAGCAGAAACATCTTTGATCTTTGTTTGAATGTGTGGATTGTAATAGATCTCTCCATCATCAGCAATGTGCATGATGTCGGCTTCAAAACGCAGGCTTCCATCCGGGTTAACGGGGAAACGGTCGGGCCTTGCACTGTAGTTACGGGTGTAAGCAAATGCATCGGAGCCTTTATAATTATATCCACCAAAAGAATAAAAAGTTGTTTTACCTGTCTTGCATGGAATTTCCATATTGTACATTCCGCCTGCAGTGGTAACAGAGCCATCGCCAAATGCACGGCGGCCACTGTTCAAAGGCAAAGCATTTTTATTACTCTGCACATTGGTATCGGCAACCTGCCTGTACGTTTTTGCCTGGTTCAAAAAGTCGAATGAAAAATTAATGAAGCCTCCATGTTTATTAAGCGCTAACCCGTTATTGGCAGATAGCGAAAAAGTGCCCCCATCAATCGGATGGCTATAATAATATTGATTTGAATGTCTTGTTTTATAAGCATTGTATTTATCATCATAATAACCTGCCCATCCTGCATTAATACTCCAGTGATTAATATCTTTTTTAAGAATGATGTTCATTACACCAGCCATGGCATCGGAACCATATTGCGCCGAAGCGCCATCACGCAAAATTTCAATACGGTCAACAGCAGATTGCGGGAATGCATTCAGGTCGGCACCGGAATTACCTCTCCCTCTTGAACCAAACAATGCAACAAAGGCTGTTTGATGACGGCGTTTGCCATTGATCAAAACTAAGGTTTGATCTGGCCCAAGCCCACGCAATGTACCCAGGTCAACATGATCGGCACCATCAGCACCACTTTGTTTATTGTAATTAAAAGAAGGTGCAGCCATGTTCAACACAGAAGTAAAATCCATTTTAGCAGTAGGTAAACCTGTTTGATTTATCCTGATAACATCAACCGGCACTGCAGTCTCAATTTTTGCCCGGGGGGCGCCACGGGTACCAACAACCACCACATCACCAAGGTCAACCAGTATTGCTTCAAGGCTCACCACTACGGATGCCTGGGTTGCTAATTTTATTGACTGAAAATTATACCCGATGCTACTGACCTCAATCACATCATTGGCAGAAGCCTGCAATAAAAGAGTACCATCAGCACCCGTAACACCTCCCCTGTTGGACGCTT
>JBDTUK010000099.1:0-15187 GCA_040007795.1 Ferruginibacter sp.
ATGTTAACAGCCTATTGCATGAAAACAAAGGAAAAAAATGTTCCGATGCAGGATGCAGTAATAACTAAAACTTCCCGTGGTGGCTATATGGCACAGGGCAACGATGGGAAAGGCAACAAGATGACCACTATGCTCAGTGAAGCTACTGCATTAAAAGCTGTTGCTGACGGGGTAGCTAAAAAGGCCTGGTAGGGTCTCAACCGGTTAAAATTATTCCAGGTCATTCACTCAGGTGAATGGCCTTTTTTGTTTTATTAAATGACTCCAGGTATAGCGGATGTTTAAATAAATATATTAATTTTCGGAAGCAACCCTAACTTAATTATACCGGCAATGAAAAGAACTGTCTTAATCTTTTTCCTTTTGTCATTTTTATTAACTGCAAAAACGCAGGACAAACTCCCTTCCTTTGGTAAAATTGATAAAGCAGACCTCGAAATTAAAGACTGCGATTTTGACCCTGGCGCAGAAGCACTGGTATTGTTTGATGTGGGTGAAATGGAGATCAGGTATGTAGAAAATCTTGGCTGGCTTTCTGAAAGTATTTATCGTGTCAGGATCAAAATTCTAAAGGCAAGTGGGGTTGACCGGGCCCAGGTAACCCTACATTACTATCCTAAAAACCGGCTGGAAGAGATCACTAATGTAACTGGGATATCTTATAACCTGGATGAAAACGGTAAGATTGTTGAAACAAAGCTTGAAAACAGATCTGTTTTTGATAAAACAATTGATAACGAAAGTGCAGAGGTTTCTTTTGCATTGCCCAATGTAAAAGTTGGAACCGTCTTTGAATACAAATACCGTCACCAGCGTAAATCGTATAGTTATATTCCTACCTGGTATTTCCAGGCAAAAATACCTGTGAAGTACAGCGCTTTAAATATTGTTATACCTGAATACTTTTTGTTTTCAACGCAAACAACACTGCGACAGAAAATGGATGATGAAAAGAAAAATGAAACCGGCAAGTGGTACATCCTTCGAAACATACCCGGGTTGAAAGATGAGCCTTATAGTGCCGGTACCAGGGATTACATTCAAAGAGTGGAATTTAAATTAACAGGAATCAATTCGCCTACGTATAATGAAGACTTCAGGACCACCTGGGCTAAAGTAATTACAGAGCTGCAGGAAGATGAGGACTTTGGAAAGGCTATAAAAAAGAACCTGAAGGGCACATCTGAACTGGATGCAAAACTTGCGCTGATTCCGTCAACGGAAGAAAAAGTAAGGACCGTTTATAAATATGTGCAGAGCAATATGCAATGGAATGAATCGTATGGGATATACTCTTTTAAGGGTATTAAAGATGCCTGGGATAAGAAGAACGGATCAATAACTGATATTAATTTTATCCTGGTAAAGCTTTTGCAGGATGCCGGCATTGATGCAAAGCCATTGCTTGTAAGTACAAAAGATCATGGCAGTATCAATACTTTTTATCCGTTTCTAAACCAGTTTAACTGTGCGCTGGCCTATGTAAAAAAAGGCGAAAAAACTTATGTAATGAATGCTGCCGATAAGTATAACCCGTTTAATTTGATCCCTTACGATGTCTTATATACTTCTGCATTGGTTGTTGATAAATCAGAAGGGGGAATAATAAAACTGGATAGTGATGATAAAGCTGAAAACACTATTTTTTTTACCTGTAGTGTTGATGCTGACGGAAAATTATCGGGACAGGCAACTATGAACAGCCTGGGATATGCAAGGAATGTTCGTATGCACTTACATAACACTGCCCGGCTTAAAGAAGCTTTTGAAGATAACAGTGGTGTAAACATTAAAGTGGATTCCCTGGCTGTTAATAATGAAAAAGATGAAATGCTTCCGTTGGAACAAAAGGTTGGCCTCAGTGGTGGTATCCAGTCAAGCGGTGATTATTATTTTTTGCCTTATAACCTTTTTACAAGCCTCGGTAAAAATCCGTTCATTGCGGAAGACAGGGTAACGGATATTGATTTCAATTACCCTAAAAAATATACGGTTACAGGCTCCTGGATCCTGCCGGAAAATTTTTCGGTTAATGAATTACCCAAGAACACAAAAATGATAATGCCTGATACCAGTATCGTACTCTCCCGTATAGTGCAACATGACGGGAACATTATTTCTACCCGTTTTACACTTGATTTAAGGGCTTCAGGATATTCTGCCGATAGTTACCCATATATAAAGGAATTTTTCAGGCAATTATACCTTATACTTGATGAAAGAATTGTTTTGAAGAAAAAATAATCCTGCTGTATGAAAAAAATATTGACTTTTCTTATCCTGGTCCTGGCAGTAACAAATGCTGTTGCTCAAATAAATATTTATTCAGCACTTTCAATTCCCGATTCATTAAAAAAAGATGCAGATGCTGTGGTGAGAGATGAATATATAAAAGTTTTAGTAAAAGATAAAAATACGGCCAGGCTGGAAGTTCATGAAGTGATCACCGTATTAAATGAACAGGGCAAAAAGTATCTTTCATTTGTTCAGTTCTCAGATAAGTTTCACGTACTGGATGATGCTGAGATCAAAGTGTATGATATTTTGGGTAATAAAAAGAACACATACGCTCAAAAAGAAATGACTTCCTTAAATTATGGAGAAGGGTTAGTGCCTGAAGGAAAAGTAACTTATTTCAATGTTAATGCACCTGCATTTCCGCTTACCGTTGAATTTAACTATACTATAAAGTACAGGGGTATCTTTAGTTTACCGGGGTATGATATGCAATCGCCCTGGCAATCTGTGCAGCATTCTGTTTTTGAAGTGGAGGTGTCGTCAGACCCGGGAGTACGCTATAAATTAGTGAATACAAATAACCAACCTGTTATTACACATGATGGCAATAAGGATATTTATCATTGGGAACAGAAAAACCTTATTGCCTACAAATTAGAAAAACATAGCGGTTCACCTTATTCATATGAGCCTACTGTTTTTCTTGGTCCTAATAAATTTCAATTAGACGATTATGATGGCGACATGACCAGCTGGAAAAACTTCGGCGACTGGATTAATAACCTGTATTTAAAAACAACTGGCTTGCCTGATGATAAAAAACTATTTTACCAGGCTATGGTAAAAAATGCTGTGACAGACAGAGAGAAAGCTGAAATACTTTACTCATACATGCAAAATAATATGCGTTATGTAAGTATCCAGTTAGGTATTGGCGGACTAAGGCCTTTTCCTGCAAGTTTTGTGGATGATAAAAAATATGGTGATTGCAAAGCATTGAGTAACTATTTAAAATCTGCACTGGATGCTGTTGGTGTAAAAGCAAGTATTGTGATCATTCAGGGTGGGATGAATCCCCGGAATGTTTTGGAAGATTTTCCAGCTAATTATTTTAATCATGCCATACTTTGTATTCCGCAATTAAAAGATACCATTTGGCTGGAGTGTACCAGCACTACACTGCCCTTTGCAGAGCTCGGCCCTTTTACCGAAAACCGTAAAGCAATGATGGTGACGGATAATGGAGGCGTATTGGTCAATACTCCTGTGAGTAATTATAATACTAATACTGAAAGTGTAAATACAGTTATTGAAGTAAATGCTGATGGTGGGGCAAAAGTAAATGCACTGTGTACTTTAAAGGGAGAAGGAAGGGATAATCTACTGATGCGTTTTCATGATCTGAAAGATGATGAAAAGAGAAAATATTTTATTACTGAAAAGGAATGGAAACAACCTGATATTTTTGATATTAGCACTTCTCCGAATAAAAATAACCCTTACGTGGTTAATGCAAAGATGGAATATGAAAAGATCTATTCTTTCAATGCAGGCAGCAAATTATTTTTTGAACCCAGGCTCTATCCCATTTTTGACGAAGAAATTCCTGAATATGAAAAAAGGATGAGGGATTATTATTTTACCTGTCCGTATCAGGCTTTTGATACCACAGTATATAAATTTCCGGCAGGATATGCTTTGGAGACCATGCCTAAAAACAAATCAGTGAGCAAGCCTTTTGCACAATATACCTGTACCTATACATGGGATGTAAATACACACACTCTCAGCTCTGTTGCTTTGTTACAAATAAAAGAAAGGGTAATTAAAGCAGCTGATTATACTGCATTGTACGATTTTAAGAAGCAGGTGATGGAAGATGTGAATGAAAAAATTGTGATGAAGAAGGAATGAATTATTTTATAGCGGATTTATGCATTTTCAATAAAAAATTATACAGATCAGTCATCGTTTTTACATCATCCACAACTAATATTCCATTCTTTCCAACCTGTTTTAATTTCCCTTTATTAGTACCTGTCTGTAGAAATTGCAGGATGCCATTAAACGTCTCACTTTGGAAGTAAGGGGAGTCGGGATTACTTACAAAGAAACATTTGAGGACTTCGTTCTTTAAAAACATTTTTTCAAAACCTAGCTCTACAGCAATTTTCCGGCAACGCACAGTAGTAAACAGATCTTCCACCTGTGCCGGTATTGGCCCAAAACGATCGGTCATTTCTGTATGAAAATCTTCCAGGTCTTTTTCTGTTTCACAATTATCTAACCTGCTGTAAAGCGATAACCTTTCAGTGATGCTTTCTACATAACTGTCGGGTATTAATATTTCAAGGTCTGTATCAATGCTGCAGTCTGTAACAAAATCATCCTGCTGTTGTATTTCTGCTTTGAATAATTCTTTAAAAGCTGTACGTTTTAATTCACGGATGGCCTCGTCTAAAATTTTCTGATACATTTCAAAACCGATCTCTGCAATGAAACCACTTTGCTCACCACCAAGCATGTTACCTGCACCACGTATGTCCAAATCCCTCATCGCAATTTGAAAACCACTGCCTAAATCACTGTATTGTTCCAATGTATTCAATCGTTTGCGGCTGTCAACAGGTAATGTACTCATGGGCGGTGCAAATAAATAACAGAATGCTTTTTTATTACTGCGGCCAACCCTTCCCCTAAGTTGATGCAGATCACTTAATCCAAACTGGTGTGCATTGTTTACAATGATGGTATTTACGTTTGGAATATCCACACCGCTCTCTACAATGTTGGTACAAACAAGTACATCGTATTTTTTATCCATGAAATCAAGGATAGTATCTTCCAACTGATCCCCATCCATCTGGCCATGTGCGTAAGCAATACTTATATCAGGGCAGAGACCCTGTATCAGCCCTTTCATTTCTGCCAGGCCATTAACCCGGTTATGAATGAAGAAAACCTGTCCACCCCTTTCAGTTTCGTAATAAATAATATCACGGATGGCATCTTCATTAAAAACCATTACTTCGGTTTGTATTGGCTGACGGTTGGGTGGCGGCGTATTGATGATACTCAGATCTCTTGCACCCATCAAACTGAATTGCAATGTTCGTGGAATGGGTGTTGCAGTCAAGGTCAATGAATCAACCGTTGTTCTCAACTGTTTTAATTTTTCTTTTGCGGCTACACCAAATTTTTGTTCTTCATCAATGATCATTATTCCCAGGTCTTTGAACTTTACATCTTTGCTAAGCAATGCATGTGTGCCGATGATGATATCAATTTTTCCTTCGGCTACTTTTTGTAAGGTTTCTTTTTTTTGCTTGGCAGATTTAAAACGGTTGATAAAATCTACAGTAACCGGGAAATCTTTTAACCGGTCGCCAAATGTTTTAAAATGCTGGTAAGCTAAAATAGTTGTAGGTACTAATACCGCAGCCTGTTTCCCATCACAACAACTTTTGAAAGCAGCACGAATTGCAATTTCTGTTTTACCAAATCCCACATCGCCGCAAACCAAACGATCCATAGGCGAGGGTTTTTCCATATCCCTTTTTACATCTTCTGTTGCCTTGCCCTGGTCAGGTGTGTCTTCATAAATAAAACTGGCTTCCAGTTCAGTTTGCATATAATTATCCGGGCTGTGTGCAAAGCCTTCCTGGCTTTTTCGCTGGGCATATAGTTTTATAAGATCGGTGGCAATATCTTTTACCTGTCGCTTGGTTTTGTCTTTAAGTTTGTTCCAAACATCACTGCCCAGTTTATTCATTTTAGGCACCGTGCCTTCTTTACCGCTGTACTTTCCGATCTTATGTAAGGACGAAATATTTACGTATAACAAGTCGCCATCTTTATATTGAATGCGTACAGCTTCCTGCATTCTGCCATTCGCTTCTATCTTTTGTAAACCGCTGTACACACCCACGCCATGGTCAATATGTGTTACATAATCGCCGGGTTGTAACTCCCTCAGCATTTTTAATGTGAGTGCCTTATTCTTACTGAATGCCTGTTTTACTTTGTATTTATGGTAGCGCTGAAATATCTGGTGATCGGTATAACAAACTGTTTGCAGGTCGTCATCAATAAACCCTTCATGAATAGAAGTGGGAATTGGAATAACATTTATCTCTGCTTTCAGGTCAGTAAAAATTACATGCAGTCTTTCTAATTGTTTTGGATTTTCGGCAAATAAATAAATATTGTATTTTTTGGCTTCGTACTCTTTTAAATTTTTTATGAGCAGGTCGAACTGGCGGTTGAAGGCAGGTTGTTCTTTTGTATTGAAAGAAATCGTTTCTCGTTTCTCGTTGTTTGTTTCTCGTTTCTCGTTTGTGGAGAAGTAAGCCTTATTGCCAAACTCTATAATATGCCGTTTTTTTATTTCCTTTTCAATTGTAGCAGCCGATACAAAATCATTCTCACTAAATTCTTTTATCAGTATGTCAGCGTCAATATCAACAGACTCCTTGCTTTCATTTAACGAGAAACGAGAAACGAATAACATTTCTTCCTCAATTTTTTCTTTGATGAAGGCCCAGTCTTCTGTCCAAACCACTGTGTTCTCCGGTAAAAATTCCAGTAAAGAAACTTTTTCTCCATCATCAAATTGCGTTTCTACATTTGGAATAATACTTACCTGCAATAATTTCCGCTCACTCAATTGTGTTTCGGGATCAAAGATGCGGATGCTGTCCACTTCATTGCCAAACAACTCAACCCGGTAAGGTTTTTCATTACCAAATGAATAAATATCCAGGATACCGCCACGTACGGCAAACTGCCCCGGCTCATATACAAAATCGGTTCGTTTAAAACCATAGCCAACAAACTTTTCGTAAATGCTGTTGAGATCAATTGTATCACCCTGTTTTATGGAAATAATGTTGGCAGAAAGTGTTTTTGGCAAAACTACTTTTTCAAACAAGGCTTCGGGATGTGTTATGATGGCACCGATACGATTTTCACTAAAAGGATTGGAGAAACGGGTGAGGCATTCGGTCCTTAACATTACGTGGCTGGGGTTAAGCAGCCTGTAGTTCTTTTTATTTTTAAAAGATGAAGGGAAATAGAAAAGGTTTAATGCACTGGTGATATTCTCCAGGGTATTATGAAAATAGGCTGCTTCTTCTGCATCTCTTAGTATGATGAGATGGTTTAGCTGACTGGCAGACGGATGATTGAAAATGGAGGAAACAATGAATGTGGCGGCACTTCCCTGCAGTCCTTTAAGCTGAATTTGCTGAGGCTGGGATGCAGTTATCCTGTCCACTATTTTAAAACAGCGGGGGTCAATAGCATACTCTTTCAACAACATTTCCAGGTTCATCAGAACCGCAAAGATAAGCTGAATAAAAAATCAAAGCACATTCTATGTAAAATGGCAATACGGGAGGCAACTAAAGCGTTATCTGGATTGTCTTATACTTGGTTTTACGAATATTTTTAAAAAAGGCTTATATCTGCTAAAAAATCCAACTGAATTCAGGCGATGAAAAAATACTGCTTATTCCTCTTTTTTACTTTTTTGTTACTTGGCCATGTAAGGGTAACTGCACAAAATGCTGATATACCTGTTCGTTTTAAGGCCGGTAATTTTATTACAGGTAATAATATTCAACAGCAGAATTTTCAACAGAATAATTTACAATCCTCTTTGTTTAATAACGACTATTATGTGTTGGTTCAGTTTTCTGTATTACCATCTTCAGCAACAAAACAATCATTAAAAAATGCCGGACTGGAACTGGGTTCATATTACCCGGGCAATGCTTACCTGGCAACCATAAAAAAAGATTTTAATTTTACACAAGCCGGAAATTTTTCAATTGTATCTATTAACCACCTGCCGGCTTTTTATAAAATAGACCCTGCTGCAGGTTCATACAAAACAGGTAATAATTCAACTGCAGAAAAAGTTTTTGCGGTAAATTTCTTTCCATCAATAGGTAAAGAAACTGTAATTCAGGAATTACAAAGAATAGGTGCTGTACCTGTTAACTCAAAATTTAATTTAGCAAATGTTGTTTTTATCAGGCCTGAAAATATTAATGCAGTTGCAGCATTACCATTTGTAAGTAATATAAACCTGCAATCGCTTACCGATAAAACTTTGAATTATAAAGCAGTTGGTTTGCATGCAGTAAGTGCTGTACATTCTGCAGCGGGAAGAAATTTAACCGGTAAAGGTGCAACTGTAGGTATTGGCGATAACTCAGAAATTACAACCACCCATATTGATTTTAATGAGAGAGTGATTAACCGGATACCGTTTCCGGTAAGCTTTCATGGGGTACATGTATCTGGTACGGTTGCCGGTGCCGGATTATTAGATCCTAAATATAATGGCATGGGGCCAAGGGCAACTATTGTAAGCCAGTGGTTGAGTGATATTATTACCAACACACCAACCTATGCTACAGATAACAATATGACTGCCACCAACAATTCATACACCGCAGCAGATGATAGTTGTGCAGGTACAGGTGTTTATGATGAATTGAGTAATTATACCGATAACCAGATGAGGGATTATCAAAATGTTTTGCATGTATTTTCTGCCGGCAATGATGGCAGCTATACCTGTTCACCTTACCCGGCATTTTTTGCAACCGTTAAAACAGGTTATCAATCTGCAAAAAATGTTTTAACTGTTGGAGCAATGAATCAGCAGGATTATACAATAGCTTTTTTCAGCAGCCGTGGCCCGGTAAAGGACGGAAGAATTAAACCTGAAATTGTAGCCAGTGGGTATAATGTATATTCAACTGCACATATTTTCCGGTATGGATTTAATAGTGGTACCAGTATGTCGGGCCCAATGGTGGCAGGAGCAACTACATTATTAAATGAGCAATACCGGAAATCAAATGGAAATGCAATTCCTAAAGCATCATTAATAAAAGCGCTCTTATGTAATACTGCAGAAGATCTCGGTAATCCCGGCCCGGATTTTACTTTTGGATTTGGAATGATGAATGTTAGAAGAGCTGTGGAAACAATTGAAAACAATCGTTTCATCGTCAGTAGCACAACGCCGTCATTAAATACAATAGCGGTACCTGCAGGTGTAAGACGTTTAAAAGTAATGTTGTATTGGGCAGATACGGCAGCTGCGCCAAATGCTGCCAGTACTTTGATCAATGACTTTGATCTTACGGTTACCGCTCCCGGGCCGGTTACTCACCTGCCATTAATTTTAGATGCAACAGCTGCCAATGTAAATGCAAATGCAACTGAAGGTGTGGACCGTGTGAATAATATTGAACAGGTAGTAATAGATAACCCTGCTGCAGGTAATTATAATATTAATGTAACTGCATTTGCATTGCCCTATGGTCCGCAGGAATACGTAATTACTTATCAAATGGATATGAATGGTGTTACTGTTGAGTATCCATTTGGTGGAGAAAAATTAGTACCAGGAGAAACAGAGACCATCCGGTGGACAGCTTATGGAGATGAAACAAATACCTTTACACTTGAATATTTTGATGGAACATCCTGGAACACTATCAATAATAATGTTGCAGCATCTGCACGATCGTATGATTGGGTAGTTCCTTCAACAGTTAGTAATAATTATTTGATAAGGGTGAGCAGGAATGCATCTGTTTATACCGATCAAAGTGATTATGATTTTACTGTGTTCGGTCAGCCTGTGCTTCCCACAACATTAATCATTCCCTGCGAAGGATTTGCTCAACTAAGCTGGCCGGCTATTACCGGCGCAACATCTTATGATATCTGGCAACAGAAGGGAGATTCAATGGCAATCATTAATAATACAGCGGGTTTAAGTTATTTAGTGCCGGGGCTAAACAGTACAACCACCTATTGGTTTGCTGTAAGTGCAAAGAATGGATCAATTAACGGACGAAGATCAATTGCTAAATCTGCTTTGCCATCTACAGGAGTATGTACCTTATCTAACTTTGATAATAATTTTAAAGCAGTATCCATTGATTCGCCAGTTACCAGGAGACAATTCACTTCTTCGGTATTGACTGCAGCAGAACAAATAAGATTTACTATTAAAAATTTAGATGATGCAGTATCATCGGGTAGTTATGATCTCTATTACCAGGTCAACAGTAATCCTGCTGTTATGGAAACCAGTTCTACTGTAATAAATTCCCTGGCTACTTATCAATATACATTTACAACAACTGCCGATTTTTCAACAGCTGGTATTTACAGCATTAAAGCCTGGGTAAAAAGATCAGGCGATACGCAGGTTTTGGATGATACTGTTTCAGTAACCATAAAAAATCTGGCCAATCCAATTATTACGCTACCGCTTACTGATGGGTTTGAATCAACAACAATAAAAGATTATACAGCAAATACAATCGGGTTAGATGGTGATGACAGGGTTGATTTTAAAACAAATACAACAAGGGGCCGTGCCAGGACATCAATAAATACCGGCTTTCCATTTAATGGAACAAGGGCTGTTACTTTAGATCAGTTTTTATATAATACGGCTTTAACTACCGATAGTTTATTGATGACTTATAATCTGAACAGTTATATCAGCGGCAATCAACTACGGATAGATTTTTACTATAAGAATCACGGGCAGGATAATAATCCAAATAATAAAGTGTGGATTCGTGGCAGCGATGCAAAAGCATGGGTTCCTGCTTATGACCTTATTGCCAACCAGGGAGCATTGGGGCAATGGAAACATGCGGTTATCAATGTAAATGATGTACTGGACACTGTTTTACCGGCACAACCGATCAGTACGAGTTTTCAAATCAAGTTTGGCGAACAGGGAAATACTTCGGCCAATGTACCTAACCCCATCGTTGACCAGGATGACGGTTATACTTTTGATGATGTAACTGTTAAAGAGGCAGTGAATGATATAGGTATGTACAGTATTGTTTCTCCTTCCATCACAGGGTGCGGAGCTTATGGAAGTCAAACTATTTCTGTTAAAATAAAAAATTACAGCAGCAGTACATTTACCAATGTGCCGGTATATTATAGAGTGAATGGAGGAACACCTGTTATGGAAACCATTGCTTCATTACCTCCGGGTATATTAACGTATAGTTTTGCTGTTCCTGAAAATCTTTTAGTGAATACAGATTATAGTTTTGATTTTTGGGTACACGAATCAACCGATACTTATAATCTTAATGACAGTATTTTAAATTATGCTTTTCATACGAGCATTGTAATAAATACATTTCCTTATTTAGAAGGTTTTGAAAGCAATGATGGAAGCTGGTACAGCAATGGATTAAATAACAGCTGGCAGTGGGGTACACCGGCAAAGACCATTATTAACAAAGCAGCCAATGGCAACAAGGCCTGGGTAACTTCTTTAACGGGCAATTATAAGAATAATGAAATGTCCTATTTATATTCACCCTGTTTTGACCTGAGCGGATTAACCCAACCTGTTTTATCATTCAGCCATATTTTTCAATTGGAAGATGCAACACCTGCAGATTTTAACTGGATAGAATATTCTGTAAACGGTGTAACATGGACACGTTTAGGAACTAATGGTGCCGGTACAAACTGGTACAATGACCCTACCGGGAAAAACCAATGGCGCACATCACTCACCACATGGCATGTTGCCAGTATTGATATTCCAACCACAGGCAGCAATGTCCGTTTCCGTTTTATAATGTCAAGCGACCTTGGATATAACCTGGAAGGTGTTGGCATTGATGACATACATATTTTTGATAAGGCGCTCATTTATACCGGTACCCAGGTAACAGGAATTACTCAATCAGTCAGCGGATCAAACTGGGTACATTTTATATCTGGTGGAAAAAGGGTTGCTTCTATTAATGCAAATGGAAATAATCTTGGCAATACCACAGTTGATGTGTATCCATATACCGGAGCGGTTAGAATAAGCAGTAGTCAATATTATTTAAACAGAAATATAGTTATCCGGCCTGCTACTCAACCCAGCGGTTATGCTTCTGTACGTTTTTATTTTACCGATGCTGAAGCGAAAAGTTTATTAGCTGCCACAGGATGCGGCTCATGCAGTAAGCCTAAAGACCCTTATGAGTTGGGTGTAACAAAATACAGTGGCACAGCAGTAGAGGAGAACGGGACATTGGCTGATAACACCAGTGGGGTCTATATGTATATTTTACCGGCCAACACAGAGATCATTCCTTATGATAATGGTTACTATGCTGAGTTCCCGGTAAACAGTTTTAGTGAATTCTGGTTGAATAATGGTGGCATAAACGGAAACGTACCACTTCCGGTGAACCTGGTTTCTTTTGAAGCCATCAAACAAACCAACAAGGTTTTACTGCAATGGGTTACGAAGAATGAAATAAGTGCCAATACCTATATTGTAGAAAGAAGTGCTGATGGTATTAACTATTTAAGTATAGGAAATGTGACTGCTTATAATAACACAGGTACAAACAATTATAATTTAACTGATGTACAGCCTATTGCAGGATTAAACTACTACCGTTTAAAAATGATTGACCGTGATGGTTCTTTTAAATACTCGCCTGTAAGAAAAATCAATTTTAGTAACACTGCGGATGATATAACTATTTATCCAAACCCTGTTCTCAATTCCAGGATATTCATTACCTCTTCAGGAAATTGCAACAGTGCAATATTGTATGATGCAGCCGGAAAAAAAATAAGAACCTTTAAACTACAGGGAAGAAGCAACACACTTGATCTGTCAGGTATTGCAAAAGGGATTTACCAACTTAAAGTTTTCACTGATAATGCTGTACACACAGAGAAGATATTGATCCAATAATTATTACTTTATTTATTTATAGCTTCCGTATTTTAATTTTACGGAAGTTTTTTTATTTTATTTCTTTGTAACTTACCGCAAACATAATCAATGGCATTATTACCGTGGCTTACCGGAAAAGTTATCCGTATAGAAGATGAAACAATTACTACCAGGAGGTTTTGGATTGAAGTGCCTGAACTGACCTTCTTCGATTTTATGCCCGGGCAGTTTGTTACACTTGATCTGCCCATTCACGAAAAGACAAACAAACGCTGGCGAAGTTATTCCATTTCTTCCTGGCCCGATGGTACCCATATTTTTGAATTGATCATAGTACTCGATAAAAAAGGGGCAGGCACTAATTATATTTTTCACGAAGTGCAGGTGGGTTCAACACTTATTTTTCGGGGGCCGCAGGGAGTATTTATATTAAAAGAACCTTTGGATAAAGAACTGTTCATGATCTGCACCGGTACCGGCATTGCACCGTTCCGGAGTATGATCCATCACATAAAAAATAAAAACATCCCCCATCAAAATATCAACCTCATTTTTGGATGCCGTACTAAGGATACCATATTGTATTATGCGGAAATGATGGAACTGGCAGCATCTGTACCGGGCTTTAATTATATACCTGTATTGTCAAGGGAAATATGGGAAGGTAAAAGCGGCTATGTTCATCCTGTTTATGAAGAGTTATGTGCTGAACGTAAACCAGCCCACTTTTTTTTGTGCGGATGGCGGGGAATGATTGATGAAGCAAAACAAAGTATACTGGATATGGGGTATGATAAAAAAGATATTCATGTAGAGATATATGGATAGCCAAAGCATGATACCGTAAAAATAAAAATGATTTTAATCATCTGGTGTAATGATGAATGTAACATATCCAAATTGATTTATGATACACATTTCTTCCTTAACTTGTAGCATTAAAAAAATTCAATAATTCAGTTTCTATGGGTGCATCTTCCATGATTGTTTTGATTATTGCTGCGCTGGCATTTTCTTCCATTGCTGTGCTGGTTGCAAAGCTTGTTACAACAGCTACCAAAAATCCGCAAAAGGGCCAACCATACGAATGTGGTATTCCCACCACTGGCAAAACCTGGATACAATTAAATGTAGGCTACTATTTATTTGCATTGATATTTTTAATTTTTGATGTGGAGCTGATCTTTATTTTTCCCTGGGCTGTGGTTGCCAAATCGGTGGGTTGGATGGCATTGGTAGAAATTGTCATTTTCTTTTTTATATTATTTATGGGATTTTTATACGCTCATAAAAAAGGTGCGTTGAAGTGGATGTAAAGCCCCATCCTATCCTTCCCCCGAGGGGAAGGGACATGTAGAAGATTGGAGCGAAGAAAAAAATTGATAAAATAAAAACGAACAACGTTTAATAAATGAGTAACTCTTCAAGTAATTCAGAGTCTTTTAAAGCCCCTCCATCGGAGGGGTTTGGGGAGGCTTCTTTTCCGGGACAGATTCATGAAACTCCCGGTGGTGGTATTGTATTAAGCAAACTGGATGATGTGATCAACTGGGCCAGGTCAAATTCTTTATGGCCACTTACTTTTGCCACCAGTTGCTGCGGTATTGAAATGATGGCCGTTGCTTCTGCCAAATATGATTTTGCACGTTTTGGTTTTGAAGTAGCCCGTGCTTCTCCACGCCAGGCCGATGTCATCATCATTGCTGGCACTATCGTTAATAAAATGGGACCGGTACTAAAACGTTTGTATGATCAAATGGGTGATCCTAAATATGTAATTGCCATGGGTGCATGCGCCATTAGTGGTGGTCCATTCTTTTATAATACCTATTCGGTTGTAAAAGGCGCCGATCATATAATACCAGTTGATGTGTATGTGGCCGGTTGTCCGCCAAGGCCGGAGGCATTATTACATGCGCTTATCAGTTTACAGGAAAAAATAAAAGCGGGGATGACAAGAGAACAAATAAAGACAGGGATATAATTATATGGATAACGAACAATTGAAAACCAAAATAACCGAACTGCTGCCCACTGCCAGCTTTGATGAAAGCGGTGAATGGCTTAATATTAATATTGAACCCGCAGATTGGTTATCATTTGCCCGTCAACTTCGCAATGATGAATCATTATTCTTTGATTATCTTTTTTGCCTCACCTGTATCGACTGGAAGACACATCTTACCATGG
>JBDTUK010000100.1:0-9152 GCA_040007795.1 Ferruginibacter sp.
AAAAAATATATCTTTATTAAATGAAAAAGATACTGTTAACTTTTGTAGTTGCATCCTTTTTATTAAGCGGTTGTTTTATAACCAATCTCTTTAGAAAAAAAGATAAATATGGCTGCCCGACAAATGGAAGAAATGTAGGCGCAGAAAAAATACTGGCAGGCGATAAAAAAGCAATTGAAGCAGAAAAAAAAGCAAAATATAAAGGCGGAAGAAAAAGCGTTAAAGAGTATTAAGCGTATTTTTTGTTGAACATCAGTTACCCAATATCTTAATCTAAAAACCCATACCTCTATGTGCTACGAACTGAAAACTACCAATGGCTGTACCGAAGCAGTTATTGACGATAATTGCGGCATTTCAAAATTCTACGCAATTGCCAATACCCTCGCAAAAGACCTGAAAGTAAAATTCCTTAATCAAATTGATGATGCTGAAACACTGGACTGGGATTTTCAGTACCGTGGACAGTTTTTAACCCTGCACTATAATATCTTTAACGGGGTTAGTATTTATCCGCAGCAGAAAAAAAATGTGACTAAGAACAATAATGTAGTGATGGAAGTTGCTCATTTTTTAGAGCACAGGGTGTATTGATCAATACGTTTTTTTTTCAATCGTTTCCAGGATATTACAATAGCTGATATAGCGATCCATATGAATAGAGCCTTCTTCTACAGCTGCCTTTACAGCACATCCTGGTTCATTTAAGTGCATGCAATTATTAAACTGGCAGTCATTAATTAAAGCCCTCATTTCGGGAAAGTAATGCGACAGCTCCTGTTTGGGAATATCTACCAACCCAAGTTCTCTTATTCCCGGTGTATCAATAATTTTTCCGCCCAAAGGAAAATCAAACATTTCGGCAAATGTCGTTGTATGTAACCCTTTACCGCTCCAACCACTTACATCCTGTGTTTTTAATTTCATGTCGGGGAAAACAGCATTTATAAAAGTTGATTTACCAACTCCTGAATGTCCGCTTAATAAAGTGACCTTATCTTTCAGCAATGCTTTTACCTCTTCCACTCCCTCTCCTGTTTCAATACTCATCAATAAAACTTTATAGCCAATTGTTTCATAGATACCTTTTACAAGATCAAATTTTTCTTTTTCCTTTTTTTTATACAGGTCGGCTTTATTGAATACAATCACAGAAGGAATATGATAGGCTTCTGATGTTATTAAGAACCGGTCAATAAACCCCTGTGATGTTTTTGGATCTTTAAGCGTTGCAAACAAAAGAGACTGGTCTAAATTGGAAGCAATGATATGATGCTGGTGTTTATTGGCAGGAGATGTACGGGTGATATAATTTTTGCGGTCTTCAATTTCAGTTATAGTTACTGAGCTCTCTAACTCATTTTCCATTTCAATGGTAACTTTATCACCAACTGCTATTGGGTTGGTACTGGTAAGTCCGTCTATCTTAAACTTTCCCAACATACGGGCATTAAACTGATTACCAGCCTCATCTTTTACAATGTACCAGCTGCCGGTGCTTTTATAAACGGTTGCTTTCATTTGCACGAATTTCATGAAATAAAGTGATTTTAATTCAGTAATTTTTTTATTGGTCAGACGAGGACGTCAGACCACGTTAAGGGAATTTTCTGAACAAGGTAAATCGAAGTAACAGTTCCAGGAAGAGAAATACCAGGACAGCAACAATAAAGGGAAAGAATTTTTCGGTGTACCGGGTGCGGTTTGAAATTTCAACTTTTGATTTTTCCAACTGGTTTATTTCAGCATAGATCCCAATAAGTCCGTCATTATCCTTTGCCCTGAAATATTTACCGCCTGTTTGATATGCGATCTCTTTCAAGAGTTTTTCATCAATGGAAACTTTTCCATTCTGCATAACAACACCCATGGGTGTATTTACAGGCTGAGGTGCATACCCATCAGTACCAACACCAATGGTATATACTTTTACCTGGAAGGCCTTTGCAATTTCTTTAGCCGTTTCAGGATCTATCAGGCCACCATTATTTTCACCATCGGTTAGTAAAATAACAACTTTACTTTTTGATTTACTGGTACGCAACCGGTCAACACTCGTTCCTAATCCTGAGCCAATAGCTGTACCATCTTCCAGTAAACCATTGCGAATATTTTCGATAGCAGATACCAGAACCCGGCGATCGGTGGTAAGCGGGCATTGCGTAAAACTTTCGCCGGAAAAAATAACGATCCCGATCCTATCAGTAAGTCGTTTATTTACAAAATCAATGGCTACGTTCTTTGCTGCTTCCAGCCGGTTGGGTGTAAGGTCCTGCGCCGTCATACTTCCACTTACATCTATACACAATACAATATCCACACCTTCGCCCTCAATGTTTTGTTCTTCAAATTTTGCTTGCGGCCGGGCAAGAGCAGCAATGATAAACACAATAGATAATAATCTGAGCACAAAAGGTAAGTGTCTGAAACTTGTTTTCCAGGATGACAGGCCCTTTGCTGAAGTATCTGAAATAAAGATAGCACCCTGCTGTTTGTTATTTTTTGATACATACCAAAAGATAAGCACCGGTATTAAAACCAGCAAACCAAAAAACCAGGGCTGGCCAAAGCTGATATTTTTAAAATAGTTAAAAAGCAATTTCTGTTTAGGATTTAAAGTTTTGTGTCCACCTACGCTAAAGCTTCGGTGGATAAATTTGTTGTTCTATTAAATTTATTGTTTCTTTTATTTTCAGCTTACAATCCTCACTTTCCAGGGCCATAGGAATATACTTTGCGAATTTTACCGCATCATTGCTACGTAATGCCATTGCCAGTGTAGAAATATTTTCCGGGATGAATTTACTGTTGGCCATATTTATTAACAGGTCGCTGGTAGTACTGTTAGCCAGGTTCTTATTTTGTTTACGGCCAAGATATCTTTTAAAAATATCCGACAGCTTTGTGTGATATATCTTAATTGCTTCAGCATTTTGAAGATCATATTGAGCCAGCTTATTAATTTCCCCCATAGCTTCATCGTATGGGCTGAGTTTGGATATAGGTCCTGCCGGTTTTAATTTCTTGTTCTTTTTAAAGTACCTGTACAGTATGAGGGTAATAAGCAATAACAAAACAATACCGCCTGCAATATAATACCATGTATAATCTGTAATAGAAACTTTAATGATAGGTTTTATATCCCTGAGTTGATTAGTACTGTCGGGAGGAGAATAAGAAACATTAACAATAAATGAATCGGTCATAAGTTCTTGAACAGGCTTCCCAGTTGCATCAGCAAGCTCAACAGGCAATGAAGGAAATACCCATCTGCCTGAATCAAAACTGGTGAGGGTAATTGTTTGTTCAAAGGAATTCGAATTGTCCTTATAAGCGATGGTATCAACTTTCCCCGTTTCTACAATATCAAAATGCGAAATAGAATCCGGCAGGGTAACCCATTTGCTTAAATTCAACTGTCCAATTGGAAATACTGTTTTTATTTTAAGTTGGATCTGTTCTCCAATTAAAATATCTTTCTTATCCGTAATTGTTTGAATGGTCTGGCTAAAACAAATTTGTGTATAAAAAGAAAAACAGGCCGTTATTCCAACACATAATACGCTCCAGTTTTTTTTTCTTTTCGCCATTATTTTATCCAGGTCATATTCTTTTAATAAAAAACTTCTGCAATATTTTCACATAATCATCATCCGTTCGCACATGTAATAATTCGGCCCCTGCTTTCCTGAAATAATTTTTGCTTAATTCGCTTTGTTCCATAAAATGTTGCTGGTAATTGTATCGCACCAAAGCATTACTGCTGTCTATCCATTTTGTGTCATTCGATTCTGAATCCTGTAACTGGAGCAACCCGGCATCAGGCAACTGCATATCCATCTTATCATATACCCTTATCCCGATCACATCATGCTTATTCCCTATCACCTTAAGGTCATCATCATAACCTGTAGCTAAAAAATCACTTAAAATAAAGGCAATGCTTCTTTGTTTTACCGAGCGGCTGAAAAATTTTATAGCGTCATCCAGGTTAGTTCCTTTTTTTTGAGGCTCTACTGTCAATAGTTCCCTTACGATATATAAAGCATGTTTCCTTCCTTTCTTTGGCGCAATGTATTTCTCCATTTTATCGCTAAAGAAAATAACTCCAACCTTATCATTATTATTAATTGCACTGAAAGTAAGTACAGCAGCCATTTCTGTTATTAATTCTTTTTTCTGTTTTGCTACAGTTCCAAATAAATTACTGGCGCTTGTATCAATTAACAGCATTACGGTTAATTCTCTTTCCTCCTCAAAAACCTTGGTAAATGGATGACTGAACCTTGCACTTACATTCCAGTCGATAAAACGAACATCATCCCCTGCATAATATTCCCTGACCTCTCTGAAACTCATCCCTTTTCCTTTAAAAGCAGAATGATATTCACCCGTAAATAAATGCGTAGTGATCTTCCGGCTTTTTATTTCAAGCTCACGGACTTTTTTTAATATTTCTTCTGTAGTTAACATGAACTGTTTCTTGTTGTTCCGTTTCCTGTAGCACCGTTTCTGGTTTCTCGTTTCTTGTTTGGCCCTGTTTAATTAATGGCCCCCAGCGGGAAACAAGCAACAAGAAACGATGAATTATGGTACATTTACAACCCTTAGTATTTCATTTATTATTTGTTCAACATTTACATTTTCTGCTTCGGCTTCGTATGTTAATCCAATACGATGACGCAACACATCTTTACAAATGCTTCTTACGTCTTCGGGAATAACATAAGCCCTGTTATTTAGAAAAGCATAAGCTTTTGCAGCTAGGGCCAGGTTAATACTGGCTCTCGGCGATCCTCCAAAACTGATCAGTGGCGTTAGTTTTGGCAAGTTGTATTTATCCGGAAAGCGGGTTGCAAAAACAATATCTAAAATATAATTCTCCACTTTTTCATCCAGGTAAACCTGGCGCACCAATTCTTTTGCAGTTAAAATTTCACTGGTGGATGCAACAGCATTAATTGGAGGAAAAGAAAGGCCCAATGTGTTTTGACGAATGATCAGTTGTTCTTCAGATTTGGATGGATAATCAACCACAACTTTTAGCATAAACCTGTCAACCTGTGCTTCAGGTAATGGATAGGTTCCCTCTTGCTCAATGGGGTTTTGTGTGGCCAAAACCAAGAATGGTTCTTCCAGTTTATACGTTGTATCACCAATAGTTACCTGTCTTTCCTGCATAGCTTCCAGCAATGCACTTTGCACTTTTGCCGGGGCCCTGTTAATTTCATCGGCCAAAATAAAGTTGGAGAAGATAGGGCCTTTACGAACCATAAATTCATTCTTTGATTGGTTATAGATCATCGTACCAACCACATCAGCCGGTAAGAGGTCTGGGGTAAATTGAATACGGCTGAAATTAGCATGTACAGCTTGTGCCAGCGATTTTATTGACAATGTCTTTGCCAGGCCGGGGACACCTTCCAACAATACGTGACCATTGCTTAATAAGCCAATGAGTAGCCGTTCGATCATTCCTTGCTGGCCAACAATTACTTTACTTAATTCATTATTAATACGTGTAACAAATCCGGATGCATGGTTAATTTTTTCGTTCAGCAAACGGATATCTTCAGAAGTTTGAGCCATAGATTAATTTTTTGCCCCACGCCCCTCTATCTCTCCACCACGGCGGAAGGAAAAGGAGAAGATTATGGAGGAGATTATGTTACTTTTTTTAAAATGGTTATTACAATTTCGATCTTCGAATTTATCCACCAGTTCCCTCTCCTTCGGAGAGGGGTTGGGGTAAGGCCGCAAATTACGAACTATGCTGAACAAAAATTTTGCCGTTTTTACGAACGGGGAAAAACTTTGTTAAAATGGCACTAACTTCAAATAAAAATATAACTATGGTAGATCAACAATTAATTACAACATCAAATACCCTGGAAGGATACCGGATTACCAGTCATCTTGGTATTGTACGTGGCATTACCGTTCGCAGCCGTAGCATCTTTGGCAATATTGCAGGTGGATTTCAAACCTTATTTGGGGGACAGATCTCCATTTACTCGGAGTTGTGTGAAAAAACAAGAGAGGAAGCCTACCAGTTAATGATACAGCATGCCAATGAACGTGGTGCCAGCGCTATCATTAATATGCGTTACGACGCTAATGAAGTGATGAATGGTGTTACAGAAGTACTAGCTTATGGAACAGCAGTGAAGGTAGAGAAAATTTAAACTAAAAAAAAGTCATGTCGCACTCAGCCAGCCCTCTTTTACAAAAAGAGAGAACCGATATCATTGACATACTTCGTGGCTTTGCATTGCTGGGTGTATTAATAGCAAATCTTGAAGGCTTTATCACCTTTGCATTACCCGATGCACAGGTAGCCTTAATGACAAATACCACTGCCGATAAAATTATCGGCAATTTTCTGTTACTTTTTATTGATAATAAATTCATCACCATTTTTTCTTTACTCTTTGGTTATGGCTTTGGAGTGGTGATAGAAAGGGTTGCGGCAAAAGGAATAGATGTGAATTCTTTCTTTATCCGCCGCATGCTCTGGTTGCTGCTTATCGGCCTCATTCATATGGGCATCTGGTGGGGAGAGATATTAAATGTGTATGCAAGCAGTGGCCTGCTTCTGCTCCTGTTCAGAAAAACCAGCAAAAAAAACCTGCTTATCTGGGGAGCATTCTTCCTTTTCATTGCGACGCCATTAGTTCAGGCGTTAAAGATATGCCTGCTTCCTGCAAACCCGCCCGAATTAGATAGAATGCTGAACACCTATGTGGAGAATACAAGGAAAGGCAATATTGTAGAGATAGCGAAATCAAATTATCACGCAGTATGGCTTATTTTCTTTGAACGATGGTCACAGTTCAGGGATATGTTTGAAGTACTAGGAAAATTCCTGTTTGGGTATTATGTACTTAGGACCGGTTATTTAGAAAACCTGGCAGCAAACATTGCACTGGTAAAAAAAGTGTGGAAAGCCTCTTTTTTCTTTGCAATGATCTACGTGGCGTGGGAAGCAGCAGTAAATATTTTTGAGGTCAAAGTAGAAAGTAAAGAAGGAAAAGTAATTGAATTTCTGCTGACAAGAGGAGGCATCTTAAGCCTGTCCCTGTTCTACTGTTCGTCAATCATGGTTATTTATAACCGTTACAAAAAGGCTAAATTATTTTCTGCATTCCGACAGGTGGGCATGATGTCGCTCACAAATTACCTGATTCAAACCATGTTCTATGCTTTCTTCTTTTATGGTTTCGGATTTGGTATGATGGGGAAGGTTCACCTGCAGTATGTAATACCGATCGGGCTTTCTTTTTATGTATTGCAGATATTTTTCAGCAGATACTGGATGAAACATTATTTATATGGCCCTGCTGAATGGGTATGGCGACAATTAACCTATAAAAAAAGATTGCCCCTGAAAAAACCCAAAAACCAATTTAGCTAAGATACTTGCCTACTATCGGCATCCTTCTTCCCACACCAAATGCCTTTGGTGATATTCGGATGATAGGGCAAAACTGGTTGCGCTTATATTCATTGATGTTTACCATCTTCAAAACCCGGTCAACTAATGCAGTATCAAAACCCTGTACCTTAATTTCATTAGGGCCTTGTCTTCTTTCTATATATTGATATAAAATTTTATCAAGCACTTCATAATCAGGTAAAGAATCAGAATCTTTTTGTCCGGGCCTTAATTCAGCACTGGGAGCTTTTGTAATAATATTATTTGGAATGATTGCTGTATCCCTGTTGATATATTTTGCCAAAGCATATACTTGTAACTTATAGCAATCGCCCAACACACCCAGTCCACCAGCCATATCTCCGTACAGCGTTCCATAACCGGTTGCCAGTTCACTCTTGTTAGAAGTATTCAATAAAATATATCCAAACTTGTTGGCAATAGCCATCAATAAATTTCCTCTTGTACGACTTTGTATATTTTCTTCCGCAATACTAAAGGGCTGTCCGTTAAAGACAGGTTTTAGTTCTTCTAAAAAACTATTGTAAATATTTTCGATCGGAATAATGTCATAAGGATTACCCAGGTTCAAACTTAATTGTTCTGCATCATTTACAGAATGGTTGGTAGAATATTGCGAAGGCATTAAAACGGCTCGTACATTTTCTTTTCCTAAAGCCGTGCAGGCAAGGACGAGTGTAACAGCGCTGTCAATACCACCACTGCTGCCAATAATGGCTTTGGTGAATCCCATTTTTGAAAAATAATCCTTAATACCCATTACAATAGCATCATGCACCATGGCAATATTTAAGTTCTCTTCCAGGCCTGTGGGACTTAATTCCTTATCAGGTACTCTTTCTGAATGTTCAATTACCGGTGCATCAATAGTCCCATCATCATTTAAAATAAAAGATTGTAATGATGATTGAAACATGGGAAGCCTGCCGCATAAATTAGCAGCTGCATCAAACACTAAAGAAGCGCCATCAAAAACAATTTCAGTCTGGCTGCCAACTGCATTGCAATAAAACAGCGGTAATTTATATTTGGTAACGTTTGCTTTGATAGTTGCTTTGCGGTCTTCATCATGTGTATAATCAAATGGCGATGCAGATAGATTGATCATTATATCCGGCTGCTGTTTCATTAATTCATCCATCGGGCAAATACGGTACATGGGATTGTCGCCAAGGTTCCAGATATCTTCACAAATGGTTACAGCCAGTTTCTTTCCTTTAAATTCCATTACATTCCATTCGTAAGCAGGTTCAAAATACCGGTATTCATCAAACACATCATAATTAGGCAGGCAGGTTTTATGGGCAATTCCTTTTATTTCTTTTTCATACAACAGGTATGCAGCATTAAACAAATCCTTTCCTTCTTTAACAGGATTTCTGTCAGGAGCACCTATTAAAACACCAATGGAGTCAGCATGTTGTTTTATCTCTTCAATAGCAGCATAACTTTTACTGATGAAATCATCAAACTCAAGAAAATCACGGGGAGCATAGCCGCAAACACTGAGTTCACTGAATACGATTAGGTCTCCTCCCTGCTTTTTAGCTTTGTCAATAGCACAAATGATCTTTTGCGTATTACTTTCAAAATTGCCGATGTGATAGTTTTGCTGTGCCAGGAAGATTTTCATAAACGTTGCCACTAATTACACGAATTTACACGAATAAATGCACTTTAATATTATCTGTCAAAA
>JBDTUK010000101.1:0-13370 GCA_040007795.1 Ferruginibacter sp.
AAACTATTCAGAAAGTGGCTTTTAAATTCATCAGCGATAAAGACCTGATGCAGGCATTGATACGTACGGTGGAAGGAAGTATCCGTGCATTTGTATCTACCAAAAAACAGGCGGAGGTTTTAAATGTGCGCCGGGATATTGTAGAAAATGTAAAAGAACAGGTGGATGTGGCGCTGGAAGGCTGGGGTTATCATTTGCAGGATCTTCAAATCAATGACATCACTTTTGATGAAGCCATTATTATGAGTATGAGCAAAGTGGTGGCGAGTAATAACTTAAAAGCGGCTGCAGAAAATGAAGGACAGGCTTTATTAATTACAAAAACAAAAGCTGCAGAAGCGGAAGGTAATGCGATAAAAATTGCAGCAGAAGCAGAAAGGCTGGCGGCTCAATTACGTGGACAGGGTGTGGCTTTGTTCCGGGAAGAAGTGGCCAAGGGTATGAGCCAGGCTGCATCTGAAATGAAACAGGCAAACCTGGATACCAATGTGATCCTGTTCAGCATGTGGGTGGAAGCGATCAAGAATTTTGCAGAATATGGAAAAGGCAATGTGATATTCCTGGATGGCGGCAGCGATGGTATGGAAAAAACCATGAAGCAGATAATGGCCATGCAGCAACTGGAATCGAAAAAATAATCCTTCATCTTACAAAAGAATTTGAGCCCCGATATTTCGGGGCTTTTTATTAAAAAAATATTCGAAGACGTGATTATCTGGCTGAGGATTATCATATTGGGCTAAAGCCCTTAGCTGGAGGGGTTTTCATAGCCACGCCCAGAAGGGCGTGGTAACAAATTTAAAATCCAATTCACATGGGCTTTAGCCCAACTTAGTCACACAATAACAATTTTAAAAAATAAGATTAACATTTTGTTATGCAGCTATTGTAAATTTGTTTCGTTTCATTGCAGAATCAAATAGTTTTGGCATAATTATAGAGCGGATATCTTAATCTAAAAAACCGGCATCAATGTTTAATATTTTTTTCTTACAGATAGATAGTACCCATCTTGGTACTTTATCATCTACTTCAACAGGAAGCGAATCTTTGTTTTCTATATTGGTTAAGGGTGGTGTGTTGATGATACCACTGGCGTTGTTTATGGCGCTGGCCATTTTCTTTTTTATTGAAAGGTTGATCGCCATCCGCAAAGCCAGTAAGATAGAAGATAATTTTATGAATATTATCCGGGACCATATCATCACCGGAAATATCACCGCTGCAAGGAGCCTGGCAAAAAATACCAATCACCCGGTAGCAAAAATGATAGATAAGGGCATTCAGCGTATTGGTAAACCCATTGATGCCATTGAAAAGAGTATGGACAATGTGGGCAAGCTGGAGATATACAAGATGGAGAGAAACTTAACGGTGCTTTCTGTTATTGCACGTATTGCGCCGTTGTTTGGTTTTGTGGGTACCATCATCGGGCTCGTGATGTTGCTCAGGGAATTTGCGGCAGCCACCAATCCTTCCATTACCGATATTGCCGATGCGATGTATGTGAAGATGATCACCTCTGCAACAGGTTTGATAATCGGTATCATTTCATTTTTGGGATACAGTTATTTAAATACGCAGATTGATAAAACGGTGAACAAAATGGAGGTGGCCAGCGCTGACTTTATAGATATTTTGCAGGAACCAACAAGATAATTATGAATGATGAATGATGAGTTCAGAATGGACTTTTAAACTACCATCTCCTCATTCATAATTCATAACTCATAATTCATAATTAAGAGAAATGAGTTTAAGAAAAAGACTAAGGGATAATCATAATGAAGTGGATGCAGGTCCGCTGAATGATGTGTTGTTTATATTGCTGATGTTCTTCTTACTGGTATCCACGCTGGCCAATCCAAACGTGGTGAAGGTTACCAATCCAAAAGGAAAGAGCGATACCAGGGTGAACCAGAATATTGTTGTTACCGTTACCAAAGATCAGAAAGTGTTTATAGGCACACACGAGATAGATATGCTGTACATTGATTCTTTACTTAAAAAAGAAGTGGACCTGAACCGAAAATATATTGATACCCCAACCGTGGTTTTGAATGTTGACACCGCTGCATTTTATGGCCGGGCATTCCGGATTATGGAAGCGGCTAAAAGGGCCAAAGCCAAGCTGGCAGCTAATATCAAATAGTAATAAAGATCATCCGCTCTTTACCCTGCAAATCTTTTTTTACCGTTACCGTTTCGTAATCCCTCCTGAAAAGGGCAGCTACTTTTTCGGCATAGTCTTCATGTGTTTCCAGGTATATCTTTCCCGAGGGCTTAAGATTTGAAGTTCCAAACGCAGCGATCTTCTCATAAAATATCAACGGCGTTCTGTTGGGCACAAATAAAGCGATATGTGGTTCGTACAAACTTACATTCTTGCCCAGTTTATCTTTTTCATTGATGGGTATATAAGGCGGATTACTGATGATGATATCAAACAAGGGTAGTGTATCCCAATTTTTTTCGTTCAAAAAATCCATCTGTTTAAAATTGATATGAGCATTATGCAGCACTGCATTTTCTGCTGCCAATGCAATGGCGTTTTCGCTGATGTCAATAGCAGTTACAAGCGACGCCGGTAAATTTTTCTTTATAGCAATGGGAATGCAACCGCTGCCGGTTCCAATATCGAGAATTTTAGGATCAGTAAGTTTTGATTTCCTGTCTTTGATCAGTTGTTCTACCAGTTCTTCTGTTTCGGGCCTTGGTATTAGAACATGCTCGTTCACTTTCAGTTTCATGTTATAAAACCAGGCTTCGCCTAAAACATACTGTACAGGTTTATGCTGCAGTAATTGCTGTAAAATATTTTGGATGGATGCATCAGCAACGGGTGTAATCAGTTTACCCGGATTTTTTATGATATCAGAACGTTTCAGCGATACTGCTTTTTCGAAGACCCAGTTTGTTATCGTTGTTGCTTCACTCAGGCCATAGATCTTCTGTAACTGCAGTAAAAAGTTCCTGTATAGTTCTTTAATGGTCATCTGGGCAAACTTACTACTTCGCCACTTGAATTAGTAAAAAATTAATCAAACTGTATATAGTCTTTGATTTCAGGAAACAGGCATGGTTATGTAGTACAGGTACTTAATTTTTTGATGCGTATTTTTGTTACTTGTCATCTCCTGAACAATATATGCAGCGCTGCCTTCAACTGGCAGAAATGGGTGCCGGGCATGTAGCGCCTAACCCCATGGTAGGCGCTGTGTTGGTATGTAACGACAGGATAATTGGTGAAGGCTATCACCAGCAATACGGAAAGGTGCATGCTGAAGTGAATTGTATCAGCAGTGTGAACGAAGAAGACAAACAGTATATTTTCAAAAGCACTTTATATGTTTCCCTGGAGCCCTGTGCTCATTTTGGTAAAACACCACCCTGTGCTGATCTTATCATTGAAAATAAAATTCCAAATGTTGTTATTGGGTGTGGGGATAGTTTTGCAGCGGTGAACGGGAAAGGAATTGAAAAATTAAAAGCTGCCGGGATAAATGTGGTTGTTGGTATTTTGGAAAAAGAATGTCTTGAGTTGAATAAAAGATTTTTCACTTTTCATAATTTAAAGCGGCCCTATATTATTTTAAAATGGGCGCAAAGTTCAGATGGTAAGATCGCAGGAGAAAATTCTTCAAGGGTAATGATCAGTAATGAATTTTCAAATCGTTTAGTTCATAAATGGAGGAGTGAAGAAGCTGCTATATTAGTAGGTACTAATACAGCTTTAATGGATGACCCTTCATTAACAACAAGGCTTTGGCCGGGTAATAGCCCTGTAAGATTAGTGATTGATAAAGAACTTAAATTACCAACGCATCTGAAACTTTTTGAAAAAACGGTAAAGACAATAGTATTTAATTATTTAAAAGATGAGGATGATGGTTTGTTGCTTTACTATAAACTGAGCAAGAAGAAAAATATCCTTACTCAAATAGTATCTATTCTTTACGAACAACAGATACAAAGTGTGATCGTTGAAGGTGGTGCAAAGCTATTGCAGTCATTTATTGATGCAGGGTTATGGGACGAAGCAAGGGTTATATGCAATGAACAATTGATAATTGGCAATGGATTGGCTGCTCCGGTTTTGAAAGATGAGGTGTTGCTTATAAAAGAGAAGGTAGATAGTGATATAATTCATTCCTATACAAGAGGAGTGTCAAGCTCAGGCTGACAGTTCGAGGAAAATCAAAGTAATAAATTGACTTAATGAGTGACCCTGATTTTTACCAGACAATAGAAACACCCTCCAACGCAGAGTTCAAAGACCGTGGCAGTAAATTTATAGCTTTTGCATTTCCGATTGAAACAGCAGACGATTTTAAAAAACAATTGCAGGCCTTAAAGAAAGAACATCCTAAAGCTGTGCACTATTGTTTTGCCTATCGTATAGGTACAGATGCCCGTCCGAACGGTTCATCCGGGCGGGGAAATAATTTTCGCTCGGGTGATGATGGGGAACCATCCGGTACGGCAGGTAAACCCATACTCGGGCAATTAGACAGTAAGGGAATAACGAATGTGGCGGTGATCGTAGTGCGCTACTGGGGTGGAACATTACTGGGTGTGCCGGGGTTGATCAATGCCTACAAAACAGCTACAGCATTGGCATTGCAGGTAACACCGATCATACAAAAACAAATTGAGGTAAACTACAGCATTGAATTTGACTATACACAAATGAATGAAGTGATGATGGTGCTGAAACAATTCAGCTGTACCATTATCTCCAATGAAATGCAGTTGTTCTGCATTATAAAAGCTGGTGTTCCTAAAAACCGGCTGGAAGAAGTTTTATACCGCCTGAAGGATCTGCAGAATGTAACCGTAAAAAAAATCGCATAATAAAACAGGAATTTGTAATTTTCAGAAAATGATTATCATGGAAGGCGAAAAAAAGTATAAAAGTTTCTGGAGTTTTTATCCATACTATCTTACCGAGCATGGTGATCTGACTAACCGCACTTTGCATTTTATAGGAACAGCCGGGCTGCTGGCCATTTTAGTTGTGGCCATCGTTTTACAAAAATGGTGGATGCTGGCACTGATACCCGTTTGTGGCTATGGCTTTGCCTGGGTAGGCCATTATTTTATAGAGAAGAACAAACCGGCAACATTTACGTATCCTCTATATAGTTTGGGAAGTGATTTCGTGATGTTCTGGCATATGCTTACCGGGCAGATCAGCAAAAAGCTGGAGGAAGCAAAGAAAACGATCGGGTAATCATGAATATAGAATCTATCAGGGAGTATATTTTAAAGAAGCCTTCTGTTACGGAAGGTTTTCCTTTTGGAGAAGATACATTGGTATTTAAGGTAAATGCCCGCCCGGATGACCCGGTCGGACGGGGAAAAATATTTTTGCTGGCAGGGCTTGATAGTTCACCATTACAGTTCAATGTAAAATGTGATCCTGAAAAAGCAATACAATTAAGAGAAGATCATCCTGAATCTGTTTTACCCGGCTACCACATGAATAAAAAGCACTGGAATACCATCATAGTGGATGGAAGATTATCTGCAAAACAATTGAAAGAGATGATCGATGATTCTTATGCCCTGGTACAGAAAAATAAATGATAAAGAGGTCGCTAATGTTTTTTATTCTGCGATCAGTTTACCCTTAAGTAAAAATTTTTTTCCACCTACTGCACTTATTGAATCCTGGAGAATATCGCAACTTAACAGGTTCACATTGGTTGATCTCCGGCCGCTGAAAATATTGATCAATACATTCATGCTTTTGGGAGCAACACTGTCGTATAAAGACCTGGAAAACCTGATCTGTTCAAATTTTGCAGACCTTTCGCTATGAAGTTCCAGTTCACGTGAGCCGAGGCCCCACTCGCCGTTCTCAGTAAGCGACGTTAGTGTTGTGTCTTTGGGCATTCCGGAAAAATAAGCTGCCACAATGATGGTTTCTTTGCTTTTTCTTAGTTTTTCTTCCGCTTTATCGCTAAGGCTTACTTCAATTTCAAAGGGAGCTATCTCAACAGAATCTCCAACGAATTTAATGTCGCTGTTATTTTTTAGAGCCAATGTATCATTCTTTGCAGGTTGTTCTTTTTTTTTCTCCTCATTGCAAGATGAACAGGAAAATAAGAATAGCAGGGCTAAGTAAAGAACCGGTAATTTTATCATTAGTTTGTTTTTAGAGCGTTACTTTCTCTCATATTTCCAGAGCCTTCCTTTTCCTTCAGCGATCCATTCCAATGCAGTGGCCATCCGGCTATTCCTGGTCTCTTCTGTCTTTGCTTCGGTAAGCCACATCACATACTCTTTTTTAAACGAATAAGAAGCTGCATCGAAAACCTGTTTTGCTTTTTTATTCTTACTTAAAGCTTTTGTAAAATAATCCGGGACTGTTAATTCTTTATTTCCGGTTGGTTTAGGTTTTGCGACTTTTATACCCTGTTCATTCAGTTTCATTGCCTCCTTTATCCAGGCGGTCATCTTTTTATCAGAAGGCAGATCTTTAATGGAGGTGATTCTCCCCAAATGTCCCATGGCGGTTTCTGATTTTGCAGTTTCAACAAGAACCGGGTCTTTCATCAACTTTGCTTTCCAGAAACCGAACGCCATATGCTGTTTAAAAGCAGCCATACTGCACATCATTTCGCCTTTGTAATCAAAGTGTGGAAAACTCCATTTCATTTTCTCTTCCACATCGGGACAGGTCTTATGAACGAGTTCCCGGATATGATTTAAAATTGGTTTTGCAAAATCAGCTGATTTTGCAATGTATGCATCTATTTGCTTTTCTTTCTTTGCCATAATTCTTTTTTTGATTAAGAAATACTTGCATTTTTTATTTTGAGACACCAATCAGAAACCATTTGCCATCTTTTTTTGCCATGTTGAAAACCTTTCTTACAAAAATCAGTGAAGATTCGCTGGAGCTTAATTTTATATTTAATCTGGCCTTATCACCTTCAATGAGAGGTTCTCCATCAACTTTGCCATTTGAATAATATATTTTGAAACTTTCTTTTGACTTGTCATCAGCATTAATGATTTCGCATATCTCTTTGCTGTCCCTGTCAGCTTCAGAAGGAATATCGCAGATATTTTTTAATTGGCTCAAATCACCATTCCTTGCTGCGCTAAAAATAGCCTCAGCTAAGGTTTGTGGAGTACTTTGGTCAGCCATAGCAGTAAGTGTACTTTGGTCCGTGTCCTTGGATTTTCCATTGCAGGCCGTAAATATTATAATTGTAATAAAGGTGACAGAAACAAATTTCATCATAATGCGAGTATTTGAAAATGTAAATTAATTATTAATTTTACGTTGCTTATAAGATCAATCGGTTTTCTTTGCTGTACACATCCAGTCCCAGGGATAAGGTTCTTTTAACCATTTGGGTGGTTTGTGAAATTCTGTACTCCAGTCGTAATTGATTTTTTTTATGAGTTGTACTTTAAAGCCTTCAAGGGTAAGCAGCAATTCCAGTTCCTCTTTTAAATAATGTTTGGTAGGTACATTATCAATATCAGTCACACCCTGTTTTATGTTTTTAACCAGGTCAATTGCTTTTTTAGGTTTCGGTGTTTTATCATTCTCTGTATCATCCACATTCCACCTGTCTGCAATAATGTTTGTGTATAATTTTGATTCCAGCGAAGGTACAACTAGTACCAGATCACCTCCTGCATGTAAACAAAGTGAAAGTGACTGAAAGAAATTAATTCTTTTTTCCAGTGAATCAGTAAGTATGGCATTGATGCAGATGGCCGTGTCGCAGGGTGTTACGGTAAGGTCGTCGGCCGACATATCCATACGGTGGTATTCCACATTATCATATTCCGGGTATTTCTCTTTTGCTATTTGTAAATTTTTTGCAGAGATATCAGCCGCAATTACGTGTTTAAATTTAGGAGCCAGCACCGGTATCCATTTGCCGACAGCGCAACCAATATCTATCATGGTTTTATCGGGAGAGGCCATTTCTTCAATAGCGGCAACAATACTGCCTGATACATCATTCTGCAGTACATCAAATATTTCGGTTTCATATTTGGGTGCAATCGTTTCCCAGTATTTTCTATCCATTAAAATTAGTTGAGTAACACAGTAAAGAATTCAGGATAAAAGTTACGAAAAATGCGGTTAAATAGAAAATGCGATTTATGTTATTTTAGATATTCGTTTACTTTTAGTTGAATAATTTTTTTTACTGATTCCCAGGTTTGACCTTTCAGGCTGATAGGGTCTTCGCTTTCTTCTGCATCAACAAAATAAGTGAGTGCATAGGGAATCGAAATCAGCATCTGGTTTGAAGGGTATTTTAAAGTGTATGCATCAATACACTCCTGTAAGGTATAATGTGTGAGTAATTCTGCCAGGTCCCAAAAATCTTTCTTTACTGCTCTTTGCAAAATTGCAAATATCTTCATTGCAATAATGTCCCTGTCACCAAACATACGAATGCCATCTTCAATGACAGCGTCATCAATCTTTTTAAAATGATGATGTTTTACAAAATCAACTTTTAAATTATCGATATAACCGAAAAGACCGATTTTGTTTTGGAGATTATTGTATCTAAAGGGAATAGCTGCATTTAGTAAATCGGAATTAAGTTTTTCATTGTCAAAATCTGTTACGGAAAATAAATCCAGGTCAACTGATGTTCTATGTCCATAGCGTAATGCCAGGCAGGTACCGCCAACCAGGTAGAAAGACTGCAATGCAGGGATCTGCATTAGTTTTTCTAATACATGAAAGGTGTCTGGCTCAATTGTGCTTCTTTGTAACATCGGTAATCCTCTGGGTGATTATTAAATAAAGCGGCAGCTAAATATACGGTATGCGGCATCAGCCATTTTGCTTTTATAAGTGCATCAGCAATTTTCTCATCTCCATAAAACCTCCTGCACATCCTGATGTCTTCAACATCGCCTCTTTCAAAAACCCGTTCAATTATAAAAACAGTTTTAGCATTGTAATCTAATTTCTCAGCATCTACATCCCAAAAAATGCGTTTGTTATCGTATGGCTTTGTTACTGTATTCATTTGCATTTAAAATTACACTCAATTTATCTAAATCGTTCACTTACCACTAGCTCTTTGCTTCCTGCCGTATAAGTATAAAATCCTTCACCACTTTTTGCGCCAAGCTTACCGGCCATTACCATATTTACCAAAAGCGGGCAGGGGGCATATTTAGGATTACCAAATCCATCATGCAATACATTTAAAATACTGAGACAAACATCAAGGCCGATGAAATCAGCTAACTGTAAGGGGCCCATCGGATGTGCCATACCCAGTTTCATTACCGTATCTATTTCTTCCACGCCGGCAACGCCTTCATACAAAGTATAAATAGCTTCGTTGATCATGGGCATTAAAATTCGGTTGGCAATAAAGCCGGGATAATCATTAACTGCACAGGGGATTTTTCCTAATCGTTTGCTTAGGTCAATAATGGTATTGGTAACTTCTCTCTTGGTGGCATAACCATTTATGATCTCTACCAGTTTCATTACAGGAACCGGGTTCATAAAATGCATACCAATTACCAATCCCGGCCTATTTGTTACGGCTGCAATTTTTGTAATGGAGATGGAAGATGTATTGGTTGCTAAAATACAACCAGCCGGAGCATAAGTATCCATTTGTTTAAAAATGGACAATTTCAATTCTATATTTTCTGTTGCCGCTTCCACAACAATTTCGGCGTTCTTAATACCTTCGGCGATGACTGAAAAAACAGAGATATTGGCCACAGCCGATTTTTTTTGTTCTTCGGTAATAGAACCTTTAGCGATCTGCCGGTCAAAATTTTTATTAATGGTATCCATTGCTCTTTGTAATTGCGAAGGATTCACATCTACTAAATTTACTTTAAAACCTGCCTGTGCAAATACATGAGCAATGCCGTTCCCCATTGTTCCTGCACCGATGACGCTTATGGCCCCCCTGCCCCCCAAAAGGAGGTTCCCGGCAGTATTGATATTTGAAGAGTTGTTCATTGTAAAAAACTTAATAGGTATAAAATTTAAAAGAGCAATAAAAATTCCGATTCTATAGCCCCTCCTTTGGAGGGGTTGGGGAGGCTATTTAAACGCATTAATCCCCGTCACATCCATCCCTGTTATCAGCAAATGAATATCATGTGTTCCTTCATAAGTAATTACACTCTCCAGGTTCATCATGTGGCGCATCACCGGGTATTCTCCAGTAATGCCCATGCCGCCCAGCATCTGGCGGGCATCCCTGCAAATGTTAGTAGCCACTTCGCAGGCATTTCTTTTTGCCATACTTACCTGTTGTGGTGTTACTTTTCCTTCATTCATTAATACACCAAGCCGCCAGTTCAGTAATTGTGCTTTGGTAATTTCAGTAACCATTTCAGCTAATTTTTTTTGTTGCAACTGAAAACTACCAATGGGTTTTCCGAATTGAATTCTTTCTTTACTATAGTTTAAAGCTGTATCATAACAATCCATTGCAGCACCTATAGCGCCCCAGGCAATTCCATATCTTGCTTTTGTCAAACAACCCAACGGCCCTTTCAATCCTTTTACATTGGGCAAAATATTTTCTTTAGGAACTTTTACATTATCAAAAACCAATTCGCCCGTTGCACTGGCACGTAAACTCCATTTGCCATGTGTAGTTGGTGTGCTGAAACCTTCCATGCCTCTTTCCACAATCACACCTCGTATCTCCCCTGCATCATCCTTTGCCCAAACAACAGCCACTTGCGAAAACGGGGCATTACTGATCCACATTTTTGCCCCATTCAATAAAACATGATCGCCTGCATCTTTAATTGTGGTAAGCATACCACTGGGGTCGCTGCCATGATTAGGCTCGGTTAAACCAAAGCAACCCAGCCATTCGCCACTTGCCAGTTTGGGTAAATATTTTTTACGCTGTTCTTCATTGCCATAATGATAAATAGGAAACATAACCAAACTTCCCTGCACACTTGCTGTAGAACGGACACCACTGTCGCCACGTTCAAGTTCCTGCATCATCAGGCCATAACTTATATAGTCCAATCCACCGCCGCCATATTGTTCAGGTATTGTTGGCCCAAAGCAACCCAGGTCGCCCAATTGTTTTACTATTTGTTGCGGAAATTCGGCACGCTGGGCATAATCTTCAATAATAGGAGATATTTCTTTCTTTACATAATTGCGTACACTTTCCCGGATGAGTTTATGTTCTTCGGTCAGTAATTCATCTACATTAAAATAATCGGGAGATTGAAAATTATCTGTTTTAGCAGCCATATCGTTCGTTTAGAGTTTTGTGTTTTTTGTTACGGGCATTTGTACCTGTTTCAGCTTCGTTGTGTCACTCACTTGTACGGAATACCATTACTTGCCTACCGGCAGGCAGGTTCAGCTTTAATCTGCGCCACTTAGGTTGTTATCTATACCGCAAATATAATTACGTTAAATCACAAGAAAATTTTTTGTTTTTTTGAATCCCGACAGCGGCTATCGGCCCTGTCGGCGGTTCGTTGATAAACCGCCGACAGGGTTTGCAACCGCTGTCGGGGTTTACCGGAAAAAAATAAATCGCCGGATGCAACATTGATCAAAAAGCCTTGTCTCTAACTTATAAAACCCTGATCTTTTGGAATTAGCTGTATTGCCACAACGGGATGAACTGGTAGAGCGCTGCCTCAGGGGCGATACGCTTGGCTATAAAGAATTATACCAGCGCTATTCCAAAGCTATGTTCAATACCTGCCTGCGGATATTAAATAATACAGCGGAAGCACAAGATGTATTACAGGAAAGTTTTATTGAAGCGTTTAAAAATTTGGGAGGTTTTGAATACAGGACAAGTTTTGGAGGATGGCTCAAGCAGATCTGTATTAACCGCTCCATCAATCAGCTTAAAAAGCGAAAGATAGATTGGGTGGATATGGAGAAGGTAGCCGGTTATGACAGCGCAGAAGAATTACCGCCAGATGAAACGGAAATAACATTAAAGGTAGAATCTGTAAAGAGCGCCATTATGAAACTGCCCGATGGATACCGTACTGTTTTGAGTTTGTATTTACTGGAAGGATACGATCATGAAGAGATAGCAGAAATACTGAATGTTGCTGAATCAACAACCCGTACACAATTCATGCGGGCAAAACAAAAATTACTTCAACTCTTAAAAGAAGGGATATGAATAATAAACTGAAAAAATTTATCTGGGATAACCGGAAGGAGTTTGATGATAAGGTTCCATCAGAAAAAGTATGGCAAAATGTGGAAGCAGCTTTTACTGTAAAGAAAAAAAAGAAATTCATCCTTACCCCACTTTATAAATGGAGTATTGCAGCGGCTGCTGTATTGCTGATCAGTATTGGTATTTATTGGGTGATGAATAAAAATAAAAATAAAAATACAGCAACAGAATATGCAGGTAATACAGCTGTTCCTGATACCATAACAACCATTGATGCACCCGAAGTGAACCAGTTTGCAAAACTGATCGCATTAAAACAGGAAGAATTAAAATCGCTGGCTAAAGAACAACCGGAACTTTACCAACGATTCACCAGAGACATTGACCAATTGGACAGTTCATATAATATCCTCAAAAAACAGCTTAGCGCCACACCCAACCGGGAATTGCTGCTGGAAGCTATGATTCAAAACCTGCAGCTGCAGCTGAATGTATTGAATCAGCAATTAAATATTATTAATCAAATCAAACAAAAAAAGTATAGCCATGAAAAAATTGATCAAACCATTTAACCTTGTACTGCCGTTATTTTTACTGCTGCAGTTAAACCTGTTTGCCCAGGACGACAAGAACGATAATGAGAATAATAACGTCAACAAAAAGAAATATGAATTTGTAAAAAAGAAAAGCGTTAACAAATCATACAATGTTTCTGCTTCCGACAAACTCAATATCCAGAATTCATTTGGCTCGGTAGAAGTACATGTATGGGACAAGAATGAAATAAAAGTAGATGTGGACATTGAGGTATCAGCCAATACGGATGCCTACGCACAAAAAATGCTTGACAGGATCTCGGTAACTGATGAAAAAAACGGCAGGGAGATATCTTTTAAAACAGATATGAAGGACATGAATAATTCAAAGGGTGACAATAACAAAAGCAGTATGGAAATCAATTACAGTATTTCCATGCCTGCCAATAACCCGTTAACTGTTAAAAATGAATTTGGTTCTACTACCATACCGGATTATCGGGGAGAAGTTGACCTGACCAGTAAATTCGGATCGTTGACAACAGGTAATTTAGCCAGCATAAAAAACATTCATGTAGAATTTGGAAAGGCAAATCTTACAAATATTACCAGTGCGCCGGTAACCATTAAATTTTCTAAAGCAGTTATTGCTAAACTATCTGGTGATATTAAGCTGAAT
>JBDTUK010000102.1:0-11700 GCA_040007795.1 Ferruginibacter sp.
ATATTTCCGCAGGAAATCCTTCCTATCACCCGTGGCTAAGTAAAATCTAAAATGTAAATTGCCACTTTAAAAATAACGATTCATGCTAACGATTGGATTAATAAGAGAAGGAAAAACTCCACAGGATAACAGGGTGGCGCTAACACCGGCGCATTGCAAATGGCTGCACCTGAATTTTGATGATGTAAAAGTAGTGGCACAACAATCGGCTAACCGGTGCTATACAGACATGGAATATACAAGGGCAGGTGTGGAAGTTAAAGAAGACCTCAGTGAATGCAACCTTTTATTGGGCATTAAGGAAGTGCCGGTGGATATGCTGCTGGAAGGAAAGACCTATATGTTCTTTTCTCACACAAAAAAAATGCAGTCTGCCAATCAGCAATTATTTAAAGCTTTGCTGGATAAAAAAAATACTTTGATAGATTACGAATGCCTGGAGCATGAAGATGGTACGAGAATAATTGGTTTTGGTTTTTTTGCCGGCATTGTGGGTGCACATGATGGGATGATGGTGTATGGTAAAAGAACCGGCTCTTTTAAATTGGCAAGGGTGGGCTCGGTAAACAGTTTTCAAAAACTGGTACATACTTATTTTGGATTGAAACTACCGAATATAAAAATTGCAGTAACGGGCACGGGCCGTGTGGCTCATGGCGTGCTGGAGATCATGAACCTGCTGGGTATTCATGAAGTGGAGCCGGATGAATTTTTGGAAAAAGAATTTGCTTACCCGGTTTACGTGCATTTAAAAGGTGCCGATCTGTATGTACATAAAGAGACGGGTAAATATGTACGGAATGATTTTCATGCCAATCCTCAAAATTATAATTGCCGGTTTACTCACTATCTTTCTCAAACCGATATATTAATGAATGGCATTTACTGGGAAAAAAATATTCCACGTTTGTTTGAGTTGGAAGACCTGCAAAGAAAAGATTTCCGGATAAGGACCATTGCCGACATAACCGATGACAGGAATGGCTCCGTACCCTGCAACCTTGGTGATTCAACCATCGCCGATCCTGTGTATGGTGTTGACAGGAATAGTTTTGAAAGAACGGATCCTTATTTGCCCAATTCAGTTGATGTGATGGCTGTGGGTAACCTGCCCAATGAATTACCAAGAGATGCCAGCCGTTATTTCGGTGAGCAGATGATCAAATATGTATTGGATGATATTCGCCTGGGTGGAAGTAAGACAATTAATAAAGCTACCATGGTTAAAGCGGGCAAATTGAATGAACCCTTTATGTATATGAAGGATTACGCCGGTCTATAAGTAGAGATAATAATCTTTCAGGGCTGCAACAAATGCATCAGTATATTTTCCTTCATTGTCTTTAATGATGATCTCTGTGTTTTGCAGTTTATTTTTTATTGGGCTGAAAAATAAAATCCCCCTGAAGAAATCATGTTTTGCTGTTTGCCTTACTAAAATTTGTTGGTTTAGATATAGATTAGCTTTTGCAACTTCTTCTATAAAATAATTCACCCGGTGATAAGGTAGTAACACAGCAAAGATTCCGTCTTTGTTCAGATGCGTTTCCACAATTTGTAAAAGCTGTATTAAACTTAGCGATGTATCATGCTTTGCCTTGTTTTTATTTTCATCAGTAGATTTTAGATCATCTTCAAAAAAAGGAGGATTGGAAATAATGCAGTCATATTTTTTCTCAGCCTTAAAAACTAACACATCGGTATTAAAAACATGTAGCCTTTCAGCCCATGGCGATGCAGTAAAATTATTCTTTGCCTGTTCGGCTGCGTCTTTATCAATTTCTACCGCATCAATAATTGCATTATCATTTTTCTGTGCATACATGAGTGAAAGTAATCCTGTTCCTGTTCCTATGTCCAGGCAATTGGCAGTTTGCATTTGATAGTTAGCGATTATCGCCCCAAACAAACAGGCATCTGTGCAAACCTTCATGGCGCACTTATCCTGGAAGACGGTGAATTGTTTGAATTGAAAATAGTTGTTAGGCATTGAAACTGCAAGATACAGGATACAAGATACAGGATACAAGATGCAAGATACAAGGGAGAGTACAGTTATTTAAAGTTTGTCCCTTGTAGCTAACTCCCTTGTGGCTTCTTCTCACCACTCTGCTCTTGCACTTGGGCTCACACTTAATTCTGTAAAATCTTTTTCCAAAAATTTATAATACCCGGTGATGGCGATCATAGCAGCATTATCAGTACAATATTCAAATGCCGGGATAAATGTTTTCCATTTTTCTTTTTCACCCATTGCAATAAAAGCTTTGCGTAAACCACTGTTTGCACTTACACCGCCTGCCAGGCAAATATCTGTTATGCCGGTTTCAGTGGCTGCTTTCTTTAATTTGTTTAGTAAGATACTTACGATCCTGTCCTGAACTGAGGCGCAAATATCATCCAGGTTCTCATCAATAAATTTTTGGCGGGTAGGTTCATCTGCTAAAAACTGTTCTTTAAATAAATTACTGGTACCTGCATTTTTTAAAAAATAAAGGATGGATGTTTTTAATCCTGAGAAACTAAAATTCAATCCTGGTATTTGCGGCTCCGGAAATTTGAAACGTTTTGCATTTCCCAACGCTGCATATTTATCAATGAGCGGCCCTCCGGGGTAGGGAAGTCCAAGCATCTTTGCAGTTTTATCAAAAGCTTCTCCGGCTGCATCATCAATAGTTTCGCCAATCACTTTTAATTGTGTTGGCGAATCACAACGAACAATTTGTGTATGGCCGCCGCTGACCGTTAAACATAAGAAGGGAAACGAAGGTTTTATATCCGGAATTAAATTAGCCAGCACATGCGCCTGCATATGGTGAACAGCAATGAGTGGTTTATCCAATGCCAGTGAGAGTGATTTTGCAAACTGTGTACCTACCAAAAGTGAACCTATTAAGCCCGGCGCTTGTGTGAATGCAATAGCATCAATAGATGGTAACTGACAATTTGCAATCTGCAATGCTGCATCCACAACCGGTACAATATTCTGCATGTGGGCACGGCTTGCCAGTTCAGGCACCACACCTCCAAACTGTTCATGTACGGTTTGATTGGCAATACTGTTTGATAGAATTTTTCCGTCAACACATACTGATGCAGATGTTTCATCGCAGGAAGATTCTATGGCGAGGATTGTAGTTATGAGTTATGAGTTATGAGTTAAGAAACAAGATCAGAGTTCAAAATTAATTCATAATTTATAACTCATCATTCATAATTATTTAGATCGTATGGCAACCACCGGATCAAGCTTTGCTGCTCTTGATGCCGGAAAGATGCCCGCAATGATGCCTACTACCAGGCAGACGGTAATTGTTACAATGAGCATGGGAATAGAAATATAGATCGGGAAATTGAGCGCTTTTGTAGATATGATGGTACCGATATACACAAAGAACAAACCTATGCCACCACCGATCAGGCAGAGGATAATTGCTTCCATTAAAAATTCAAAAAGAATGCTGCCTTTTTTGGCACCCACTGCTTTTTTTAATCCAATTACTGCAGTACGTTCTTTAACGGTTACAAACATGATATTGGCGATACCAAATAGCCCTACTACCAGGCTAATGCCGCCTATAATTCCTCCAACAATATTTAATACACCGAAAAAACCAGTAATGGCCTTACTGAATGCTTCCACGCTATTCAAAGAAAAATTATCATCCTCTGTAGGGCTTAGCCGCCTTATCTGCCGCATGATGCCTTTAAGTTCATCCATCAATGCAGACGGGGTAACACCTTCCTTACCCTTTGCAATTAAGATTGGGTTGGAATTTTTTTCATCAAATACCTGTTTGCAGAATTTATAAGGGATCATTATGCAATTGTCATAATTCCAGCCAATAAAATTGGTCCCTTCTTTTTTAATGACACCAACAATAGTTACTTTTTTCCCCTTCACATCAATTTGCCTACCCAATGCTCTTTCGGTAGTACCAAATAAAGTTTCGGCATTGGTAAAGCCAATCAGACATACATTAGTGCCTGCATCAAATTCGCTGGCCGAAAAAAAACGGCCCTGGTCAAAACTCATTGGCTGGATCTCCATTTGTGCCTCCACAATGCCATACACACTGGCGTTTTGTATCATATCATCTTTATAAGATATGCTGCTGCCGGTTTGCATTAAAAAAGAAATATCATCCAATAGCACGGCCCGCTTTCTAACCATATCAGCTTCTTCATATTTTGGTGTTGGCCTTGCCCTGAACTTCCAGATGGGTTGATCGGGGCCACCACTGTAATCCCATTTGTCAATGTAGATGGTATTACTGCCAAGGCTGCTTACTTCTTTTTGAATATTTCGTTCAAGACTGTTTACTGTAGCTAATACACCGATGATACAAAAGATGCCAAATGCCACACCCGTAAGGCTGAGGGCCGTACGCAGTTTATTAACCCTCAGTTCCTGGAAAGTTAACTTTAATGAATTGCGGAGGATGTTTAGCGATTTACGCATCACTCAAAATTACGTGAAGCAAATTGATTTATATGGTAAAATGTATGAACGGCCCCCCTCTTGAACCTCGTTCGTTCCCTTTTCAGGGAACCCCGAAGGGGTAGAACCATCGAAACGGAATTTTTACTAAGAATAAAAAAGAATTGAATTTATAAACTGCCAATTTCGGGTCCCCTCTCCAAAAGGGGGTGGGGTGGGGTGAGGTTTTTATTCATCCGTTTTCAAACCTTACCTTTGCGGCTCAATTTTCTTAAAATGATAAGTGTAATCCGTGCCATTCGTGTAATTCGTGTAATTCGTGGCAAAGCATTATGAAATACATCAACGAAATAAACAAACGCAAAACCTTCGCCATCATCTCTCACCCGGATGCCGGTAAAACAACGCTTACAGAAAAATTCCTGTTGTTTGGCGGCGCTATACAAACTGCAGGGGCTGTTAAAAGCAACAAAATAAAAAAACATGCCACCAGCGATTTTATGGAAATAGAACGTCAGCGTGGTATCAGTGTGGCAACCAGTGTTATGACCTTTGAATATGATGGGCATCTTATTAATTTATTAGATACACCGGGCCATAAAGATTTTGCAGAAGATACTTACCGAACATTAACTGCGGTAGATAGTGTGGTGTTGGTTATTGACAGTGTGAATGGAGTGGAAGCACAGACAAGACGATTGATGGAAGTAATTGCCATGCGTAACACACCGGTAATTGTTTTTATAAATAAAATGGACAGGGATGGTAAGAATCGTTTTGATCTTTTGGAAGAAATTGAAAATGAATTAAAGATACAGTTGCACCCGATGACTGTACCCATTAACAGTGGTAAAGATTTTAAAGGGGTTTATGATCTGCATAAAAAAAGTTTGGTATTATTTGCGGCCGGGACAAAAGCAAATGATGAAGATGTAGTTGAAATAAAAGACCTGAAAGATTCTATTTTAGATAAGAAGATAGGAGAGAAGGATGCCCATACATTAAGAGAAGATGTGGAATTGATTGACGGTGTATATGGTGAATTGAACGAAACCGATTACCTAAACGGTAAAACTGCCCCGGTATTTTTTGGAAGTGCAGTTAATAATTTTGGTGTAAAAGAAATGCTGGATACTTTTGTTCGCATTGCACCCACACCAAGGCCAAGGCATACCACTACCAGGGATATAAAACCTAGTGAAGATAAATTCAGCGGATTCATTTTTAAGATACATGCCAACCTCGATCCCAAGCACCGTGACCGGATAGCTTTTTTAAGGGTGTGCAGCGGAAAGTTTGAACGCAATACCTATTACCATCATGTGCGTATGGACAAGGACCTGAGGTTCAATAATCCCTATAGTTTTTTGGCCCGCCAAAAAGATGTGATTGAAGAAGCGTACCCCGGCGATGTGGTTGGTTTATTTGACACCGGTAACTTTAAAATTGGGGATACCATGACGGAAGGTGAAGACTTTTATTTCACCGGCATACCGAGTTTTTCGCCTGAAATATTTAAAGAGGTAGTTAACAAAGATCCAATGAAAACCAAGCAGTTGGAAAAAGGTTTGCTACAGCTTACTGATGAGGGAGTAGCTCAATTATTCACCCAGTTTGGAGGTAATAAAAAAATTATTGGTTGTGTGGGAGAGCTACAGTTTGAAGTGATTCAATATCGCCTTTTGCAGGAATATGGAGCTTCTGTTCAGATGAATAACCTGCCTTTTTTTAAAGCCTGCTGGTTAACCAGTAAGGACCCTAAAAAATTAGATGACTTTATTAAATACAAGCAGGCAAATATTGCCGAAGATAAAGACGGGCATCTGGTTTACCTGGCAAACAGCGAATGGTTTTTAAATACAGAGATACAGAACAACCCGGATATTGAATTTCATTTTACGAGTGAGATACATAAGTAGCTAATTTGCTAAGATGCTAATGTGCTGATTTGCTAATGAAAGCACAGTTTTTGCAATCTGTCATTTTTGCATTCATTTATTCTTAATTTTAGGATATGAAAGATTTCAAACTGGATAAAACAGTTTTTAAAGCTCAGAGTTTTGAGGAAGCTGATAAAAACAAACTTTTTGATAAAAATGTTTCTCTGGCTGAACGTCTTAGAATGGCTTTTCATTTGACCTGTAGAATTTATGGGATAAAAGATGGAGATTCCTTAAAGTTAGACAGGACAGTATTCTCTGCCCGAAAATTTTAATGATGCCTGATATCTTCGAATCAGATTTTAATGATTTCATTGCCGCACTCAATATTTCGGGTACTGAATATTTAGTTGTTGGTGGTTATGCTGTTATATTACATGGTTACTACCGAACTACACAGGATTTAGATATCTGGGTAAATAAGACTCCCCAAAATCACCTTAAATTAAGTAAAGCTTTTGCTATTTTTGGAATGCCATTATTTGATATGACATTAGAAAATTTTATGGGCGATAGGTTTGATGTTTTTTCAATGGGGCGTACGCCAATACAAATTGACATAATTACAAAGCTGAAGGGACTGGAATTTAAAGATGCTATTCACCATGCAGTACAAAAGGAAATGGAAGGTATAAAAGTGAAATATCTAAATCTTGATGATCTGTTAAAAGCAAAAAAAGCTTCCGGTCGCCACAAAGATCTTGATGATATTGAAAAACTAAGTCAATAAGAAAATCATTCCCTTAACTTAAACGATACTGATCCGTTACTTTTTTTAGTACTGTTTATATTCACCTCATATCTTTTATCGCCATCGTTAATGATCATTAATGCTGTATTAGGCGGAATGCTGCCGAGGTTTTCGGCATACATCACCAATTCATTGCGGCTGTTGCCGGGAGCTATTTTTATATAAAAGGTCAACGGTTTATCTGTCAGCCGTTGGTGTGTGGTAAGTATCTTATCATTATAGATCAAAGTGATACTATCGCCGTCAATTTCACCATTGTCATATAAAGTAACACTGATAGAATCGTGATCAACAGTTATCTGCCTGATGAGGTCATTGTTACGTTTTTCTAATTGTATTTCTTTCACAGGTTGTTTCTCTTTTACAATAAGCTCTTCTTTTACAATGATTTTCTCAATTACAGGTGGCTGTATTTCTTTTACAGGCTCCGGCTTTTTCGGCTTCTGCTGTTCTTTGCATAGTGCAGTTATTTCAGCAGGTTTCAAAGCCCTGTTATAAATCCTTATATCATCAAGGTCGGCATTTAACCAAAAAGGAAACAAAGAATCATCAGATTTTCCAAAGAACAAGTCTTCACTATTGGTAAATGTTTCGGGGAAAACAACTGAATATTTTAACTGGCAATCAACATACAGTTTTGCAGTAGTGCCATCGTTTGTATAGATAACATTATACCATTTATTTTTTTTGATATAATCTAAATAGGGCGTTAATATAGTTCCTGTTCCTCTGAAATTCTGGTGAATTGTATCGCAGAGTTTACCATTGCAACCAGTGCCTGCAGAATATAAAGCATCGTCATAACGGATCGCATAATTACCCGGGTTATAATTTCCACCACCCTTACTAAGCACCTGGCTGGCATGACAGATACCATAATAAAAACCAGTTGGCCTAACCCAAACTGATAAGGTTATTTGTTTGCCAAAGTTCAGCGATGAACTGTTTGGGATACGCATATATTGATAGGTGCCATTAAAGTGCCAGGCACTGTTTAGGTTGCCAAACCTGTCAGATGTAATGGTAGCGTTATTAAATACCGGGTTATTGTTATTGCCGCTTTCGTCATTGGCATTACCATTGAAAGGGTAGTAGGCCTGTAAACCCTTATTGAGGTCGACCTGGGCAACACATATTTTTGTCAGGAATAAAAAACAGCAGAATAATCTTTTCATAAAAGGAAATACAGGTAGATTTTTTTATAAAAATAAGCATCTTCGGCTATAAGCACATTTTAATAAAAACAGGAAACGCTGGTTGGCTTACCTGATCAGTAAGAAACTACCTTTTTGTTCTTCGGTACCACAGTCTGTTTCTGCTTTGATATAGAAAACATAGGTGCCGGGGTCGGCTCTTTTACCTTTATAATTTCCATCCCAACACGCCGAAGGATTTGAGGTGGCAAATACCTGTTCGCCATAGCGGTTAAATATTCTGAATTCAAGTTTCTTTATATAGAACCAGTTTTTTAATCCATAGCAATCATTTTTTCCATCACCATTTGGCGTAAAGGCATTGGGCATGTAACGTGCAAGGCTTGCAGTCAGGCCCGAAAAGACGGTAACCGAATCTGAATTGAAACAACCGCTTGCATCTGTAACAAGTACAATGTATTTCTGTGTGTTTGTTGGAGTAGCAACTGGATCAGGAATAGTAGTACTGCTTAAGCCGGTTGATGGGGTCCAGGAATAACTTATGCCGCCTGATGCATGTAAAACAGCAGATGGGTTAGCACAATCAATATCATTTGACTTGCCTGCCGTGATAACCGGTTTGGCACCAACAACTACCTGTACAGTAAAATTGCTGCTGGTATTACAGGCTCTGTCTGTTATTAAAACATTATAGGAAGTAGATGAAGGCGGATTGGCAACCGGGTTAATGATGGTAGTACTGCTTAAATAAGTCCCGGGACTCCATAAATAATCTACTAATGTTCCGTTATAGCCATCAAGTACAACAGAACTTTGACTACATATGCTTTTATTGGGAGGTTGCTGGAACACCATCGGCATATTGACATTCACCCTAACGGTATCACTTGCTTTACATCCATTCAATCCCGTGCCGGTTACATAATAAGTCTGGCTTAGGTTTCCTGAATAAACAGGATTCGCAATGTTTGGATTGCTTAAGAAAATTGTCGGCGTCCATGAATAGGTTTGTGCACCGGTTGTAATTAATGTTACAGTATTGGTGCTGCATATAAGTGTGTCTGCAATAGTTTTTACATCTGGTAAGGGATTGACATATATGGTTACTGAATCAATACCGGTGCTACATGCATTGGAACCGGTTACTGTCAGGTAAAAAGTAGTAGTAGTATTTACTGTAGCTATAGGGTTTTGAAGATTTGGATTATTTAAATATACAGCAGGCACCCATGAATATGCTCCATTACCACTTCCCTGTAATGTATAGGAAACTGTAGTATTAGAACAAAAGGATGTGTCAGATCCTGCGTCTATGATACTGGCATTTACCACAACTTTTACAAAGGCTGAATCTATACAACCGTCAATATCAGTAATAATAACTTTGTAGTCAGTTGTTACAGCAGGTGATGCTTTTGGATTGCTGATGTTTGGATTACTCAACCCGGTTGCCGGTGTCCATTGATAAGTAGTGCCACCATTTGCATTTAATTGCGCAGAGTCTAATTTACATATTTCTGTTTGCGAAGTAGTAACATTACTCTTTTTAAAATCAGAAAAGAATCCATACATACAGCCTCCATTAGCAGCCGTTAAGTCAAAGAAGCCTAGTTGAAACCTGCCTGATGTATTAGTGAATGTGGTTGCCATGTTAAGTGGCATTGTTGCAGTAACATCTTTTTTAGCATAGACATAAGCACCTGCTGTACCTGTTAAAGGTGAGAAATCAGCCGCTGTTATGATCCCGGCTACACCATTCATTAGAAAATTACCCTGGTTTCCATTTTTAGTAACAAGCATGACACTTGCAGTACCGCCATTACTGCTTCTTACCAAAGATACGGAAGAAGAGCCTGTGCAAGTGAGTTTAGGAATAACTGCGGCACCTACTTCGCAACCCGAACCTGTATAATGATATACGCTTGCTGCTTTATCAGTTTTAATATTCAGGGTGGGTGCCGGTGGTGTAAGATCGTATTCATATGACTGACCAGCATTGATGGTAGCTGTTGCTGCAGCATTGCCATTCAAATAAATGTTTGTATTGTTTTGGCTGGCGGTTATTATAACCTTATCCCGTGTAGTAAGGTTTCCTCTTACTACTGCGAATTCAATACCGAATATGGATGTTGGTATAAGTTGATCTCCTGCAAGGTCGGCGCAAGGGCCATCTGAAAATAAAAGATCTTCATAGTTAGTAACCGAAACAGGTTTGTCTGAAACCACCTTGCTTCCATTTAGCATGCTTGGGCCATTTCGATATAAGGCTATACAGGCATAAGATTGTCCTTTGTTTAAATTTATGGTAAATGGAACATTAGCCGGATGTCCAATCAATGCTTTCGCTGGAGTAATAGTGACTGTTGTATTGTTTTGGGTTGCTACAATATCAAAACCTGCCTTAGCATTTGGAATTCGTATGGTATCTATACTCCATGTTAATTGGGAAGGTACATAGAATTCATTGCCAATTGCATTTCTGCCCTTTAATGAAAAGAATTCTGGGTTACAACCTAAACAAGTAGTACTGTTAACTTCGTAATAAGCTGTTATGTCAGTTGTAGATTGTATATAAATACCTTTATTGGCAACATTAGCGGGATCTGAATTTTCAATGAGGTCGATCCAGGTTGTAAGGTTAACAGTGTTAGTGGAGTTGGCCGGAATGTTTAAATTAATTGGAGCAAACCCGGGATTTGCAGGCATTGAAATAGTTATATTAGCTGCAGAAGCGAAAGAAGTAAGTCTTAAATAAATAGGGCGATCATATTGACCATAAATAGGATGGTTGAGAATTTCAATATCCGGTGCTGCAAACCAGAATGATGTATCAGTTTGGGCATTTGAGTTTTTCTGAAGTGATAAAAAAAATATAAGGAATAAATACTTTTTCATGAGCCAGATATTCGTACTCAAATATACTTTTTTTTTACCTGCCTGTATAATTGAATGGGGTGATAGCTTTCAACTCTTTTTTTACAGCCGCAGAAATTTTTAAAGTTGCAATGAACTGATGAATAGTTTTTTTATCAATCGCATGTTTACCCCTGGTTAATTCTTTCAATGCTTCATAAGGCTTCGGATAATTCTCTCTGCGCAAGATGGTTTGTATCGCTTCTGCAACAACAGCCCAGTTATCATCCAGGTCAGTTTTTAATTTGGCTTCATTCAAAACCAATTTGCCAATGCCTTTTTCTGCCGATTTAATGGCCAGTAAAGTATGTGCCATCGGTACACCAATATTTCTTAATACAGTTGAATCGGTAAGGTCTCTTTGCAATCTTGAAACAGGTAGTTTGGATGAAAGATGCTCCAGCAACGCATTTGCAATACCTAAATTACCTTCTGCATTTTCAAAGTCAATGGGGTTTACTTTATGTGGCATGGCGCTGCTGCCTATTTCTCCTTTTTTTG
>JBDTUK010000103.1:0-15595 GCA_040007795.1 Ferruginibacter sp.
AAATTACCTACTCTTTTATAAGGGTTTTCGGTTTCGCCCTTTTGTTTGCAAACAAATTCTTAAAAAATATTTTTCAATTCATTAATATTGTATGTTTCAGGCAAACGCTTACCGTTAATAAAAATGGTTGGCGTAAAGGCAATTTCTGCTTCATCACACCATTTCTTCATCAAATCAAGTTTGCTTTCCTGTTCTTTTAATTCACCATTTATCGGGTATCTTATTGCAAATACATCATAATCCTTTTTTTCTGCCAGGTACCAGTCATCTAATGCCTGCTCGGTAAGTTGCAAATCTTCTTTGGCTGCTATGGCTAATAAATGTTTTACAGGCTTGGCCGCCCTGTCGTTTTCATTATTAGTGGCTGTAAAAATTACTTTTACTTTTATATTAACATTGTGTTTTACAATTTCCTCTAAAACCGGATGTGCTTTCGCACAAGGGCCACAATAAGGGTTGCATACTTTAATAATGGTATTGGCTGCATTGCGGTTGCCAATATTAATACCCAGTTGTTGCCAGCCATCGGGTGCTGCAGGCTGCTGCTGTAATAAACTGTTAAAGGTTTCGGGGTTGTACAAAAGCCGCTTATAAGCAGCATTGTAACCGGGTGCTGCTTTGGCAGCTAATAATATTGGTTTAAGCAGATACCATGCAATAATCGGAAGCATCAGGCACAATATGATCGGCAATAATGTATACGTTGTAAAAGAAGGGTATTGAATATTAACAGTCCAAAAATTAACAATACTCCAAATCAATTCCATAGCCAGCACCGCCTGCACAGCAAGGCAGAGAGGGCACCATTGTTTTACTACCTTCCACTGGTAATAAATACTAAATATAATATAAGGCGCTGCTAAAGTACTTGCAATAGCCAGCCAGGATAATTCATTTGCAAATTTTAAACCGGGAAACAATAAAAATAAAGTAGTAGCCGCAAAATAAAAAAAGCCTACCTCCCCCCAACTCATTCCAAAAATTTTACCTGCTTTACTGTTTAATACAGCATCACAATTAGTTTGTTTTCCTGCGGTGCATATATTTCTTACAAAGCTGTTGGTCTTGTCAATTTCATAAATTAACAGCAATACAGTAACCCCAACACCTAATAGTTTTATTATTGTAATTACAGCCGCCGTTACCATATTAGCTGTGCTTGCGCTACCAATAAATAAATAAACCATGAATCCAATCAACAAAGCAATACCTGCATATAATAATTCCTGCTTTACACTTTTTAATTTTTCGTTTTTCAATTTTGTCTTGTAATCTTTCTCTCCACTTTCTGCATTTGCCTCTGCCACAAAAACAATTTTGTGCCATTGTTTTAAAAACTGTTCCCGGCTTACCTGCCTGGTTTTATTGCTGTCAGCAATAAAATTTACCTGTGCATCTGTAATTTTTGTTACCAGCATAAAATCCTTTCCAGTGTTTTGATTGCTGCAATAAGTGATAAACGGAGGTGTAAATTGGTTCAGCGTTTCTTCATCAATCGTATAGGCTTCACTGGCAATACCCAGTTTTTCAAATACATTACTGAGGCTGTACAGGCTTGGGTAGTAAGGGTTTTGTGTTAAGCTTTCTTTTAAAGTAGTTTGGGTAACCGGCACATTAAGCCCTTGTATATATTGTTTTGCAACATTGAATAAGTTTGTATGGAAACCTTGTGCCATAAAATTAAGAGAGCTTATTTTTTGTAGATCTCTTTCTATACACGAATCTTATATTTTATAAATGTTGGCTAATTAAACTTAAAAAACAAAAAACTGTTGGTTGTAAATTACAACCACTCTATTTTTTAACATTTGTACCCGGTTTAGGGTATATAGGGAATAATTAATTTAGCCTAATTTTATTTACCCAATTGAAGATTACCATGATAAAAGCAGAATTGATAAAAAAATTTCGCCAGTTAAAAGGTATGAAACAGGAAACTATTGCGAAAAAGCTATCCATCAGTCAGCAGGCTTATTGCAAAATGGAGAACAGTGAAAGTATTAAGCATGAGAAATTAGAAGAACTGCTTCAGGCAATGAATTGCAGTTTAAATGATTGGGAACAATTTTTAAGTTTTTACCCCCCCCCCCCGATAATTTTACATAAAGAATATTGATGTATATTTTTTTTGGAAAGCTTAGGTTATTTTATGCCAACTTAGCTTTATGAGTAAACCAATTCTTATTTATTGCTACGATGCCTACTGCGGCTGGTGCTATGGCTTTAGCCCGGTAATAAAAAAAATTGCAGAAGAGTATAAAGACAAACTTGAAACAGAAGTGCTGAGTGGCGGTATGATGGTTGGCGAAGAAGTGATGCCCATTGAAAAGATCGGGCCCTTTATCCAGAAATCTTACAAAAGAGTGGAAGAACTGACCGGAATAAAATTTGGTGAAGATTTTTTATGGCATATCAACAACCCGGATAAAAGCGACTGGGTGATGAACTCAGAAAAACCAGCCATCGCCTTATGTATCTTTAAAGAGTATCATCCCGAGCGGCAATTGGAATTTGCCACCGATCTTCAATATGCATTGAATTATGAAGGAAGAGACCTGGATGATGATGAAGCTTATCAGCATTTACTGGAAAAATATTCTATTCAGCCCGAGGCCTTTTACCGAAAACTTAAGAGCGATGAATATAAAGAAGCTGCTTATTACGAATTTGCCTTGATGAAACAATTACAGGTAAATGGTTATCCTTCTGTTTTTATTCAGACCGGCGAATTAAAATTTGTAATGGTTGCCAGGGGTTACACTGACCTTAATACCCTTACCAGCAGGATAGATAATATTTTAGCAGAATTAAATTTACAAGAAAAAACAAACTAAGGATCTATTTTTTCCCAGCTGTTTTGCTGCCTGCAAGATTTTTCTCATACACTTCAATCCATTTTTCCACGGTTACCTTGCCCGATAGTTCCCCAATCAGTTTATATGGAATATTTTCAGGCTTTTTAAACCGGATGCAGGCTTTTCCCATGTTTAATTTTCCGACAGCAGCTTTTGCATATTCATCGGTGAACCATTTTAATAATTTGGGATCACCATATAGGCACATATGATATACAGCAATAAAATTCTTTTGTGATGCAAGATTCATAAAAGGCAACGGGTCTTTCGGATTACAATGGTAACCATTCGGGTAAACAGAATGAGGTACATAATACCCGATCATACCATAACCCATACCTTCCTTAAAACCTTTGGGTAAATTTTTTAAAATTATGTTACGCAGTTTAGAGATAGGCTCCTGTCTGTCGGCCGGAAGTTCTTTTAAATACTGTTCAACAGTTGTTGCTTTTGATTGCATGTATTAAAATTTAAAATTCCAAAATACGAAAGAACTGAGGCCATGGACCCATATCGCCTTTATACTGCTTAGCCATTACCCTTGTAATCTGGGCAATGTGTGTAAGATCATGTACCACCCAGGTAGCTAACAGATGTCGTAATGTTACATCGCCCAATACCGGGTGCATCCCTTTCCTGTCAAGATCAGCTCCGGTTAAATTCAATGACCTGAACCAGATCATATTTTCTTTTCTTATTGCAGAAAATTCATCCAGCAATTGCTGCAAATTTTTTCCTTTACTCTCTTCATACATAGCTGTTCTGTCCCATCGTACAAAAGTTTTTGTATTTCCAAATTCAAGGATCATTTTTGCACGGGCTGTCCAGTCGGTTTTTTCACCGTGTATCAAATGGCCAACCACATCGTAAGGCGAAAAAGTTTCAGGCCCTTCGTTTGGCATTATCCAGTCATCACTTAATCCTGCAAGCAATGATTGAAGAACAGCCGGGGTACGTTCAAGTATTTCGTATGATCTTTCTAAACTGTATTGCATGTTACTGGCGTTTATAATAAAAGTTCTGTATTTTCTTTGTCCCCTCAATACCGTCATCTATAAAAGCATGTAAAGAGTCGGGGCCTATTAGTTTATAAACAATACGCCTGGGGAAATCATGTTCCGGGTTTTCAAAGACAAACATATTGTTCTCAGCCCTGGTCATTTTAAAAGCAATGGGTTGTTTGTTATTCTGGTCCTCAACAGTTGATGTATAAAAAATGCCTGCGGCAGTATTAGTTAAGGCTACCCTTTCATTTACAATGGTATCAGTTCCTTTGATCATGTATCCCCTGCTCTGTAAATAATTTTTATCAACCTTCTTCCACTCTTCGCAAATGGCTCCACGTTTGGTGGTCATTTTCCAGGCACCTTCCAAAGCATATAATTTTTTAAATGTTTTGTTATTATCTGAAGTATAGAATGCAGACAAGCACAAGATTATCGTTATGGCAATTATTGACCCCTTCATTACTTTTTCTTTTTAGATGCTTTAGCTACTTTATTAAAATCCAACGCCAGTTTTATCCAATACGCCAGTTTATTTTTTGTGTTTAGCGCTTCTATATCTACAAACACATAACCTTTCATGATCTTGCCGGTAAAATCCATGGGCTTACAACCTTCCTTTTCCATCATTTCATCAAACTTAGCCGGGTCAAGCCTTACCATTAATCTTTCCTTTTCAACACCTACACACATTTTATCATTTACCATAAAGCAGAGACCGCCAAACATTTTTTTCTCCTCTGTAATTTTGTGGGTAAGAGAAATTATTTCTCTTGTTCTGTTAGCCAGCTTTTCGTTGTATGACATAAAAGATTATTTGGATTGAGGAACTGCATGCAGGCCAATCCTGTTTCCTTCCGTGTCAATGAAAACACCCATAAAGCCATACTCAGGACTGATCTCTGTCTTAGGTACCATTATACTTCCACCGGCAGCTACAACTTTATCCAATACATTTTGAACATCGGGGTTTGCATTTAAATAGATCAATGGTCCGTCGGTTGCAGATGCTTTATGAAAACCGCCACTATCAACTAAAGCGCCTCCCACCTGTGTCATCATATCATCCAAAGGAAACATCCGCATTTTAATATTGGGCATATCCATCGGCATCATGCTGATGTCAAAAATAGTTTCATAAAATTTTTGTGCCCGGTTAATGTCTATGGTTGGAATTTCAAACCAGCTGATCGCATTTTTCATTTGCTTTGTTTTATTGATTGATGTATAATTTTACACTATTTATATTTTTCTTTCGTTGCCTTATATGCCCGGGATATGAGTTCTTTTAAAGTTGCTATATCCACGTCAGCAAGCTTGTTGATGTGCAGGCAGGAGCCACTACTTATTTTATACTTACCAAGTTTCTTCATCAATTCAGCATATCCTCCAAAACCGGGTATGACATAGATTGTAAGGTTTTGTTTTCTTGGTGAGAAACCGGTAAGATACCAATCACCTTCCTGTTTGCTTCTTTCTGATTTGTAATGAAAACTGCCGAAGCCCACAACGTTGCTTCCCCACACTGCAGGTGTTTCTTTCGTGACCTCTTTAAACAGTTTAAGTAACTCTTTGCAATCTTTTCGCCTTCCTTCATCGGCAACGGCTGCAATAAGATCCGTAACGCTTTCTTTGGTCTGCTTTGTTTTAAGTTCTGCCATATATTATTGATTAATGTCTTTTCCGTCTTTTAATTTTACAATAAACCCATTAATGATCCCTTTTGTTCCTTCATTCGGCGACTGTACCAATGCTTTATTGGCGTATTCAAGTGCTTTTGTAAAATCAGCCTTTGCAGAATAATAAGACATAAACCCTGCATTCACAGCATATACATCGCCATTTTTTTTTTGATTGGCGTTAAAAATTTCCAGGGCCCGGTCTGTTCTTTTGGTTGTTAACAGTGAACGTCCATAACCCATATACTGATTTGGATTTGCGAAGACCAATGCCTCATTCATAGCAGAATCAGCCTGTGGCAGTTTATTGTTTTTTGTATAAGCCGTACCAAGTGTATTTAAAGTAGCAAAAGTCTTTAGTGAAGCTGCACGCTGTGCCCATTCCAATGCTTCCGGCAGGTTAATATTTTTCCCCAGGCAATAGTTTGCAGCTGCCTGCATGTTTAATGCATTGAATCCTTTTTGTCCCGTTACATCTTCACGCAGTTTTGCAATTACAATATTATCTACATCAACATCTACCTTAAACGGTATTGAAAGTTTTTCCCATTGCATCGCTATCACACAATATTTTTCTTTATGCTCAATGAATTCGTATTTTAAATACTCAACGCTTTTATCAAGTATAACCGGCTTTACTGTTACACGTAAAGCATCATTTTTTTCGTTGTAATAAAAACTTCCCCAGGAACCGGATTGGTTGGAAAAAATTATAATTACACTATCGGGCCACACTGCCATACTCAGGCCATAGGTTCCGGCTTTAATGTTTTTTCCTTCCACTTTTACATCATGTTCAAATGTTATGATGGTATTTTCATTGGCACCGGCTCGCCAGGGCTGGGTATTTTTATTAGTGATCAAACTGTTCGTACTGAATCCATAAGTAACCACATTCCCATCACCCCATATTTTGCCTTCCCGCTTGTTTACATCAGGTCTTGAATATTTAATGGAGATGGAAGTAATGCCTACCTCTTCAGTAATAGTTGCCCTGGGGTTGCCTCCGCTGGGTGGCAGATCCATTTGAGCCTTTGCATTTTGCAAAATAGTAAACAGCATTGCTGAAAGAACAAGTTTTCTCATCTTGTTTGTTTTAGTTTCTAATAGTTATATGGTTCTTATCATTTTTTATTTATCCTTTTATTTTCTCCTTTTTCATTTAAAATTTTCCTTTTCTATTTCAAAGTAAGAAATTAAAAACAAAAGGATCAGGTTTTTTGACAAGCGGCGATGCAGCAGTATTGCTTTTTCCATAAATATTTATTTTCAGGCTGTTTACCCTTTTTTAACAAATGAATTGTGCAATCGGCAAAGTCATTTCATCCTAACTACAAATCAACTGTTATGCATTTACCCAAATTATTTAAAGATGCCCGGCATTTTCAGATCATCTTTCAAAGTATTTTTTTAGCCTATGGAATTTTTTACCTGCACTGGGCTAATGAAGGCTGGCTTTATATAACTTATTTTTCTACAAGCCTTGTAGTTCAATTCGTTTGCGAACTGTTACTTGGTAAAAAAAATATTCCGCTGTGGCTCCGTTATAAGAACGGCATTCCTTCTATTCTTATCTCGTCTTTTGGGTTAAGCCTGTTGCTAAAAACAAATGAAGTATGGGTGGCTATTATTGCTGCAGCTATTTCCATCCTGTCAAAATATATTATCCGAATAAATGGCAAACATATTTTTAATCCATCGGCGTTGGGTATTGTGGTGGCAATAATATTTACAGGCAATGCCTGGATTAGCCCCGGGCAGTGGGGTAGCGGCGCCGTCATTTTATTTGGAGTATTGAGTTTGGGTTTCATTGTAACAACCAGGGTTCAAAAATTAGATGTAAGCCTTGCTTTCCTTGGAACATTTGCTGCATTGTTATTCGCCAGGCAGATCATTTACCTGGGTTGGCCAATGGATTATTTTGTACAATCTGTCAGCACCGGAAGTTTGTTGCTGTTTTCCTTTTTTATGATCACCGATCCTAAAACAACTCCCAATCATTTTGTAGTTAGAATTATATGGAGTGCTGTCATTGCTGTAGTAGCATTTTATTTAACTGCTTTTAAATTCATGAATGGTGCTCCCATATTTGTTTTGGTACTTGCCCAACCCCTGGTACCCTTATTAGACAAACTGTTTAAGGCAAAGAGATTTGAATGGAGCCAATCCTCAAACTACAGTTTTAAGGAAAAGAAATTCTTACAAACCATTTACACAAGATCATTCATGTAATTATTCAACTCAAAAAAGAAATTATGAAAAAGAAAATTTTAATTATTGGAGGATTGTTTGCGATATCTCCATTACTGTTTTCCTTTTGCGGCTTTTATGTAAGCAAGGCAGATGGAACATTAAAAAACAAGACCAGCCAGGTAATCCTGGTAAGGGATGGTAACAAAACAGTCATCACTATGTACAATGATTTTAAAGGCGATACCAAAGATTTCGCTATGGTAGTACCGGTACCTGTTGTGTTAAGAAAAGATGATATTAAAGTTGTTGATCAATCTATTTTTCAACGATTGAATGATTACAGTGCACCAAGACTGGTTGAGTACTGGGATCAGAATCCATGCAATGGTTATTACAAAGAGGACAGGGCTCTAAAGTCTGTCTCATCTAATATGCAGGAAGTTGTTGTTGCCGGAGGGTATGGTGAAAAAAGATCGTCAGTAAAAATTGAAGCCAAATATCTAATCGGCGAATACGATATTCTAATTTTAAGCGCTAAAGAAAGCAGTGGTTTAAAAACCTGGCTTATTGAAAACGGATATAAAATTCCTGCCAATGCAGAAGAAGTGCTTGAGCCATACATAAAAAGTAATCTTAAATTTTTTGTAGTTAAAGTAAATGAAAAAGAAAAACAGAAACTGAATAATAATTTTCTTCGTCCTATACAGATCAATTTTAACTCACCAAAATTTATGTTACCCATACGCCTTGGTATGGCCAATGCCGATGGCGACCAGGACCTGATAGTATATGCTTTTACCCGTAAAGGAAGAATTGAATGTACTAATTACCGAAACGTAAATATTGCAACCGATAAAAACATTCCTTTGTTTGTTCAAAAAAATTTTAATGTTTTTTATGGCAACCTGTTTACCCATCAATGGAATGATGAAGACAAAAGTGTGGCACTTTTAGAATATGCCTGGGATGTTAGTCCGCAAAATTTTTATCATTGCGACCCCTGTATTGCTACAGCGCCCAGTGAACAGGACCTGGTGCAGAGTGGTGTTTGGTGGCTTGGCGGCAAGGACTGGACCGATTACAGTGATGTGGATAATGACGAGCCCGATAATGGTAGTAAGAATGTTCATTTTACAAGATTACATTTCCGGTATAACAGAAGATCATTTGCACAAGACCTGATGTTCCAGGTAACACCCAATACCCAAACCTTCCAGGCCAGGTATATCATTACCCACCCTGCTACCGGGGATTTTAATTGTGATGCAGGAAAAAAATATTTACAGGATCTAAAACAAAGAAGGAAAAAAGAATTGATACAGTTAACGGCTTTAACCGGTACCAACATAAACAACTGGCAGGATGATGCTACAGCAAAGAATGATGAGTTGCCAAACAAAGAAGCACAGTATGCAACTTTACTACCAATAGTAAAAGAAGACATGGACAACAAAAAAACCATGCCTGCAGGAATAATTTTATTAAGTGCCCTAATATTGGGTGGTGCAGGATTTATGAAATGGAAGGGATTAGTATAATAGTCGGTTATATAGGTTTGGTTCTCAGCCCCGCTTTTTAGCGGGGCTTTTAATAAGATAAGCCCCATACAGCTTAAGGCTGTACAGGGCTATCTTATTCGCATTCACCTTTAAAGTATTATTTGCCGCCGCCACCTTGTCCACCTGCCGGCCTTTGCGGTCTCATGGATGGTTCAATTTGTTCTTTCCATGTTTTCATTTGTGCTTCTGTAAGAATTGTTTTTAATTTAGCATCTCTTTCGTCTGTTAATTTTTGTCTTGCTGCCATCATCTCTTCCCTGGCTCCTCCAGCTGATCTTATTTCGTCCATTTTTTTATCCGATTCTTTGTAATAGCTTAAAAAAACTTCATCAGCCTGGGTAAGCTTGGCTGCTTCCAGTTTAAAAGCACTGTCTAATTTGTCATGAACCATTTTCAATCTTTCTTCAGGGGTTCTGCGCTGAAAATTTCCGCCTCCCTGGGCACTTACTGAGGTAATGCTGATAACTACAGCAACTACCATTAATAACATTTGTTTTTTCATTTTATTTAAATTAAAGGTTTACGATGTGATGAATTAGACGATATTTTTTAAATAAACCATCGCCATTTTTAATTACCAGGTTTTTTTCTTCCGTCTCCGCCTCTCCTGTTTAAGATTTTTACAAAAAGTGAATCAAATTTTGGCAACTGTTCAGGCGTACACAACATTCTTATGCTTTTTAAATGATTGAACATCTGCAATTCCATGATCTTTTGTGATGCAGCAGACTGGTCGGCTACACTGTTCATGATCGAATCATTAAAATTACCTGAGGTCAGCTGTTTAAATTGATTGTCCTTTGAGCTACGTAAGTCTTCAAACATTTTTTTTATGTTCTCCCTGTGCCTGTCACTCAATGTATCGTATTGCTGTAACTGTACCGGGTTGAACCCTATTTCCTTTTTCAGAAAGTCGGCTATCATTGCTTTTCTATCTGGCCTTTTATCGTTCCTGCCATTGTCTTTTTTCATTAAAAAGTATGTAAGTATGGCAATATTCGCAATCAGCAATATCCCGATTATTACTAAAAAAATCTTACTTCTGTTTTGTTTATTGATCATTATGGTTGTGCATTTTCTACTTCATAAATAGTGGCCACTGTATAAGAGAATTCATCAGAAGGGTTTTGCGGAGATCGTTCTGATACTGTATTACTAACCGTCGGCCTGCTAAACATAACCGCCGTCACGTTAATCAGCACGAGTATGCATAACCCTGCAAATGCAACAGCTGGCCTGCCAATGAACCAACCGGCTTTTTCCCAGGCCGATTCGGTTCCTTTACGCATCCTTGCATGGATACGGGTAAGCAGGTAAGGCTTTGCTTCAGCCCTGCTTATATTATCCACACTGTTAAGTGCTTCATCAATTAGTTTATTAATTTGTTCTTTCTTGTTCATAACGGATATTTTATTGTTCCGGAATATTTTTATCGTAATACTTTTTCAATTCATTTTTCAAACTGTTCTTTGCCCTGCTCATTAATGATTCTACTGCATATAAAGTAGTGTTCATTATTTCTGCAATCTCCTGGTAGCTCTGCCCTTCTAATTTATGCAACGTAAAAGCTATCCGTTGGCTATCCGGTATCTGCTTCAGTGCATCAAATAATTCACCGGCTCTTTCCTTTTTTTCCAACTGCACTCCCGGATGGTTAAATTCAACCGGGTGTAATTGTTCTTCATCCTGGCCACCAAATAAACTCTGCACAAATCCAAAACGTTTTTTTCGTTTCTTCTTCTTTTCATGATCCAGCGCTTTGCTTACCGTAATGCGGTAAAGCCAGGTAGATAATTTTGATTCGCCTTTAAAAGAACTTACCGACTGGTACACCTGTATAAATACCTCCTGTGTTATATCATCAGCATCATCTGCATTTTGTACAATTCCCAAAGCCGTATTATAAACCATATCCTGCCATTCATCTACCAGCTTTTTAAAAGCCGACTCATCTCCCTGCTGCAGTTGTACAATTAATTCCGGTTGGTTCAAAACAATTCATTTTGTCAGCCCTAAATATAATTTAAAACTGCCTATTCCCTCCCGGTGCTCCCATTCTATCCCTGTCAAAACCTGAATTATTATTTGTTGATGCTTTTGCTGTACCGAAATTCTTAAGACTGTAGGTAAATGTCAGCATAAAATATTGCTGCAATACCTGGTTTTGTACATCCTGAATGTAAGAATCTGTAGCAGTACGTGTAATACTCTGGTTTTGTTTCAACAGATCGAACACGGTAAGTTTTAGTTCTGCCTGTTTTTTCTTCAGGAATTTTTTTCCGATACCTGCATTCCACAACCAATAGCTTTGATTAAACCCTCCGGTTAAACCACTATAACTTTGATTGCTTACATCGTTTTGAATAAACCATCCCTTTTTATTCAATAAGTTCAGTTGTGCCCCTGTAGACTGCTGAACGTATTTATTATTCAGTTGTGGCTGAATTGAATTTTTTACATTGTTGAAGTTTACAGAATAGCTCACATTAAAATCTACATACTCACTAATATTACTTGCCACAACCACCCCGGCATTATAGGTATATGATTTTGAATTGTTACGTATATTATTGATCAGGCCGGGTGTAGTGCTGTATGATAATCCTCCATTGATACTTAAGTTAGACTTCATAAATTTCAATGGCATTGCATAGGTTAAGAAAGAACGTAAGCTCCAGTAGCCGTTAATATTTATAGGTTTAGATAACTGTGATCCTTTATGCAAAGTAACAGAGCTGTTCAGCACACTATCCTGCAATGCTGTATAAGTAGCATTGGTTATATAGTTACTGTTTTGCTGTAAAAAGACATTTGCAAAAAAGCTTCTTGATTTGCCGGTGTTAGTATATGTATATCTTCCGCTTAATGTATTACCAACCTGTTGTTTAAGATTAGGGTTACCACTTGAAATAAACAATGGGTTCGAATTATTGATCACATCCTGTAGCTGTGTAACAGAAGGTGTGTTGGTATTTGCCCTGTAAAATAAACGGATGCTGTTCTTTGCATTTAGTTTTTTATTCCACATTAAATTAGGTAATACATTATTAAATGTTTTACTCACATTAACAGCTGTTGGATAGGTCCTGTCGCTGGTAAGTATGGTGTACTGATAAGATAATCCAATAGAAAACATATTATCTCTGTCACCAAGACGGTAGCTTGAACCTACATTATGTTTGGTAGTTACATTGTCGAATTTGTTTGAAAGGTCAGTATCAAATACAGAGTACTTTCCACCTGTATAATCATATTGGTAAACTTCCTGGTCTGATTTACTTTTTGAATAAGAAGGAGAGTAATTAAACTGTAACTGCCCTTTTTTGCCGACTGGTTCTGTATAAGCAATATTAGCCGACAACTGATATCCATTTGTTACCAGGTTGGTGAACTGCTGTAAAGAATCATTAAAATTACCGCTGGTAGAATAGTAATTATTGATGTTTTGAACATAGGTATCGCCATCTTTCCTGTTTAGCGCTGTATTAAAGTTTACAGAAATGGTTCTGCCTTTTTTGGCGAATGAATGGCGAAACAAAATATTATTATTAAAATTATAGCCAGATGTTTTGTTATCAGTATTATTGATTGACCGGCTGATAATATCTGTTGGTGTATATGTATTAACCCCTGTTATATCTTTTACAGATTTATTGTTTTGAAAACTAAAACTTGGTGCAATGGTAAATGAGTTCTTATCATCAATCTTATAATTCAACCTGAAGTTGATCCGGTGATTATTATTTACTGCATTTGACAGTGCATTTTCATCATAAAACTGGTTCTTGCCTGATGTCTGAAAGTTTTCTGTATTAGATGTTTGGTCATTATTGGTAGTGTTGTTATTAAAGAAATAACTTCCTGAAACCTCTGCCTTTTTCTTTTTGCCCCACACATCAGAAAAATTCAAACCAAATGAATTGGTTTTGCTTATTCCGTTTTGCTGGCCTACGGTAAAGTTGTTACCGCCCCCACCAAAGTTTCCCCCACCACGGTTGCCACCACCACGATTGCCACCACCACCGCTGCTGCTTGTAACACCTAATAAATCCTGCGAAGCAAAATTTTGCTGGTTAATGTTGTTGGCTAACCCCACAAAAGTTAAACGCATATTATTTTTAAACAAACTCATATTACCACCGGCATTGTATGTTCCTTCTGTACCGGCTCCGGCAAACACCCTTCCAAACTGGCCATTTTTCATTCCGGCCTTGGTAACTATGTTTATTGATTTGGTGCTGCTGCCATCATCAAAGCCCGTAAATGCAGCCTGGTCACTTAATTTATCAAATACCTGTATCTTATCAATTATAGAGGCCGGTAAGTTTCTTAATGCTGCGGTAGCATCATCACCAAAAAAATCACGTCCGTCAACAGTTACTTTTTTTACCTGTTCACCTGCTGCAGTTACATTACCATCCTTATCAATAGTTACACCGGGTAATTTTTTTATCATGTCTTCGGCTGTAGCATCAGGATTAACTTTTAATTCGCTGGCATTAAATTCAAGCGTATCCCCTCTTTGAGATACAACAGGTTTTTTAGCTTTAACCGTAACTCCTTCGAGGTCTTTAGCTACTTTAGAAAGATTAAATTGCAAAGGCTCTTTATTGCTGGCCTGTATATTTATATTCTGGGAAATGATATCATATCCAATACTGCTGGTAATTAGCCTGTATTTGTCTACAGATAAACCGCTGAAAGTAAAATTTCCTTTCGCATCTGATAATACTGTTTTGGGATGTAGCGAATCTTTCTTGGCTATAAGGGTTACAGTAGCTCCTGAAATGGGTGTTTTATTATCTTTATCTGATAATTTTCCTTTAAGTACCAGGTCCTGACTTTTTGCGATAACCCCTGCCAGGCTAAAAACTAAAACTAATAATGTTGATCTTAATCTCATAAATTTTGTGTTATATGCTTAATTAGACGACTGCTTTGGAAAAAACTGGCGCTCAGCCCATCTTTTTTAAGCTAAAACAGGCCTGGCAATTAAATACGGTGCATGTGAAGTATAAATGGTAATAGGCAGGGATTAGCGGATGAGGCAAAATTTGCCTTTTTAGGGTTAACTTGCAGACCTGAAAATAAAACAATGTTATTATGGAATATGGCAAATTGGTATCAGTAACAGGCTTACCTGGGTTATTCGAATTATTATCCTCAAAAGCAGATGGCGGAGTAGTAAAATCTCTGGAAGACAAAAGCACAAAATTTGTAAGCACCCGTGTTCACAATTTTTCACATTTGGAGAGTATTGAGGTATTTACAACCAAAGAAAATGTAAACCTGGTGGATATATTTACCGCTATGGCGGTAAGTAAAGAAAAAATGCCTGCAGATACTGATGCAGCTGCTGTAAAGAAATATTTTCAAAAAGTATATCCTGATATGGATTTTGAAAGGGTGTATGCCAGTGATATGAAAAAGATGGTAAAGTGGTATGGTATATTAACGGCTAATAATGTAGAGATAAAATTATCTGAATTACCTGAAGGTGAAACTGCAACTCATGAAAATACGAAGGCAAAACCATCAGCGGCTAAAACAAGTGCAGTTAATAATGCACCAGCCAGAAAAATAAATACACCGAGGAAGATGGCATAATTATTTTTCTGTCATTTCGACGACAGGAGAAATCTATAAACTCCGTAAAGTATGAAAGTTTCCAAAACTAAATACACGGTTTATATTTTGACCAATTTCAATAAAACTGTATTGTATATTGGGGTAACTAATAGCCTGGAGCAACGTATCATTGAACACTATTTGGGAAAAGATGATCCGCTTTCAAATGCATTTACTTCGATTTATAAAGTTATTTACTTAGTTTATTATGAAGATTATGATTATGTTAATGATGCAATTGCCAGAGAGAAGGAAATTAAAAAATGGCGAAGGGAGAAGAAGGATAAACTAATAGATACAACAAACCCTAAAAGAGACTTTTTAAATAAGGAATTACTTGGCGAATGGCCACCTAAGAATATATATCACAGAAAAGATTATTGATATAGATCTCTCCTATCGTCGAAATGACAAGACCATTTTAAACAAGTATACACCATAGAAAATGAACTACTCCGCAGATATAAAAAAACTCTCCCGCAATTTTGTTTCAAAAGATTTTACAGTAACCGACTGGCCAAGTCTTGAACCTTTTTTTAAAGACCTGCTAGAAAGGAATATTGATAAAAAAGAAGACCTGGAAAAATGGCTGAAGGATCAAAGTGAACTGGAAGCCCTTGTAAATGAAGATGCCTGCTGGCGCCAGATAAAAATGACCTGTGATACAGAAAATAAAT
>JBDTUK010000104.1:0-4465 GCA_040007795.1 Ferruginibacter sp.
TTGCTTAGTTATTTTGCCATGACTTGAATTAGATTACTTTATTAAAAACGAAAGAATGGCATTTATCCCGGCACGCTGGTTAAAAATAGCCTTGTTTAATTTACTTATTGTTGCAACCATCGGAGTCATATTAAGATATAAAATTCTTTACTCTCTACCCTTCATTGATCAGAAACATTTGTTGCACGGGCATTCTCATTTTGCTTTTGCCGGATGGATAACACAGGCTATTATGACATTACTCGTAATTTACCTGGCCAGGCAAAACGGAAATGCTATTTATAAAAGATATAAATGGTTATTATACGGCAATCTTTTTACAGCTTATGGAATGCTGGTGGCATTCCCCATAGAAGGTTACGGGCTGTATTCCATTATTTTTTCCACAGCCTCAATTTTTGTTTCCTACTTTTTTGCTGTTTTTTTCTGGCGTGACCTGAACCGGCTCCAACAAAAAACGCCAACACATTTATGGTTTAAAGCTGCTGTATTCTTCAATGCCTTATCATCACTGGGTGCTTTTGTACTCGCCATAATGATGGTAAAGAGAATTGTTTTTCAAAATGCTTATCTCGCCGCAGAATATTTTTACCTGCACTTCCAGTATAATGGCTGGTTCTTTTTTGCATGCATGGGTTTATTGTGTGAAGTACTCCGGAAAATTGAAGTAGATCAAAAAATACTTATCCGGGTATTCCGGCTTTTTGCATTTGCTTCCGTTCCGGCTTATTTTTTATCTGCACTTTGGATGGATTTGCCACTATGGGTCTATATTTTGGTGATATTATCCGCCATCGCACAGGTTATCGGCTGGGGTAAAGCAGTGATGGAAATAAAAAATAAATGGCCAGTGATAAAAACTACACTTCCGCTGACCGCAAAATGGATCATGGGGTTTTCGGCCGTTGCCTTAACGGCAAAACTGCTGTTGCAACTTGGTTCAACGGTTCCTTCCCTGAGTGACCTTGCCTTTGGCTTCAGGCCAATTGTAATAGGGTACCTGCACCTGGTACTGCTTGGTGTAATTTCTTTGTTCTTATTGAGCTATTTTTTTGCAGGTGAATATATACAGGCAAATAAAAAAACTTCTTTCGCTGTCTTTCTTTTTGCTTCTGGAGTAATCTTAAACGAAATACTGCTGATGATCCAGGGTGTATCGGCCATAAGCTATACAAGCGTGCCCTTTATTAATGAACTTTTGTTTGGTACAGCCATCATTTTGTTTTCCGGCGCATTGTTATTATTTATTACTTCATTAAAATATTTTAGAAAGTGATTTCAATCACAGTTTGTCATTTTTTACAACTGCAACTTTGTAAAAAATATAATTATGACAAACATTGCAGAACAAAAATTGGCAACGATTGTAACAAACAATCATTTTACCGTTCCGGTACTGGAAAAATATCATCTTGACTTTTGCTGTAAAGGAAAAAGAACCCTGGCAGAAGCCTGTACAGAAAAAGGGCTTTCAATTGAAACCATTTCAGAAGAATTGGAAAAAGCAACAACAGAATTACAAAGCAATAAAATGCCGTTTTCGGCTATGAATGCCGAACAACTGATCAGTTACATTCTTATTCATCATCATTTTTATGTAAAACAATCTATGCCAACCATACTTGGGCATTTGGAAAAAGTAGCAAGCAAACATGGCGATCGCTTTCCGTACATGGTTGAAGTACTTGGTATTTTTAAAGAGATAAATGATGAGATGACCGCACATATGTATAAGGAAGAAGTTATTTTATTCCCGAGGATAAAAGAAGTAGAAATTCTGGAGCAAGCTCATCAGCACAAAAACCTGGGAGAAGGCTATATCAGTGCTCCCATACAGGTGATGGAACACGAGCATGATCATGCAGGGGATTTATTATACAGGATACGTGAACTGACAAATATTTATACTCCGCCTGCCGATGCCTGTACAACATTCCAGGTATGTATTGCCGAACTAAAAGAATTTGAAGAAGATCTGCACAGGCATGTTCACCTGGAAAATAATTTACTGTTTCCACTGGCAGAAAAAATGATGATGTTGCAAACACAATTAAATTAAAATTATTTTTTAACCGGAATCTGCTTTAATGTTTCCAATAAGAAAGGCCAGTATTTTTGTACTGAACTGATCTGCACTTTTTCATCCGGAGAATGTGCTCCCCGGATATTTGGGCCAAAAGAGATCATTTGCATATCAGGATAATTCGTTCCTAAAATTCCACATTCCAATCCGGCATGAACAGCATTAATATGTGCATCTTCCTTATAAAGTTCTTTATATAGATCACCCATCAGTTTTACGATCGGGGCATCTGGTTTTGGTGCCCAGCCCGGATAATTTCCGCCAAACTCCGTCTTTGCTCCTGCTAATTCAAAGCTGTAACAAATAGTTTGTGCCAGGTCTGTTTTCTCACTGTCAACCGAACTTCGTGTTAAACAAAGTATGCTGAAAGCTCCATCCTTAACAATAACACGGGCTATATTATTTGATGTTTGAACAAGGCCGTTGATCTCCGGGCTCATCCTGTAAATCCCGTTAGGGCAGGCAGAAATGGTACGCAATAATTTATATTGAAATCCTGCATCCAGTACAGTACCCGGTGTATCTATATTTTCAATAGCGATATTTAAATTCGGGTCTGTACTTTGGTATTCGTTTTTTAAAACCTGCTCTTCTCTTTTTAAATAAGAAGTAAAGGCATCTGAGTTTTCTGCAGGCAGGATAACATCGGCAAACGATTCTCTTGGAATTGCGTTTCGTAAACCGCCCCCATCAATACTGTTAATTCGCAATCCAAATTTTTCTGCACTTAATAAAATGCGGACCATTAGTTTATTTGCATTGCCACGTCCCTTATAAATATCCATACCCGAATGTCCGCCGGTTAAACCTTTAACAGTAACCCGGTAGGCATTCACTGCGGCTGTAGTTTTTTCAGTTTGATAAGTTCCAGATGCTGTTACATCCATACCACCTGCACAACCAATAGTCAACTCGTTATCATCTTCAGTATCTAAATTCAATAATATTTCTGCATTCAGCAATCCTCCTTTCAAACCCAGGGCTCCTGTCATACCGGTTTCTTCATCAATGGTAAAGAGAGCCTCAATTGCAGGATGAGCAATAGTTTCAGAAACCAGTATAGCCATGATCGAAGCAACGCCTATCCCATTATCAGCACCCAATGTTGTTCCTTTTGCTTTTACCCAATCATCTTCCACAACCATGTTGATACCCTGTGTGGAAAAATCAAAATCAGTACTTCCGTTTTTTTGATGCACCATATCCAAATGGCTTTGCAAACAAACAGTCACTTTATTTTCCATACCGGGCGATGCCGGTTTTTTAATGATCACATTCCCAACTTCATCTTTATAGGTTTGCAGGTTTAATCTCTTCCCGAAATCAATGATAAACTGAATTACCCGTTCTTCTTTTTTTGAAGCACGGGGAATGGCATTCAGGTCGGAAAAGTTTTTCCATAATTCAGTTGGTGATAATTCGCTGACAGCATTACTCATACAATTCAGGTTTTATTTTAGGGTTGTGTTTATTTAATTTCAAAAGTAAAGGAATATTTATACTCTTTAATTTTTATCCAAAGCCTTTATCTGTATTTTATATTTTGAAGGCAGGATTATTGATTTTAAAAGCCCATCTAACCTGAACTTCCTGCTTAACTTATAGAACCAGAGCATCCCACTCAGCCAGTTAATTCTGTTAAATCCCATCAGCTCTTTTACTTTTTTGGGAACCACCAGTTTTTGTGATTCCAGCAACAGCCTGTACCTAAACCACCCCAGGTGTTTTTTATATTGCTTAAACAGGTCAACAGTAAGATCACTTTTTAGCAGATCGGCCTGCAAATGTTCATTGTGTTTGATGACCCATTCTTTATAACCAGCCGGAAGCTCTTTTAAGTTCATCCGGGAACCCAGCCGAAAGAATACATCGTACACTTCATTTTTCTCAGGCTCATTCGATTTTCTTTCCAACAATTCAAAAGATGCAACGGAATAATGTATCAGCATAAACAAAACATCCCGGTATGCACAGTCGGGTATTTTAGCATCCCGGCTTTTTTCTACACCGGAATGAATGGCCGTTATTTTATCAATGGCAGCATGAGCCTCATCAAGTTCGGAAAAAACAATTTGCCTTGCATAGGTAACTGTGGAAAATAACCTCCCTAACGGGTCTGCAGGCAGCTTACCTGTATAATATAACCAGTCAACCGCTTTATTAAGTGCAAATTCGGCAGCAGCACCCGAAAAAATAAAGAGTATTGTATCTGATTTACCCCAAATCTCTCTTACCACAGAGCCTTTATCAACAAAGTATTGAGTAACGGAATTCATTATTAGTAAATTAAAATGGGACAACATTTTTACAAATATTGCCCCGCAGATTGTGGAGCTGCAGGGAATCGAACCCTGGTCCAAACATATTCGCCGTAAGCTTTCT
>JBDTUK010000105.1:0-8610 GCA_040007795.1 Ferruginibacter sp.
TACTTTTTAATTAAGAACTTTATTCGACGACCTTCCCGATTCCATTCGGGACGCTCTAGCCAACTGAGCTAACCCCCTATTTTTAATTAAGAACTTTATTCGACGACCTTCCCGATTCCATTCGGGACGCTCTGGCCAACTGAGATAACCCTCAAACGGATTGCAAATATATGGGCAGCACCCTTTGCTTCAAAATGAATTTTAGTCCTGCTTATTAGCCGGTGATGTTGGATTGTTATTAACACCCGGGTTTACTTTATTTGCACCGGCTTCAATAGAATTTAGGGCATCCAGGTTTTGGCGGGCCAAAACAAAATTGCTATCGAGTGCCAGCGCTTTTTCAAAATATGTTTTTGCTTCGGCTTTTTTATCAAGGTCGTATAAGGCCAGTGCATGTATATTAAAAACTCCTGCCTGCAAATAAGTTCTGCCGGTTTGGTCTCCTACATTATAGGTCATTATAAAGTCAGGTTTAAACTGAAGTTTTTCGGCATTGGCAGCTGTTGCTAAACATTCAACCAGGCGCTTGATGCTGTATTGCAATTCCATTAATTTATATGCATGATAAGGACTTTGCGTTTTGGCAAACAATTTTTCAAAAATAGTGATCGCTTCTTTTGGCTGTTGCAATTTATCCAGGCAAATTCCTTTCATTTCCATTAAAGAATTATCATCCGGTTTTACTTTCAATCTTTTATCTGCCCAATAATAGCATTGTACATAAGAACCCTGCTGCATATAAAGCATGGCCAAAGTATCTTCATAAACGGTATTTGCACCCTGCTCATTTATATAATAATTCAATGCTAAAATGCCGGTTGTGATATCACCACTATTAAGCGCCTGCGTAAACACTTTTAAATGCGGGCTACTTTTAAATGCAGGGGCATTTATTTTTTTTACCTGTGCATTTCCTATGCTGCTTAATAAAGATACCAGGGATACAAAGATTATTTTTTTCATTTTATTTTTTTGAGCGCTCAAATTAGCAAAAAAAACCGGAACTGAATTCCGGCTTCATATTCATTAAAAATCTGTGTTTATTAATCACCCCATATCTCTTCTTTCCCGTCCAGCCATTCTTTCACCAATCTTGTGGTTACCGATTTTGGTCTTTCCAGCGGAAAGCCCAAAGCCCTGTCCCAGCAAAGGCTTGCCAATACACCCAATGACCTGGAAACACCAAATAACACGGTATAGAATTCATACTCCACCATGCCATAATGCACCAGCAAAGATCCGCTGTGAGCATCTACATTGGGCCATGGGTTTTTTATTTTGCCAACAGTTTGCAAAACAGGCGGTACTGCTTCATATATATTCCATACGGTTTGCACCAACGGATCATCGGGCATATGTTTTTTTCCAAAATCCATCTGAGCAGTAAAACGTGGATCAGTCTGGCGCAAAACAGCATGGCCATATCCCGGCACCACTTTTCCTTCGCTCAATGTTTTTTTAACATAGTCAACGATCTGTTCTTTAGTTGGCACATCTGCCCCTATCTCTTCTCTTAATTCGTAAATCCATTTTATTACTTCCTGGTTAGCCAAGCCATGTAAAGGTCCTGCAAGGCCATTCATGCCTGCGGCAAAACTTAAGTAAGGATCGCTTAAAGCGGAGCCCACCAGGTGTGTAGTATGTGCTGAAACATTACCACCTTCATGATCAGCATGTATCGTCATATACAAACGCATCAGTTCATGAAAACCCTCATCTTCATACCCCATCATGTGGGCAAAATTGCTCGACCAATCCAGTAAACCATTGGGTTGTATGTGTTCTCCGTTTTTATATTTACGGCGATAGATATATGCTGCAATGCGTGGCAATCGGGCAATCAGATCCATGGAATCATCAAATACTGCATCCCAGTAATCTTTTTTATTCATGCCTTTTGCATAGCGTTTAGAAAACTGGCTTTCAGTTTGTAAACTCATAATGGCTACTACAAACTGTGTCATTGGGTGCGTACTTACGGGCAATGCCTCAATGGTTGCAAAAACATGATTAGGTACATGGCTGCGGCGCTGCCAGGTACTGCTCAAATGCTGTACTTCTTCTTCTGTGGGCAATGAACCCACAAGCATCAGGTAAAACAATCCTTCGGGTAATGGTTCAGTTCCACCAGGCGCTTTTGGTAATTTTTCTCTTAATTCAGGAATTGAATACCCACGAAAACGAATGCCATCCTGTGCATCAAGTAAAGAAGTTTCGGATACTAAACCTGTCATACCACGCATGCCCTGGTATATCTGGCTCAATGTTACTTCACCAATTACTTTATTGCCATGCTCTTTAAGCAGGTCTTTAATTTCAAGGGCAACACTATCTGCCTTCTCTTTAAACCTATCTTTAATAATACCCATAAATTATTTATTACTGGTGATTGAAAATTTTTGTTGCAATTTGTGTTCTTGCTTTTGGCAGGATAGCTTTCAGCCTGAATTTAACCCGTATTGCTACACAACTCTCTGAATGCTTAAAATTACGACGCACAGGCCTTTAAAACAAAAGTTTTATAAAAAAATTCCGCAAAATGTAAGAGACTTTAAGTTTTACTTGGGGGTTTTTTTATAGAGGTAAAATGCAAGCAATCCAAAGATGAGATTGGGGGTCCATGCCGCTAAAATTGGGGTGAAATTTCCCTTGGTTGCAAATACAATTGAAAACCGGCTAAACAGGATATAGAGCACACTTATAATGACCCCAATTGCCAGGTGTAACCCACTCCCGCCTCTTATTTTACGGGAGGCCAGCACTGCGCCAATAATAGTAAGTATCAGTACCGATACCGGTATGGCATCCCTGTTATAGCGTTCTACCAATAATGTATTTAACATTTCTGAACCTCTTAATCTTTCCAGTTTGATAAAATCATTCAGCTCGGGCGTTGGTAACTGGTCTTTGAAATAATCATCTTTACGAAGATCCCGGGGTTTAAAATTATAGTTCATCAATAACTGCGGATATTTGCTTACACGCTCTGAAATACTATCCAGCCTTCGTTCCACAGGATTAAGCAGTTTCCATTTTCGGTTTACCGAATCCCAGTTAAACTGCCCGGCCCGTAAATTATAAACAAGCTTAGTATTTGAAAAACGCTGAACAAACAAATCGTATCCTGATTTTAAAATAGTATCATAACTGCCAATACCCACATAAGTGTTGGAATCCATTTTAAAATAAAGCCGCTGTTTGATATTGGAGTTATTATTTACAGGAGTACCCGGGCCATCAATATACCGGGCCTCAAAATTTCCCCAGATCTGGTTTGCCCTGGGTACCACATATTGATATCCCATCCATAAAACAGTTGATAAAAAAAGACCGCCAACAACATAAGGAAGTAAAAACCTGCGATAACTTACCCCACTGCTGAGTATGGCAATTATCTCGGACCGGCCTGCCATTTTAGAAGTAAAGAAGATTACGGAGATAAAAACAAACAGCGGAAAGAGCATAGCATCTATACGTGGTATAAAGCCTATGTAATAATCGGTGATGATCTTATAAACAGGTAATTTTGATTTGACAAAGTTGTCTGTTTTTTCGCTGATGTCTACCACCACTACGATAGCTGTAAACAATATCAAACAAAAGAAAAATGTAGTAAGATATTTTGACAGTATGTAGCGGTCTATTTTCTTCATACAACTAAGTACCGGCAAAAGTAACTGAATTGATGTTGGCAAAGAAATACAGAAGTGAAGAATTTGTGAAGATTGAAGAGAAGTTTAGGGTTTAGAAGTTTAGAGGTTTAGGGTAGAGTTATTAATTTAATAGAAGTAAACTAAACACCTAAACCCTAAACATCTAAACCAATGAACTTATCGCCTTAGCCGCAATCCACCCTGTCGTCCATGCATTTTGAAAATTAAATCCGCCGGTAATGCCATCCACGTTAATGATCTCTCCTGCAAAAAACAACCCCGGATGTTTTTTACTTTGCATAGTGTTAAAATCAATTTCGCTTAATTGAACACCGCCTGCCGTAACAAACTCTTCCTTAAAAGTGGTCTTGCCGTTTACTGCATATCCATTAACACATAAATTTTTGATAAGTTTATTTTGTGCTGCAGCAGGGAGATCGGCCCAACGCAGTTCTTCTTTTATACCGGATTGTTTTAGAAGATATTCCCACAAACGGTTTGGCAATGCAAATGGATTCCGGTTGATGATCTTTTGAGAAGCCAGTTCAAAACGTAGTTTTTGAAATCTTTCACGCAAACTGTTTTCATTAAAACCAGGAATCCAATTGACAGTAATTGCAAATTGCCAATCACATTTTGCCAGTTCCCTTGCTCCCCATGCTGAGAGTTTTAAAATAGCAGGTCCACTCATGCCCCAATGTGTAATTAGTAAAGGGCCTTCTTCAACAAGCTTTGAACCAACGATCTTTACAGTAACTTTTTTAACTGATACCCCCATCAGGGCAGTTATGTCATTACCTGGCATATCTGCCTGTCCGGCAGGCAGGTTAAAAGTAAAGAGTGAAGGAACAGGTTCTTCAATACTGTGATCTGCTCGTTGCAACCAATTATACTGTACCGTTTTTGGATAACCACCACTTGCAATACAGACAAAATCAGTTTCCATTTGCTTCCCCTCTTTAAAAACCAAGGACCATTTATCATCCACTTTCAACAATTCTTTAACTTCCTTATTCATCAAAATTTTTACGCTATATTTATTTGCCTCTTTCATCAAACAATCAATAATGGTTTGTGAACTATCTGTAACCGGAAACATTCTCCCATCGGCCTCGGTTTTTAATTTCACTCCTCTTTCGGCAAACCAGGTAATGGTATCATTTGTAAAAAAATGATGAAAAGCTTTTTTTAAAAATGCAGAGCCTCTTGGATATTTTTTTATCATCTCAGCAATACTATAACAGGCATGGGTTACATTGCACCTTCCTCCGCCACTTACCCTTACTTTACCTAACAGTTTATTTGACTTTTCCAGGATGATCACTTCCAGCGCCGGGTTTAACCTGGCTGCATTTACTGCACAAAAAAATCCTGCTGCTCCTCCACCAATAACCACCAGCCGTTTTTTATTCATCATTTGTAATGCCGATTTAATTAATAAACTAGCCAATACTTTTCTATCGGCATTTACCAAACCCCACCACACAAAAGCTATACGAAATTTCAGCCACCGCACATTAACCTAAAATGAAATTCCGTTAGGTATAATTTGTATCTTCAAACTTAAAAATAACATTTAACTCCTTATCAATGGCCGATTCAATAACAAAAAAGCAGTTAAAAGAAATACCCGTATTCCCCTATGAAAAAATAAGGGACCATTTAAAAACGGGTAACATTTTTTTCAGCAGTGGCAGTTATGCATTTTCGGGTGTGATACAAAAACTTACCAAAAGTGTTTGGAGCCATGTAGCTGTAATTTACAAAGACGAGGAATTAGGCAGGGTGTTGGTTTTAGAAGCGGAGCCTTCTTTTGGCATACGGTTAATTCCTTTATCAAAATATTTACATGATTATAAAGGCAAGAAACGGCCCTACAAAGGGCAAATAGCCATCGCTCAACTAAATATTGATGTAGAAAAAGAAAGATTGAACAGGGGTATAAGTTTTGGTTTGGATGAACTCACCCGCCCGTATGATAATTATGAGATCTTCCGTATTATGATGCGTATTTTATTCCATGTCAGCCGCAGGGAAAGGAACAAGAATTATATCTGCAGTGAATTGGTAAGGGATATGCTTGCAAAAGCAGGTGTTATCATACAATATAAAGACACTTATATAAGCCCTGATAATATTTGGTGCGATGGACGGGTGGAATTAAAGTACAGGATTTTATGAACGTGAGGCGTGATTGGTGAGCCGTGAATATGAAGAGTGTATATTCACTAATGACGATTCACAACTCACGACATGTAATCAGAACAAAGATCTGTATTTGCTTTTTCAGCAGCTTCTATTTTTACAAAAGAAGATAAGATATCAGCCTTCCCTCTTTGAATGGAAACATCATGTTCGTAATGTGCGGCAGGTTTACCATCTGCAGTACGGATGGTCCATCCGTCTTTATCATAAAATACATCCTTGGTACCCAGGTTGATCATGGGCTCAATGGCAATCACCATTCCTTCTTTTAATTTGGCGCCGGTTCCTCTTTTACCAAAGTTGGGTACCTGTGGTTCTTCATGCAGGTGACGGCCAAGGCCATGTCCTACCAGGTCTCTTACCACACCATAACCATGTTGCTTTTCGGTATACTCCTGTACGGCATAAGCAATATCACCCACCCTGCTGCCATGCGTTGCCTTTTCAATTCCTTTGTATAAAGATTCTTTGGTTACCCTCATCAGTTGTTTAACTTCAGCAGTTATTTCTCCAACGCCAAAAGTATAAGCACTGTCGCCATGAAAACCATTTTTTAAAACCCCAACATCTACTGAAACAATATCTCCGCTCTTTAATTCATCATTATTAGGAAAACCATGCACTACCGCATCATTAACAGATATGCAGCAGGTAAAAGGGAAACCCTGGTATCCTTTAAAAGATGCTGTTGCTTTATTATCTCTTATAAACTCTTCTGCGATCTTATCTAAATACAAAGTAGTAACGCCTGGTTTAATTACAGATGCAACTAATGCAAGCGCATCACTAACCAGTAAACTGCTTTCTCTCATCAGTTCAATTTCAGCCTTGCTTTTGTAATGTATCATTGTACCCCTATCTCCGCCAATTGGCGGAGGACGATTGTGTTTTATTTTTTAAAACAAACCCCGACGTTTTCAGTCGGGGCTTAATTATTTATTTTTTAAGTCCCCGTAGTAAGGGGGTAAATTAATTTATACTCCTCCTGCAGAAACCTGCTGTCTTCCTTGTATTCTTCCACTACTCATCAACCCATCGTACTGGCGCATTAATAATTGCGTTTCAATTTGCTGCAATGTATCTAAAATTACAGCCACCATAATTAACAGTGAGGTACCTCCAAAGAAACTTGAAAATCCTTGCTGCATACCAAATAGCAATTGTATAATACCCGGAAGGATACCAACAAAAGCCAGTAAAACAGCACCGGGTAAAGTGATCCTGTCCATTATAGTACCAATATAATCCGCTGTTGGCTGTCCGGGTTTAACACCGGGAATAAATCCGTTATTACGTTTTAATTCATCAGCCATCTGCTTTGGATTAAATATAAGTGCCGTATAAAGAAAAGTAAAAGCAATTACCGCAACAGAATAAATGATCATGTAACCAACCTTGGTGTGATCAGTAAAATATTGTGTCCAGGTAGCCGTACCACCAGCTGAAAATAAAGTAGGTAAGAAAAGTATTGCCTGTGCAAAGATGATTGGCATTACACCCGAAGCATTAACCTTTAATGGTAGGAAATTTCTTGCACCACCAAACTGACGGTTGCCCACAATTTGTTTTGCATAATTCACCGGAACTTTTCTTGTGCCTTGTACTAATAAAATTATGCCCAAGATTACTGCGATAAGGAATACTACCTCGATCAACATCATTAAAATACCACCTGCACCTCTTGTGATTCTCGCTTCCCACTCCTGCATAAATGACTGTGGTAAACGGGCAAGTATTCCAACCATGATGATGATAGAAGTACCATTACCCAAACCTTTATCAGTAATTTTTTCGCCCAGCCACATTACAAACAAAGTACCTACGGTAAGAATAACAACTGTTGATACCCAAAAATAACCGCTGAATGCAGGAATGATCGCTTCCGCATTACCCGGACTTTTTAAATACCCAATGTACGCAGCTGCCTGGAAAGCAGTTACAATTACAGTAAGATAACGTGTCCATTGATTAATTTTCTTTCTGCCACTTTCACCTTCTTTCTGAATTTTAGCCATTTGAGGAACCAGGATGGTCATCAATTGCATAAAGATCGAAGCAGAGATATAAGGCATAATACCCAATGCAAAAATAGAAGCCTTATGAAAAGCTCCTCCAACAAAGGCATCTAGTAAACCCAGCATACCGGATTGTGTGCTTGAAGTAAGGTTGGCTAATTTATTGGGATCAATACCGGGTAATACAATATAAGAACCTACACGATAGATAAAGATCAACAACAAAGTGAACGTTATCTTACTGCGTAGCTCCTCTATGCTCCAGATATTCTTTAGTGTTTGAATGAATTTCTTCACAGAATTTAAACGATTTAAATGTTTTGCGCTAAATTAAAAATGGCACATTTGTCATGTGCCGGGCAAATATCGTGAAATTATTTTACTATCTCGATTGAACCTCCGGCAGCTTCAATAGCAGCTTTTGCTTTTTCACTGGCCGCATTCACTTTAAAACTGAACTTGCCTTTCAATTCGCCGTTACCCAAAACCTTTACACCGTCGGTCTGACTGATCAGGCCATTGATGTATAAATTTTGAAGACTGAATTCTGTAAGGCTGTATTTTTCTGCTAACTGATCGATCTGTCCAAGATTCAATACTTTGTATTCAATGCGGTTGTTATTTTTGAAACCACGCTTTGGAATACGACGCTGAATCGGCATCTGGCCACCTTCGTGAGCCATTTTACTTTTGTAACCGGCACGGCTTTGTCCACCTTTATTACCTTTGGTAGAAGT
>JBDTUK010000106.1:0-7387 GCA_040007795.1 Ferruginibacter sp.
TGCTTGCTCCGGCAAGCGGTTTGCGCCGGTTCAGCTCAAAGACCTCAATGATGATGAGACCCTGTTGATACAAAGCGGTAAACCCGTTGCCATGCTTAAGACACATAAAGATGCGCCAAGGGTATTAATAAGCAATAGCCAGCTGGTGCCCAAATGGGCAACCTGGGAACACTTTGATGAACTGGAAAAAAAGGGCCTGATGATGTACGGACAGATGACCGCCGGAAGTTGGATATATATTGGTTCCCAGGGAATTGTACAGGGTACTTATGAAACTTATGCAGCAGCAGCAAACAAAGATTTTGGTGGCAGTTTGCGGGGAACATTAAATGTAACAGCCGGCCTTGGTGGCATGGGTGGTGCGCAACCCCTCGCCATTACCATGAACGAAGGCGTGGCACTGATTGCAGAAGTAGAAGAGTGGCGTATAGACAAGAGAATTGAAACAAAATATTTAGATGAAAAATTTACTAATATTGATGAAGCCATTGATGCTGCATTAAAATACAAAGCCGAAGGCAAGGGAATCAGCATTGGTGTTTTGTGTAATGCTGTTCATTTGTTACAAAGATTAATTGAAAGAAATATCATTCCAGATACACTCACTGATCAAACCAGTGCACATGATCCACTTGTAGGTTATGTGCCACATACGTTAACCAACGAACAGGCAAATACACTAAGAGAAAAAAATCCACAACAATACATTGACCTTAGTTATGACAGCATGAAACTACATGTGGAGTTAATGCTTCAATTACAAAAAAAGGGAGCTATCACTTTTGACTACGGAAATAATATACGGGCAAGAGCCAAAGAAAGAGGATTAGAAAATGCATTTGACTTTCCTGGATTTGTTCCTGCATATATACGTCCTCTCTTCTGCGAAGGTAAAGGCCCTTTCCGCTGGGCAGCACTCAGTGGCGATCCGGCTGACATTGCCGTAACAGATGAAGTGATGAAAAATTTATTTGCTGATAATGCATCACTCATGCGCTGGTTTAAACTGGCGCAGGAAAAAATTGCTTTCCAGGGATTGCCTGCAAGAATATGCTGGATAGGACAGGGCGACAGGGAAAAGGCCGGGCTTGCTTTTAATGAATTGGTACGCACCGGAAAAGTGAAAGCGCCTATTGTTATTGGAAGAGACCATTTAGATACTGGTTCAGTAGCCAGCCCTAACCGGGAGACCGAAGCCATGCTGGATGGCAGTGATGCGGTTGCAGATTGGCCGGTACTCAATGCTTTGGTAAACACAGCGGGTGGTGCAAGCTGGGTTTCATTGCATCATGGAGGTGGTGTAGGCATGGGTTATAGCATACATGCAGGTATGGTGATTGTTGCCGATGGAACTGATGAAGCAGCAGCAAGGCTTAGCCGTGTATTACGCAACGATCCGGGCATGGGAGTGATAAGACATGCAGATGCAGGTTATGATGTGGCAAAAGATTTTGCCAGGAAGTTTAACCTGGATATTAATGAACGGTTGAAATAATATCTTTCAAATTTTACATTACACATCTGCTTCATTAAATGATAATACCAGGCTGCTGATGGTCGCATTTACTTTGCGGCAATTAACTCCGGCTTTGTCAAGCATGAACTTAGATGCTTTAAAAATATCAGTGCCTTCATATTTATCCGATAAATAGATCACTTCAGTAATGCCCGACTGTATAATGGCCTTTGCACATTCGTTGCAGGGAAAGAGGGCCGTATAAATTTTACAGCCACGCAGGTCCATACCAATATTATTTAAAATGGCATTCAGTTCTGCATGGCAGACATAAGGATATTTTGTTTGCAGGAAATCACCTTGTTTCTCCCAGGGAAAATCATCATCATCGCATCCAATGGGCAGCCCATTGTAGCCGGCGCCAACAATTTTGTTCTTGTCATTCACAATGCAGGCGCCCACCTGTGTGTTGGGGTCTTTGCTTCGATGGGCAGAAAGTAATGCTACTCCCATAAAATATTCATCCCACGAAATATAGTCTTGTCTTTTGTTCATTGGTCATTCTTTGTACAGTAAACAATGTACACGAATGTAAGGATTTTGGTTTTTTAAATAATTATACGAATTTTAAAACGAACCTGCCTGCGGCAGGCAGGTTACACTAATTGCGTAAATTGATAAATTTTGGTAACTAAAATTCGTGTAATTAGTATTAATTCGTGCAATAATGACACTGAAACAAAAAATATATACTCACTACCTACAGGTGGCAAAAGATAAGGTTCAGGCTTTAGAAAAAGTGCTCGCCGATCTTAAAGAAAGTGGTGCCAACGAAACTAAAAGCACCGCAGGCGATAAACATGAAACAGCATTGGCCATGTTACAAATCGAACAGGCCAACGTTCGTGGGCAACTTAAAGAAGCACAGGAACAAAAGGTTGCTCTGGAAAAAATAGATCCTGCTTTATCCGCTACTATCGTTGTAAATGGCAGCCTTGTAAAGACAAACCGGGGTTACTTATTTGTAAGCACGGCATTGGGCAAAGCGCTAATAGATGGCGTTGCAGTAATAGCGCTATCTCAGCAATCGCCGCTGGGCAAACAATTAATGGGATTAACTAAGGGTAATATTGCTGTAATAAACAATATCCACTATGTTGTAGAAAATATTGAATGATCTATCAAGTCCACTGTCCTGTTTCTAATGACAGAAACTGATTTAATGGATACCCACTCTTACTACTGAATCTTACTAATTTTATACCCGGTAAAATTCCATTTTGCATTTTCTGTCATTAAAATTTTCTCTCCTCAATTTATTAAACTGTATTAACTTAGTTAAGCTTCTACTTTGATTTACAGAATTTAATGCTGTGTCAGAAGCAGTAAACCGGTCACGTGGCATTGGTCGACAAAACGGGCGGAGCCATTCGGGTTTGTCTTGACTTTTTTGTTACTTTTTGTGTCAAGACAAAAAGTAAATAAAGAAAAATTATAGAACTAAATAAAACCGCAACATGAAAAAAATAAACTGGGGCATTATCGGTTGCGGCGATGTTACCGAACTGAAAAGCGGCCCGGCATTTAATAAAGTCCCCAACTCTGCACTGGTAGCTGTCATGCGCCGTGATGTAGAAAAAGCGGCAGACTATGCAAGACGGCATAATGTACCACGCTGGTATAGTAATGCCGGCCAACTCATCAACGATCCCGAAGTAAATGCTATTTATATTGCCACGCCGCCATCATCACATGAGGAATATACTATTGCCGCCATCAATGCCGCTAAACCTGTGTACGTGGAAAAACCAATGGCGCTGAATTATGAAGCTGCAAAAAGGATGGCCGGTGCAGCTGCGGAAAATAATATAAAATTAGTAGTAGCACATTACCGCCGGGAGTGGCCGCTCTTTAAAAAAATAAAAGAATTAGTTAATGATAAAATGATTGGTGATATAAGACTTGTACGACTAGAATTTTATAAACCAGCATTAACCAAAGAAGAACTCATGCTTGAAAAAAGTGCCTGGCGTGTAAACCCAGCCATATCCGGTGGCGGGTTCTTTCACGATCTTGCTCCACATCAGCTTGATATCATGTACTGGCTTTTTGGCCCGGCACAAAAGATAACCGGCATTGCTACAAACCAAAATGATCTTTACACAGCCGATGATACAGTTACCGGTAATATTCTATTTGAAAATGGAATTACTTTTAACGGTGATTGGTGCTTTTCTGCCAATGAATCAAAAGATCATTGTGAGATCATTGGCAGCGCAGGGAAAGTAAGTTTTAGTTTTTTTAGTGGTAACAGTATTCAATTGATTAGCAACAACAAAACCACCAACTTCAATTTTGATGCCCTCCAACATGTGCAACAACCCATGATCGAAAAAGTGGCGCAGTACTTTTTAAATGAAGCACCAAACCCGTGCACAGCGGATGAAGGAGCGGAGGTAATGCGGTGGATGGAAGAGATGGCCTGTAGGCAAAATAACTAGCCTCTTAGCCATCGTGTCTACACAAACCAATTTGCTTAACATATAATAGCAGTGCCCCAACGGCTTCACATTTCACTAATTAGCTTTGCAGTTCGCATAAAATTTATCATCTTTAGGTATCATCATCGCCAGGCGGACAATGTATCAAACCTGCCAACAGGCAGCTTCAATAACTGAGGCCCATACCTGGCATTAATAATAAATTATAAAAAACGACACAAACTGGCCAAATGCCATTTACATTTTCACACCCGGCAATAGTTTTACCGATGCAGTATTTACCACGGCGATGGTATTCTTTGACCGGGCTTATAACTGGTAGTTTGGTACCTGATTTTGAATATTTTTTACGAATGAAAATTCAAAGCAATTACAGCCACACAGTGATCGGGCTTTTTTGGTTTGACATTCCGTTAGGACTTTTACTCACTTTCATTTTTCATAATCTTGTTCGTGATAGTCTGTTCGACAACCTGCCTGCCAGTTTAAAATCAAGGCTCTTGGGCTTTAAACAATTTAACTGGAACAGCTACTTCAAAGCAAGCTGGCCGGTAGTAACAATTTCAATTTTGATCGGAGCAGCTTCTCATATTCTCTGGGACGGTTTTACTCACTGGGACGATTATTTTGTAATGACAATTCCTGCGTTGACAAATTGGGTTCATATTTTTGGCAAACCCTTTCCGGTTTTCAAAGTATTACTCTTCTTTAGTAATTTAATTGGTGGACTTGTAGTTGTCTTTGCGTTATTCAAACTTCCGGCAGACAAAAATATAACCTCTCAATTCAACTTAAAATATTGGAGTATATTGACAAGTTTAACTATTACCATTTTTACGATCCGATTTTTAAACGGCCTCAACTTTAAACTTTATGGGCACCTTGCTGTAGCAGCAATTTCAGCAACGCTGATCTCACTGATTTTGACCTCATTGCTAACCCGGCAAAAAAAACCGATAGGCGCCTGATCAATTCGGGAATTATATAAGTATGAAATTTATACTGCAGGTTTGAAGAACCAGGAGTTTATTCTTCAACAATTTTAATATTTACCAGTGCATCAATATCTGTTGACACTGGATTTATAATAAACATGCTGTACAGGAGTTGAGTAGAAAGGATTCCTGCAATGGCCATTTGATCTATCTCGGACACATTTTGTGGATTATTCTTTATTTTTTCGATCAGCGATTTTACTTTACCGGGGTTGAATAATCCGAAGGTTTTTAATTTGCTTTCACTTAATAACTCTTCAACATAAGCCGGCGCAGCGGAGTTAAAAAAACTACCGGTAATAGGAGCCCGGTAAGCCTGCTTTGACCTTTTTGTAATAGATCCGGGTATTATTCCGGCGCTCATTTTTTTTAGTAAAAATTTTTCATTCAGGCAATTCAGTTTAAAGCGGTCAGGCAGGCCGGCACAAAATTCAATTACCCGGTAATCAAGAAAAGGGTATCGGCCTTCTACAGAATTTGCCATAGCCATCCGGTCGCCTTGTGATGATAACAGGTACCCTGACATAAAAATGGTTGATTCAAGGTATTGTGATTTGGCAAGACCACTCCAACTCATAAAATTTGATGGCAATTCGGGATAAAGCCCATCAACAGGATTATATGCGTTCAGTACATGGGTAAGTTCTTCAGAAAAGTAGGATATTAACCGGGATGTATTATGCCAGCGAAGTAAATGAGAATAGAGCGGGTTATCAGTTTCGTTAAGTTTATACCCGAAAAACATCTTTAAAGCCATATTATTCGAATCTCTTATCATTGGAATGTACGGATAAAGCTTCGATAAAAGTTTTGGCCTCCAGGTAGAATTGGGTTGGTTGGCCCAAAACCTCCTGATCTTGGCTTCCTTAAAAATATTATAACCTGCCAATACTTCATCAGCCCCCTCGCCCGTAATTACAACTTTAATATTACTGTCCCTGACTTTTTTAGATAGCAGGTACATAGGGGTGGGGGATGTTCTTAATAACGGAAACTCTGTGTGCCAGATCGTTTTCTCAAATTGCTCCGCTATTTCCGAACTGGTACATTCAAAAGCAGTATGATTGGTGTTAAAATACTTTGCTGCTTCCACCTGGTAAGCAGTTTCGTCAAATTCCTTATCCTTAAATCCTATGGAATAAGTATTCAGGTTACCGGGGTTGATCTTATGGATCAAACTGGTAGTAACACTGGAATCAAGTCCTCCGCTTAAATAGGCTGCTACCGGAACATCTGCCCTGAGTCTTATTTTTGTAGCATCCGTTATTAACGCTGTAAATTCTTCCAGGGACTGGTTGAAGTTATTATGATGGTCGCTTCCATCGGCCCTGTATTCAAGGCTCCAGAATTTTTCAATCTGAATTTTAGAAGCGCTCACAGTCATATGATGTCCCGGTGACAATTCAAAAATATTTTCAAACGGTGTATTGGGTGTAAGTGTTGTCCAGAATGTAAATACCTGGGCAAGGCTTTCCGGGTGCATCTTTTTATCAACCTGGTTGAGGGTAAATAATCCTTTTATTTCAGAGCAAAATGCAAATGCACCATTTTGGGCCCAATAAAACAATGGCCTTATCCCCACACGATCACGTGCAAGAAACATTTCCTGCTTTTTTTTGTCCCAGATACAAAAGGAAAACTGGCCATTTAAATATTTAAGACAATCTGCGCCATACAAGGCATACATCTGTACCAATACTTCTGTATCACAATTGGTCTTAAGTTTTATTCCCTGCTTACTGATTTCTTTGCTTAATTCGGGATAATTAAAAATTTCACCGTTATATACAATCCAGTAATTCCCGGATTCATCAGATATGGGCTGTTGCCCCGAAGCGATATCTATAATACTTAAACGTACACTGCCCATGCATAGATTTTCAGTCATATACATACCAGTCTCGTCAGGGCCGCGGTGACGAATGGCTGAAAGCATTTTTTTAACACTTACCTCACCCGAATCTTCTTTAGCGTGATAGTTATAAATTCCGGCAATCCCACACATAGAGTAATGACTAATTTAATTTGCGTTCTATAAAACCCGCAATCGCATTTATTGATTCAAAATTTTCTTCCATTAACTCAGAATCATCTGTTTTTATACCATATTTTTCTTCAAGAAAATTTATCAGTAAGATAAAGCCCATTGAATCAAAGAAACCCTTCACAAAAATCAGGGTATCATCCTGTACATCCGGCGCAGGAGCATAAGTTGTTTCAATAATAAATTGCCTGATCTGTTCTTTAACTTCAACTGTGTTTATCATAAAGTTTAATTATTGTTTCAGTTTAAAATGTATTTATTTATTTTTATGTTATCCTGCTATTTCGGTTCCTTATTTTCAGGGAGATGAATTACAAGCTGACAAAATAATAAAAATAACCTTAACCCACTGCATAAATTTAAAATACCGGGGGTAGTTACAAGTTCTATT
>JBDTUK010000107.1:0-19244 GCA_040007795.1 Ferruginibacter sp.
TTAGTTTAGAAGACGCTGTTGAAATAATAAAAATAAATACCCGCCAGTATGCCAAGCGGCAAATGACCTGGTTTAGGAAAGATGAAGAAGTGAAATGGTGTGCGCCCGATTTTGGGAAGGTGATGGAGGTAATAAAGAATATTAATTAAATGCGGGCTTCTTTTGCTTCCTTTTCTTCCCCTCCGAGTTTTCCTCTCAAAATTAAACATTCTCCGGCGAGTCTCCACGCCGGATTTGTGCATAGCTGTGTGACTCGCCGTTATTTCATTGAACTGCTCAATCAACATCCTCCACTTCATGAAGTTGTTAACCAGCATTATATCTAAATAAATAAGATTACGCTTCGCAGAACGACGAGTCCTGCAATCCATTGCACAAAATCCGGGCAGAGACTCGCCTACGGAAAAGGAGGTAAAGATTATTAATTAGAAAAAAATGCCCCGAAGTTTTTTCGGGGCATTTAATCAGTTATAATATCCTCTGTTATAAATAAGCAACACGAGAGATGTTGTTGTGAATAAAATTAAAATACCTGGTAATTTCTCAAATCTTCAGTATAAGACCAGGAAGTATTTGGATAACCGGGGTATGATTGAAATTTAATTAATCCAACTCCTTTGGCATAATAACTTTCGGCAGCAAAGGACTGGGGGTATCCTCCAAAATTATTTACATTGCTGTAGCCACCCCAAACAACTTTTATTACATCAGTATATGTTTTACCATTAACAACGAGGGTGCCGCCAACTGTTTCTATCTGGAACCTGTAAACAATTTTTAAAGGTTGTCCTAAACCATTGGTTCCGGAAAAGATCGGGCTTTGCCATGTTGTACCGGCCTGTACATCCTGCTTTAACAGCACCAGGTCGCTGAACTGGGGAACGGTCATTACCTGGCCAATAAATGTATCAACCCTTACATATTCCAAAACATCCTGCCCCGATTTTCTAAAAAATGTGCTGTCGTAAGGCGTAACTACCGGTTGCAGGCCTATGTAAAACCTCCTGTACGTATTTGAAGCAATGGTTGAATTGGTCTCAGCCTTTTTATATAAGGAGTCGGGTGCTGCAACAGCAGTACTATTGTAAGACCACCAACTGTTTGCTGTAATGGGGAAGTAATCACCGGCAGCAGCAATTGCACCATCACCAAAAAAACATTTGTAAGAAGTGCAGGAACTTGTTGTGCCGTTGTTCTTATTCATCTCAAAATAAAAACTTCCGGTATTTAATGGTGTTCCAAAGCCAGGAACTGCTACAGACTGTGCGCCGGTTGCTGCAAATGTGCCGGTCTTTCTAAAATACACACCATTGACAGTATCTGTATAGATAGTATAAGTACCTCCTGTAGCAACAAACACATCTACCGTCATCATTTCATAAGCAGTAAATGCAGTACCCTTAATATATTTTCCTGAAAAACCTGATCCGGCAGCACAATCACCACCACCGCCAGCAAAAACAAAATTAGCTGTGCCGCCTCCGCCAGCAGGATTAATGGTAATAGAAAAACTACAACTGGCAACAGTTCCTGATACAGACATGGTAGTGGCACCGGCATTTAAAGGGGTTCCGTTTCCGGATAAGGTAACAGTTTGCGGACCGGTAACCGTAAATGTTCCCGATGCTGTAAAACCAATTCCATTTACAATTGTGGTGGATAAAGTATAATCACCAATTGCACTAACATCTACAGAAATAACTAATTTATTAGATGCATCAAGCACTGTACCGGCAGTATATGTTCCCTGTATACCCGGGGTTGTGCATGAGCCGGGAGCACCTGCTAACGTGAAAGTAGCCAGTGGTCCTCCTCCCGCAGGTGATACTGTTACTTGTATTGCACATGATGTTGAATCGTTGTAATGAACAATAAAGGAAAGAATACCGGCACTAACAGGTTTGCCATTTCCCGCCAGTCTTACAGTTTGTGTTCCGGTTGTTGTGAATTGTCCTTCGTTGCGGAAATAAATACCACTGATCGTGTCTGTAGTTATAACATAACTGCCGGCTGAACTAACATTTACCGAGACATCAATATAATGGCTGCTGTTGAGTTGGGAAGCTACTTTATAAATTCCATTTACAGTTACGGGTGAGCAGTTGCCGCTTATATCTTTGGCTAAATTGCCAACAGATTTTGTACCCGTAGTCTCAAAATCAAGTTGTTTTTGACAGGCAGAAAAAAGAGTACATAATAAGATCAGGAGGATAAAATTGATTGAAGTTTTCATGGTTTAATGTTGTAATATTTTTAGGCCTAAGTTTTTCAGTTGGTAAAAATTACCCGCAAATATAATTAAATTAGCTGTTATTTTCCTCCAGGGCCACACCGGATTTGGATTTAGCAGTTGTGACTGCTGTTAATCATTGATCAATATAAAAAATGCCCCGAAAAACTTCCGGGGCACACTAAGCAATTAGTCCTGACTAAAATTTAAATCCAACAGTTGCCACAATATTTCCTCTCTGTTGTTTTAATGTGGCATAAGTATTTGCCCTGTCTTCCAGGCGGTAAGGGAAACTAACATCTTTTGTAATGCAGTGAACATAGGTAAGGTCGACAAACACGCCTTTATTGCGATAACCCAATCCACCACTCAGTAACATGCGGCTGGCTTTGTAAGCTGCATCTTTATAAGGGTTGCCATAATAGGCAAAACCTAAGCGGCCCATAATAACATTAAATTTCAACTCTCCACCTACACGAAAATTAAAATTGCCTTTATAGTCTGCTTTAACCACTTTGTTCAATTCTTTATAATAAAGTTTTTCATCTTCAGTTGGCTCTTCGTTATTGCTGTTGAATCTTGAACCTTTGTGATGAACATACTCAATATCTGCACTGATGAATGCCCTTTGTTTTTTCACGTTCTCTATCTCCCTGAAAACATACGAGGCACTTAAGATGGCTTTGAAGGGTGTGGTTTGTCCGTATTTTGCCACGCCGGGCTGATCATTGGTAAATGTTTGTGAAGAGACCGTGTATTTTTCAACCGGGTTTTCAACTTCGGTGGTCATGTTGGTTGTACGGGTATCTTTCAGTATCATATAGGTAGGCGTGTGTATGGCCAGTCCAATGCGTATATAATCCTGCGGACGATAGATGACACCGATCTTTGCATTGAAACCCGTGCCCTTTGTTTTAAAATCATCAGTGTATTCAGATTGTTTAAAATGATTGGCTGTGTTATTTGAAGTATCTGATTCTTTAAAATAAGTATTGCTGGTATAACTTATAAGCGGCACACCAATGGTAACACCCCAATACCATTTATCGTTGCTGTTGTGTGCATAGGCAAGGGCAAATTCATAAATGCCACCCTTTGTTGTCTTTGTCATTTCCTGCCGCAATGCCTGCCCGGCATCCAAAATATATTCAGCTGCTCCTTTTACCTGCACTTTTCCATTTATAGTAACCGTATCAATCAGGTAAGTATATAATGCCGGTGCCGATGTATAAGGTAATGGTGAGTTTGAGGCAATGACATCATCAATGGTCAAACCACTTTTTGCAAACTCTTCGGCAAATTGTTCGCTGAAGGAACTGTAATTATTTAATCCACTGTATTGAATATGGTTATTAAAATTTGCTGTTTGTGTAAAAGCCAAACTGATAGCACTGCTTTTTCCGGGCTTATTAGGATTGCTTGAACCTAAAACAACCCCACTGGTTCCAAAACCAAAACTGTTCTTATTATTTTTTGAATCTGTTCCCCTGAACGCTGCCTTATTATTATTTAAAAAGAAACCGGGGGTTAAAACAAATTCGCCTGTCTTATAAAAACCAAGCCCGGCCGGGTTTACAAAGGTTGCATTAATGTCGCCACCCAATGAACCCATCACGCCACCTACGGCAAGGTTACGGGCTGTTCCGTTTTGCGGATAGAAAGAATAGCGTATGGCATCTTCGGGAATCTGTGCGTAAATCAGGGTACTTATAAAAAGTGAAAACAGGAGTAAATATTTTTTCATGGCATAAGTTTTACTGTCCGATATTTTTTATGGAAGTTCATTTGATAATTTATTCTTCGATTCGTTCTCCGCAATTTCCCTCCCCCTTCGGGGGAGGATAGGTGGGGGCTTATCCGCCTCTCTTTGGTCTGCTTACCGATCCGGAACCACTGTTGCCTGATGAAGAACCTCCGCTGTTGTTACTTGAAGATGGCGTATAAGTCCTTGTATTGTTAGATGATGAAGAATTGGAAGAGGGTTCAATTATTCTCCTTTGCCTGCCTTCTGAATTATTGTTGTTGTTATACTTGTAAGAAGAGTTCCAGTTATTTGTCCCGCTTTTCCCCGTGGCCACATTGCTATTATAACCTTTGTAGGCATTCAGGTTAACCATTCTTGGCGTAGTGTTAACCGGTTTAGAATAAGTTGTTTTACCGGTATAAATGGCCCATGGATAATAATGGGGGTTGTAATAATAACCGTAGTTATACTTTGTACAGGTATAATTATAAGGGCTGTTATCATAATTATAATCATCGTTGAAATCCCGCCAACGATAATCACGGATACCCATGGTTATCTCGTAATTTTTTGCCGGTTCTCTTCTAACTTCATCACGGTTATCACGGTCATTATTCTGTTTTTCTTCTGTTGCTCTTACCGGGGAATAATAAACATCGTCAGGTGTTTGTCCACTTTTATAAGCGGTGGTGCAACTGCTGAAAGCCGCTGCAGATAAAGAAAGGAGTAGAATTGTTGTTTTCATGATGACTTGTTTAATGCGGTTTAAAATTGAAGTTACTACTTTTGCAGAGTTCTCAAGTACTTTGTAATATTGCACAAACCCTTTGCCAACAGACATTAAAGTTAAAAAGTTCGTTGTTAAAGCGGTGCTAAAAGAAACCCAGGTCTGACGTCCCCGTCTGACCATGAAAAGAAACAATCGGTCAGACGAGACGTCAGACCTGGTAAAAAAAATTAAATGAGCAAAGAACTAACATCAAGAGCAGAAGATTATTCGCAATGGTACAACGATCTTGTTATCAAGGGCGGGCTGGCCGATCATTCAGCCGTAAAGGGCTGCATGGTCATTAAACCCTATGGTTTTGCTTTATGGGAAAACATGAGAGACCAGTTGGATAAAAGGTTTAAAGAAACCGGGCATGTGAACGCCTATTTTCCTTTATTCATTCCTAAAAGTTTTTTAAGTAAAGAAGCAGCACATGTGGAAGGCTTTGCCAAAGAATGTGCGGTGGTTACACATTACCGCTTAATGAACGATCCTAACGGAAAAGGAATCATTGTTGACCCGGATGCAAAGCTTGAAGAAGAATTAATTGTGCGCCCAACTTCCGAAACAATTATATGGAGTACATACAAAGACTGGATACAATCTTATCGTGATCTTCCATTATTAATAAACCAGTGGGCCAATGTGGTGCGTTGGGAAATGCGTACCCGTTTGTTTTTACGTACTACTGAATTTTTATGGCAGGAGGGACATACCGCACATGCAACCAAAGAAGAAGCTGTTGAAGAAGCAGAACGTATGCTGGATGTGTATGCCGAGTTTGTAGAAGAGTTCATGGCAGTGCCGGTAATTAAAGGCGTTAAAACAGCCAATGAACGTTTTGCAGGCGCAGTAGATACTTATTGTATTGAGGCGATGATGCAGGATGGAAAGGCTTTGCAGGCAGGCACCTCACATTTCCTGGGACAAAATTTTGCCAAAGCATTTGATGTGCAGTTTTTAAATAAAGAAAATAAAAAAGAGTATGTGTGGGCAACTTCATGGGGAATGACCACCCGTTTGATTGGTGCGTTGATCATGGTGCATAGTGATGACCAGGGATTGATATTGCCGCCAAAGATTGCACCCTTCCAGGTTGTTATTGTTCCTATTTACAAAGGAGAAGAAAGTAAAGCGCCGATTGATGCAAAGGCAAACGAGATCATTACACAATTAAAAGCATTGGGTATAAGAGTGAAGTATGATAACAATGATAACAGCCGCCCCGGCTGGAAATTTGCAGAACACGAATTAAAAGGCGTACCCGTAAGAATTGCTATGGGCCTGCGTGATATGGAAAACAAAGTAGTGGAAGTTGCAAGGCGTGATACCAAAGAAAAAAACAGTATGCCGATGGATGGGCTGGCAGATAATATTGTAAAACTGTTAGCCGACATCCAGGAGAATATGTACAATAAGGCGCTTGCATTCAGAAATGATAATATTACCAATGCCGATACCTGGGATGAGTTTGTAAAACTGCTGGATGAAAAAGGAGGATTTATTGCTGCTCATTGGGATGGAACAACTGAAACCGAAGAAAAAGTTAAAGAACAAACAAAAGCAACCATTCGTTGCATTCCTTTAAATAATAAACAGGAGGAAGGTAAATGTATTTTAACGGGCAGGCCGAGTTTGCAAAGGGTGTTGTTTGCAAGGGCCTATTAGTAATAGGGAATTTGGAATTGGTAATTAGGCCTTTAGATCACAGACTTTACACAGAACTTAAGAATATAACTGGTTTAAAACCAAATTCCCAATTCCTAACTCCTAACTCCATGTAAAATATGTCATTCTATTTTTTAAATATCATTAGCTGGCTTGAACAACATCAACTGCCTTGTTTGTTTAAGCAAATAACACATGTTGATTGCCCGGGCTGTGGAATGCAAAGGAGTTTTTTATTATTGCTGAGTGGAGATGTGGTTGGTAGTTTTAAAATGTACCCGGCATTAATGCCCATTATTCTTCTTTTTGGGTTTTTAATTTTACATTTAATAATTAAAGTAAAGAACGGAACGGCAATTCTTAAATATTCCTACATTTTTTGTGCAGGAATTATAATGCTAAGTTATATTTACAAACTAATAATTACCAAAACCCAACTACTGTCATGAATGAACAAAACAGAGATTACCTGAGCAATACTAATAGTAATGCCAGCCAATTGCCTAATGCTACAGCCACTTTGGTTTTAGGGATTCTATCAATAGTAGTTTGTTTTATCTGCGGTATTATAGCTTTGGTTATTTCAAATAAAGACGTAAGCCTGTATAAGGCTAACCCTGAACTTTACTCAGCGGCTTCATATAATAATATCAAAGCAGGAAGGATCTGTGCCATAATAGGCCTTTGTTTGCAGGTGGTTGGTCTGATTGTTTATATCCTGGTAATTGCGGTCTTTGTTTCTGCGGCTGCCAGAAATGGACTTTAATAATCTGAATAATATCTGCAGTATCAACTGCAAACAGGGTCTCATAAAAACGTCTTTAACTTTTAAAATACATTATATGAACGGTCAGCAGAATTCGAACTCACCCATTCAACCGGTTAATCTGCCTAATGCTACAGCCGTACTTGTTTTAGGCATCATTTCTATTGTTGGTGCATTCTGTTATGGTTTCGTTGGTGTTATCTGTGGTATCATCGGCATGGTACTTGCCAATAAAGACCGTAAGTTATACCAGGCAACACCGGAATTGTATACTCCTGCCAGCTACAGTTCTTCCAATGCAGGCCGCACCTGCTCAATTATAGGGCTTATCCTCGGTGGTATATTCCTGCTGATAATAATCTTCTATTTTATCTTCTTTGGAGCATTGTTTATGGAAGCTTTAAAGAATGGAGGAAGGCTATAAATTAATATTACTGATTAATAGAAAAGGGCTTTAATAACTTAAAGCCCTTTCTTATTTTATGTTTTACTTAGTGTGGCATTAATTACCAGAGAATTTTTATTTTGTAATCGTCAAAATGTTGATCTTTTGAAATAATCGTAAAATTATTACTCATGCTTTGAGCAATTAATAGCCTATCAAACGGATCCCTGTGATGAAATGGTAATGAAGATAGAATTAAAGTATCTTGAAAAGTTATTGGCAGCATTTGAAAATTATTGTTGACAATCTCTTCACCAATTTTTTCAAAAGATGTTTTTAAATCGAGCCGGCTCAGGCTTACTTTAATTGCAATTTCCCATAAGCTAATAATGCTTACAAAATTTGTTGCTTCAGTAGATTAAATTGCTTTTCGTGCTTTGGAAGAAAGTTCTTTATCGCCATTAAGGAACCATATCAATGCATGGGTATCAAGCAGATAATTCATTATTATTGGTAATCTTTAAAATCTTCAATTGGATGGTCAAAGTTTTTCTTCATTTTAAACATACCCTTTGCACTTCCGAATTTAGGTTTATTTTTTACCGGCTTTTTACCTTTGCTCATCAGGAAGTCTATAAAATTAGAAACTTCAGCCTTCATATTGTCTGGCAGATTAGAAAGTTTGCTATATAAAAGAATATTATCCATGTCTTTACATTTCTGCTGTAAATCTACTAAAAATTTTAATCTTTAGTGAGTTTCTATAGACTCTTATACTACTATCTTACTCCTTCGTCGCTAAATAATTATAATCTTCCAGCAGTTTTTCCAAAAACTGGTCAACATGCATATCTGAATTAATGTTCAGCACTTCTTTAATTTTCATAGCCACCCGTTGGCACATGTCGTAGTTATTCCTTTTGGCGGCCTGTGTTAAAACTCCTTTAATGGTGTTGATGTCACGGTCGCTCAGCCGCATCACTTCGGGAAACATCACTTTATAATCAGTCTTGTTGATCTGCATAAAAACAGTATCGGCAACAGTTAAAGCAGATTTTGTATTAACTACCACTGTTCCTGCTGCCATATCGCCAAGCCGCTGGTTTTTTGGAGAAATAGAAATGATGATGACCACAGCGATGCCAAACAGGCAGGTAATAAAAGTATATACCAATACATTGGCGTTGGAGAAAGCAATATAACCGAAAAAAAAGGGCCATTCAAAAAATTTAGTTATCCAGCGCAGGAGGAATTGACCAAAAGCAGGTTCACCACCTTCCAGGCTTATCACCCGTATGGACATCAGTTTTTTCCCGACCGTCTGCCCATTCATCCATAGCTCAGTAAGCAGGGAATAAAGCAGCATGGGTAATGATATAACCAGTATGTCCAACCCGGCATTCTGATCAAAGCCCAGCCTCAATCCATCATACAACAGGTATTTCATACTGAACAGGAAGATGATCAGTATTACAAAGTCAATGATATACGCAAGCAGCCGCTTATGAAACTCAGCGATCTCAAACTCCAGGTCAATATTAAATGCGGTGGCTATTTGTATAATGGGCATGTCGCCTGCAAATTACAATTTGCAATTAACAGATTAAGCGAAACTTGAATTTTTTTATGAATAAAAAAATGGGGAATTTACAGGATCAAATGACAACGGGGGCATTTCCAAATTTCGCTTCTGTCATGCTGATGAACGAAGAATCTCTTTTAAACATTTTAGATGCTTCGTACATCAGCATGACAAATGCAAGTGAATAACTGAGACAATTTGTGATACCCTATTCTAACCAGTAATATTTTGAGATGAGGGAAGCGATGTTTATTAAAAAGAATGCTGACAAATGGAATGAGTACCAGCATTCACCGACCGATAACCCTGATGAAACTGCTGAACGTTTTGTCAGCCTGATCGATGACCTGAGTTATGCAAAAACATTTTATCCCAAAAGCAAAGTTACCCGCTGGATAAATGGTATTGCCGCCGGTATTTATCAAAGTATCTACCAGAATAAAAAAGAAAAATACAGCCGCATATTTCAATTCTGGAAATTTGAGCTGCCGCTCTTATTTAAAAGGTACCACCGCATTTTTTTATTTACCACCACCATTTTTATTCTCTTTGTTGTTATTGGTTTTTTTTCTTCCATGCACAACGAACAATTTGTAAGGGGTGTTTTAGGAGATGGTTATGTTGATATGACCGAAGAGAATATTGCAAAAGGTGATCCCTTTGGCGTGTATAAAGACGGGAATCCTTTTTCGATGTTTGTGTGGATAGGATTTAACAATATAAGTGTTGCTTTCAGGGCATTTATCGGGGGATTTACTTTAGGGATATTTACGATATGGATCATGTGGGGTAATGGGCTGATGCTGGGTGCATTTCAGTACATGTTCGTTGCAAAGGGATTAGGCATAAAGTCGGTGCTGGTGATATGGATACACGGCACACTTGAAATTTCTGCCATCGTGATTGCAGCTACAGCCGGGTTCATACTGGCCAGCGGAATTTTATTTCCCCGTACTTATGAAAGAAGTATTTCTTTTAAAAGAGGTGCCAGGGATGCCGCTAAAGTTTTGATAAGCCTTATACCCATTTTTATTGTTGCCGCTTTTTTTGAAAGTTATATCACCCATTTAATGAGCCAGACATTTGATAAAGCAAACAACCCGGGATTACCGGTGTGGGCCAGTGTTATAATCCTCTCAGTTTCTCTGTTATTTATTATCTGGTATTTTGTTATTTACCCGATCCGTTTACATAAGAAAGGTTATTATATTCAACCCGATGGCATCATCAACCGGTTGAAAAAAGAAAATGCATAAGATCATTTACATATTATTTTCAGGCATTTCATTTTTATCTGCTGCGCAGGCGCAGGATAAAACATATGCTTACCAGGATACTGTGATTAAAAAAGAGGCCGGAAAAATAGAACAGGTACCGGTAGAGGACCATACCCTGACCAGCAATTATGAAAATGAGCGGCCGGATACTGCGCTTTATAAAAATACGTTAGACTTTCCTGCAGATTCTGTTCAGTACTGGAAGAACCTGAAAGAATTTGCTTATGCAAAATACCTCGACAGTTTATTAAAGGATAAACAAAAAAAGCAGGTTAAGAAAAAGCCAGGGCTGCAGGGGCCGGGTTTGCTGAACAGTTTTTTGACTTCCCCGTTTTTACGCGTGATGTTATGGACCCTGGCTGTACTTTTTATACTTTTTGTTTTGTACAGGTTGTTTTTAGCAGAAGGGGTGTTTAAAAGAGAATCCAGGTCAGCCAAACAACAAACTCCTGAAGTGGAAGAAGAAGTTATTACGAGTGAAAGTGATTTTGATAACCTGATAAACCAGGCGCTGCAAAATAATAATTACCGGCAGGCAGTAAGATACCAGTATTTAAGAACCCTGCATAAACTGGCTGATAAAAACCTGGTTGAACTGGCACGAGATAAAACAAATTTTCAATACGTACGTGAAATTAAGAACCCTGCATTTCAAAATGACTTTGCATCCCTTACTTTAAACTATGAGTATGTGTGGTATGGAGAATTCATGATCGACAGAAATATATACCAGAAGATAGATTCAAATTTTACAGAACTAAATCAAAAATTATAGATCACCGATTGAAAAATAAACGAACATATCTTTTTCTCATACTGTTGGTGCCTGTTGTACTCACTGGTTGCCTGGGCGGCCTTAATGCCAAACAGCTGCCTTCGTTAGTGGAAACCTTTTCTAAAAAAGATTCAAAACCTTTTGGAGCCAGGATTGCTTACCGGCAACTGGAACTGATGTATCACGAAAATTTCATCCGGGATAAAAAGCAGGCATTTACAAGAACATGGAAAAACATTACTGATACATCTTCGCTTTATATCTGCATTGCGCCTGCCCTGCATGTGAATGATGAAGAAATACAGGCTATGATGGAATATGTGGCAGCAGGAAATGAACTGTTCATTTCGGCCGGGTATATCGATCCTTTGTTGCTGGAAAAAATAAAATGTAATGAAATGTACCATGGTGCATCGGCGGAAGATATGTTCGACAACATGAAAAACACTTTTTCAAACTCTGCTGTAGAGCCCGGTGTCGACTATCCCTACTACTACCTTCCTTTCCAAAATTATTTTTTTAATATAGACAGCAGCAATACAAGGGTCATTGGTTATAATGAGGATGCAAAAGCCAACGCTATTGTTTATTTTCATGGCAAGGGAAAATTGTTCCTGCATTGCGACCCAAGGGTATTCAGTAATTATTTCCTCCTGCAGGAAAAAAATTACAAGTACCTGCAAAATGCACTGGCATTTACCAAAGCCCTTCCTGAACATTTATACTGGGATGATTATTATTATAAACTATGGTATCGTAAGAATGGGAAAAATGATGCAAAAGATTTTTCCACTTTCAGTGAAATAATGAAATACCCGCCATTGGTCTATGCCTTTTGGATATCCCTTGGTTTACTTTTACTGTATATCCTGTTTGGCGGCAAAAGGCTGCAGCGTATTATTGAACAGCTTAAACCCAATGAAAATACTACGGTAACTTTTACAGAAACCATCGGCCGCTTATACCTGCAGAAAAAAGATAATAAAAATATTGCCGATAAAATGGTTACCTATTTTAATGAGTACATTCGTAATAAATATTTCCTGAATACCAATCTTATCAATGAAGATTTTATAACCACATTAAGCCGGAAAGCCGGTGTGCATAAAGATAAAGTGGAGACCTTGTATCATACCATCGCCAGTGTGCATAGCAGTACGGATGTGAACGATTATCAATTGCTTTCTTTACATGAACAGATACAGAATTTCTATAAAAATAAAGGATAGTATATTTAGTAAAACAACCCAAACCGCCTGGTCTAAAGCTCCGCCAGCTGGTGGATTTGGGGTTAAAAACAGAAACTGATGGAAGAAAATTTATTTCAACAACGGATCGACCTGAGTGGCCTTAACAAAGCGCTCTATGAAATTAAAAATGAGATTGGTCAGGTCATTATCGGGCAGTATAAAATGGTTGACCTGCTGCTGATAGGCCTGTTGTGCGACGGGCATATTTTGATTGAAGGTGTACCCGGCGTGGCTAAAACATTAACTGCAAAACTGATGGCAAAGATCATTGACTCAGATTTTTCCCGTATCCAGTTTACGCCAGACCTTATGCCCAGTGATGTGACAGGAACATCTGTATTCAATCCGAGGGAGGGAGATTTTAAATTTAAGAAGGGCCCCATATTCAGCAATATTGTTTTAATTGATGAAATAAACAGGGCCCCGGCAAAAACCCAGGCAGCTTTGTTTGAAGTGATGGAAGAACGCCAGGTGACCATTGACGGTATTACACACCAGATGAACATTCCTTTTTTGGTTTTGGCTACACAAAACCCCATTGAGCAGGAAGGGACCTATCGTTTGCCAGAAGCACAACTTGACCGTTTCCTTTTTAAAATTGATGTTAAGTATCCTACGCTGGAAGAAGAGATCAGCATCTTGAACAGGCAACAGGGAAAGACACAATCACAGATGATTGAAAGCGTTCGAAAATTATTATCTCCGCATGATATTCAGCATTACCGGAACCAGATACAATCGATCATTATTGAACCCAAACTGGTTGAGTTCATTGCCAGGATAGTACATGAAACAAGAAATAACCCGGCATTATACCTGGGGGCTTCACCAAGGGCCTCACTGGCCATACTTCGTTCGGCCAGGGCAAATGCGGCTATTAAAGGAAGGGATTTTGTTACACCCGAAGATATTGTGGAAATGGCGCCACATGTGTTAAGGCACCGCATCATCTTAACACCGGAAAAGGAAATGGAAGGGGTAACCGCCGATGACCTGATAGATACTATTTTAAAATCGATTGAAGTGCCACGATAAGGGCCCCTGAATCCCCCCGAAGGGGGGACTTGGAAACACCCTAAAAATTTGACCCGCTATTTATAAATAAAAGATTAAAGTAAGATTATCAAAAAGCATCACAAAATATCATACGCTGTCAAGTCTCCCTTCAGGGAGATTCAGGGGGCTTTTCTATGAATCTTTTAAAAAAATATATCGGTGCTTTATACTTAACAACAAGATTTTATCTTGCTGCGGGGCTGTGTGTTGTTTTGTTTATTGCTTCCTTTCTTTTCCCGGTTATATTTTTAATTCCCAAAATTTTATTCTGGGTTTTCATAATACTGGTGATCATAGATTACTTCTTCCTGTTTATTTTCAGCAAGGGGCCATCGGCAAAACGTTTAATGGCCGACCGGTTCAGCAATGGTGATGAAAATAAAGTGGAGGTGCAGGTAAAGAATAATATGCCCTTTGTGGTGGATATGGAGATCATTGATGAGCTGCCTGTTCAGTTTCAGAAAAGAGACTGGAAATTACTGCACCGATTTAAAGCGGGGGAGCAAAAAAATATTTTATACAAATTAAGACCCGTTGAAAGAGGTGAATATCATTTTGGCCGTATTATCCTTTATGTAAAATCATTATTGAGTTTATTAAAGCGCAGGCATAATATTGAAGCAGAAGAAACAGTTCCTGTTTATCCTTCTTTTTTGCAAATGCGGAAGTATGAACTGCTTTCACAAACTTCCATCCAGACCGAGCATGGCAACAAGCGTATGCGTAAGATCGGTCATAGCATGGAGTTTGAGCAGATAAAGGAATATGTACGGGGCGATGATATCCGCAGTGTGAACTGGAAGGCCACGGCAAGAAGGGGATCGCTGATGGTGAATAACTATACCGATGAAAAAAGCCAGCAGGTATATTGCATCATTGACAAGGGCCGCCTGATGAAAATGCCTTTTGGCGGATTGACCTTGCTTGACTATGCCATTAACAGTACGCTGGTCTTAACCAATGTTTGTTTACAAAAACAGGACAGGGTAGGGTTGATGACCTTCTCAAATAAAATGGGTTCGTTGCTTGCTGCCGACCGTAAACCCATACAACGGGAAAATATTTTACAATCATTATACAACCAGGGAACTGCTTTTTTGGAAAGTGATTATGAAATGCTGTATATGCAGATACGCAGCCGTATCAAACACCGCAGCCTGATCGTTCTGTACACCAACTTTGAATCTATGTCGGGTTTAAACCGGCAATTGAATTACCTCCGTTCCATTGCCAAACATCATTTGCTGATGGTTGTATTTTTTGAAAATACAGAACTGCATAAGCTCTCACACCTTGATGCAAAGAATGTAGAAGAAGTTTATATAAAGACCATTGCTGAAAAATTTGAATTTGAAAAAAGACTGATCGTAAAGGAATTAAAGAAGCATGGCATCCTTTCTGTTTTAACCCCGCCGGAACAGCTTACTATTAATGCAGTGAATAAATATTTAGAGTTGAAGGCGAGGCAGGCGATATGAATTTGCAGTAATCAATAAAAGATAAATTCAATAAAAAACCGCTTGTTACGTAAGTATCAGGCGGCTCTTATATTACGGCCAGTAAGGGTCACGAGATGCAGTAAAGTTGGTTTATGCGTTGCACTAAAAATATAAAGAAACCAATTCAGCCTCCTTCATTTCCATATTGTAAGAGAACTCCGGTTGAGTTTCCTTTTTTTTAAAAATTCTGTTGTACAAAGGGATTAAAAACTCTTTGTAGCCCATACAACCTGCGTTCCCGGTTTTTGAATAGTAGCATCATTTTCTGCTGTAATAAATATTTTTGTAGGCTTAAATTCAGTAACTGCTTCAAAGGAGGCTTTATTCTTTTTCGAAAGCCATGCATTGGCGCCTTCTATCTGGCCCAGGTTTTTTGTTGCTTTTGTATCAGTTACCATCCAAACCACATAGGCTTCTTTTGATGGCCGCATCGTTTTTACCGGGTCCAGGTCTGAAATATTTATTTGTATAACATAGTTGCTGTTTGCATCTCTCTTAACCTCTAATTGGCCCTTTTCTTCAGGCATAGCCGGAGTAAATGTTGTTTCCTTAGCAGCCACTGTTTTCTTTGCACAGGAGATAGATCCGGTTATCATAGCGATAGCCAAAAGGCCTGAAAAAATATTTTTAGTGAGAGTATCCAATTTTATCGATTTCATTTTTTGTTTTTTTTGTTAAATTATTAAATAGCAGATTTAGGTTACAAAGTTGTCAATTATTTGACAGGGAAGTGTTACATAATTGAAGAAATAGATTATATCATTCACACTTTGATTATTTCTTTACAAGTGATCTAAATGGGAAGGGAGACCAGCCGGAAAAAAGAACCTTAATCCTGTTGATTTGTCAAAATTACTTTTAACGCCTTTTCTTTTGCCGCATTACCAAATGTATCGTAGGCCTCAATTATCTGGTCTAATTTAAAATGATGTGTAATGAGTTTGTTTGGGTCAAGTTTTTTTGATTGAACAGTTTTTAAAAGCATGGGAGTGGATACTGTATCAACAAGGCGTGTAGTGATTGTAATATTTTTTGACCATAAGGATTCCATGTGCAGTACCACGCTTTTGCCATGTACTCCTATATTGGCAATATGGCCGCCTGCACCAATAAGTTGTTCGCATAATTCAAAGGTTGCCGGTATGCCAACAGCTTCAATGGCAGCATCAACGCCTTTGCCGTTTGTGAGGCTCATTACTTTTTCAGCCGCATTTTCATTGGCGCTGTTAATAGTATGTGTTGCTCCAAAAGTTTTTGCTACATCCAGGCGGTTGTCATCCTGGTCAATCATGATAATTTCTGCAGGTGTATAAAATTGTGCCGTTAATAATGCAGCCAACCCAATTGGCCCTGCGCCCACAATAGCTATGGAATCGCCAGGCTTTACCTGTCCGTTCAAGACACCGCATTCAAAACCTGTAGGTAAAATATCGCTCAACATTACAAGCGCTTCCTCGTCTGCACCGGCAGGAATAGGGTACAGGCTGTTATCGGCATGGGGTATCCTTACAAATTCTGCCTGCGTACCGTCAATTGAATTACCCAGTATCCATCCTCCTGTTACACAGTGGGAGTACATCGCTTTCCTGCAATATTCGCATTTACCGCAGGATGTGATGCAGGATATCAAAACATGATCGCCTTTTTTAAAATTATTTACAGCAGATCCAACTTCTTCAATGATGCCGACCCCTTCATGTCCAATGATCCTTCCATCAGTAACTGTGGGAACATCTCCTTTCATAATATGCAGATCCGTTCCGCATATCGTTGTTTTGAAGATCTTTACTATGGCATCCGTTCTCTCCTTTATTTCCGGTTTTGGCTTTTCTTCCCAGGATTTTTTACCGGCGCCATGATATACTAATGCTTTCATATTGTTCTTAATTAGTTTAAATACCTTCTAAGTGTCCAGGCTATTGTTTCATGTTGCTCCATCAGGCCGGTAAAATAATCAGCAGTGCCGGCATCTTTATTTTTTTCTGTGGACTCTTCAATGTTTTTGCGTAATTGAATGATCACTGTTTCATGATCTTTCAAAAGTTCTGTAAGTAAATCTTTTGAGGAAGCATATTTACCGGGATATTCTTTGATAGAAGAAAGTTTAGAGAATTCCTGCATGGTGCCTATTGTTTTGTGGCCCAGCTTTCCAATACGCTCTGCAATTTCATCAATCGATTCTTCCAGTTGATTGTATTGACTTTCGAATAATTTATGCAGTTCCATAAAACTCTCACCGGAAACATTCCAGTGAAATTTTCTTGTTTTAATGTATAAAGTCATTTCGTTGGCTAAAACTGCTGACAGCAATTCTACGCTGTTTTTTAAATTCTTTTCTGAAATTCCAATGTTCGGTTTCATAATATTATTTTAATTGTAAAGAGATTTAATTTTTAATTTTTCGTTTGATAAAAGAGAATTTTGAGTTTGTGGGAACAATATTTCCTAACAAAAATCCCCATGGTTTTAATGGTTCTATATGATCGAAAATAACTTTTAGTATTGCAATTAAAGGGATTGACAGGAACATTCCTGAAATACCCCATATGGCACCACCAACCAAAACCCCAATAACCGAGATCAATGCATTTATTTGCACGCGGGAGGCAACGATTTTAGGAATAATATAATGGTTGTCTATAAACTGGATAAAAATGGCTATCACAAAAACAAGTAGTGGATACATTAATGAGTCTTTTGTTACAAATGCCATAATCATTGGCAACAGGATTGCAATGATTCCGCCTATATAAGGGATGATATTTACTATGGCTACAAGAATGCCTAGAATAAGGGCATAATCAATACCTAATATTAAAAGGCTCCCGGCATTTAATGCCGCCATGATTGCCATTTCAAAAACCAGCCCCACCAGGTAGCTTTGTATAATATTTTTGGAGTTTGTTAATACTTCCACAACGGCAGTATGATGTTGCTGCCGGAATAATTTTCTGATAAATTCCAGTAACAGCGATTTATAATATAGTATCATAAATAAATAAACCGGTAGTAATACCAGGGTAATACTCAATTGGCCCAATTGAGAGAGCCTTTCGCCGGTGGCAATATTACTTATCGCTTCAGTTTGTGTTTCGCCGATCCACTTATTTATTTTTGCCTGGCTGTAATTAAGTTTGTGCGAAATCCATTGAACAAACTGGTCACTGGTGTGGCCTAACTTTAATTTTAACTGGGGGTAAGTTTCGCTAAACATGCTCATTCGCGAAAAAATGATCTCCAGAATTACAAGCACGGCTAAAATGGTGAGTGATACTGCAATTGAAATAGCGATTATCTTATTTATTTTTTTACGTGTTAAAAAATTAACAAAAGGATTCAGTAAAATAGCGAATATGGTAGCGTAAACGATCGGGATAATAATATCCTGGCCTATGTACATGATAAATCCGAAAGATAAAACGCTGATAAAAATCAGCGCTGTTTTTGCATAAAAAGGTAATTTAAAAGGAATTTCCATTATACTTTTTCCCGTTCATCTTTTTGGTTAAATAATTTTTTCATGATAACACTCCCTATCGTTTTAATTCCATCCGCATTTTTTGCTACCTTGTTGGAAACAACAACTTCAACGATCAGGCCTAATAATTTTGATAAGGGGTTCAATGTCTTTCCTAAAATAACTTTTTTAGCTACTATCCCGGATGTTAAACCGATGGCTGCATTAATAATATTTGTTTTAATATCCGGTACATCAACCGCCTCTTTAAAAGTGCTTTTAAGGATATTAATAAGTTTAAAGCTTTCATAAGTTTTATGAAGGTCTTCCTTTAGCAGCGGCCATTCAATGGCTTGCTGCTGTTCCAATTGCTGAATCCTGCTCTTCAGATCCGCTACAGTGTTGATCTCTTGCATAGAAAATCAGTTAAGGATTTGATTGATGAGAGTATTACTTACCCGTGACTTGATGAGCGGGTGAACAAGTAATAAAATAATAGCACCAATACCATGGCATCCGGCAACTATCAGGAATCCGTAATAATTTTTGCCAAGTAGTTCACCAAGCCAAAGAGCCAGTGCAATATTTAAAGTGATAACAAAAAGCGAGAGTACCAGGATTAACAATAACCGGGAAATTAATGAAGATGTTATATCAGCTGTTTTACCGAGTGCTTTTAGTTTTAAAATTTCAAAACTGGTTTTACCATACTGCTCAACTCTTTCCAGGAGTGGTTCAATCAAATTTGGTTTAGATTCCATTTTGTGAATTTTATTAATAACAGCC
>JBDTUK010000108.1:0-8616 GCA_040007795.1 Ferruginibacter sp.
ATATACAGAACTCGGTGACAAAGAAAATGCTATTAAGGAACTGGAAATACTCAATACACAATGCCTGCCTGCCGGACAGGCGGGTTCAATGTACAATGCTCAACTCAAAAACACACCGTTCATAATTGTTTGCGATAACCCGGATTTTATAAGCGCTGCGTTGCGAAATTTTTTATGGGTAACATTTACCCGCTGCAACCCGTCGCATGATATATATGGTATTGATAGTTTTACAGAAAATAAACACTGGGGCTGCAATGGCCCATTAATATTTGATGCAAGAATAAAACCACATCATGCACCGCCAGTTGAAAAAGATGCTGCAACAGAAAAAAGGATTGACCCGCTTTTTGAAAAGGGTGGGAGTTTATATAATGCTAAATGAACCTCCGGTTTTACTAAAGCGTTGCCTTCTTCTTTATAACCACCTGCTCATTTAATTTGTCAAATAATTTTTTATAGAACTCTTTAAATTCTGCGTATGAAGCTGCTGTGTAAAATGACCTTTTAAATTCTACTGTCATTCTCACATTTAATAAATTTGCTTCAACCTGCATTGAGCGGTTAAAAATAATCCCGTTATCCGGGGTGGTCATGGATATGTTTTCGGGCAAACCGTCAAAAATATAATCAGGCGGTATGCTGTAGTTTCCAAAAATGGTATAGTCCTGCAGGAAACCAAAATCCACGTCAGAGACCCTGTCGGCTGCCACAAACGGATTTCTGTCGAGGTCGGAAAAGAGATTGATGTTAAAATACCGGTAATCACCCGAACTGTTCAATACCGAACTGAATTTTACTTTTTGTTCCAGTGGTAATGAATCGGCTTCGGTATTATTGATAGCCAGGTCTTCTATCTTGCAGAAAGAATAGGGCTTGATAAAATAATCGTCTTTAAACTTTTCTTTATTCTCCACCCAGCTTTCACATCGTTGTACCCTTGCATAATCATAACAGTTTACCAGGCAACTGCCTTTAAGTATCCCATCTGCGGTTATTTCTCCCTGTACGGCAGCCATCACTTTGTATTTAGATTTCCCTGAGAGTATTTCTACCCACCTGCCGTTCTCACCTTCTACGATAAAGCCATTTGTATTTACAACTTTTTGCGGTACTAACCGGTAATGAATAACTTTATCTGTAGCATCCAGCACAAAATATTTGCCGGCAACGGTTACATAAACCATCACAATATTGAACTGGCTTATAAAAGGGAAGGCTTTTTTCACCAGGCCATTATTCCTCGTACTGAATAATATGGGATATGCTTTGATACCTGCTTTATTCAGCAGGCAGGTCAGCAAAAGATTTATATCCCCGGTGCTGCCTGTCTTTTTTTCAAAAGCTGAATTTATTCCGTCATACGAATAGATACTTTCATCATCATCCCAGGTCATATTCTTTTTCACATAATTTAAAATAAATTTCATCCGGCTTTCTTCATCAGTAAGTTGTTTTGCTTCACTGATCATAGCAGTTGTTCCCTTTGGTTCCCATTCCAATTGTTTTCCAAAATCATCGTCTTTCATCAGGTCTTTTATCACGTCAGCCCAGGTGGTACGCAGGTCCAGGGTTCTCCCTCCTCCGTAATCTATGGTTGATAACTGGAACTCAAGCCCCTGTTGATAATCTTTTACTGCGCCCATAAAAGGTTCGGCTTTTATACCAATAAGATTACGCATAATGAAATTTTTCTGAAGCGTTTCAGTAGTTAGCGTCCCTTCATTGGTGGCGATCAGGTCTTCATATACTTTTTCCTTTACTTCTATTTCATCTACAATATTTGGGTTTACCGAAAAGTGATAAAACAAAGGAATGTTGATCTGGTACTCACTGTACCGGACAGGAATTTTATCCTGGAAATCCCAGCCCTTAAGATGCTGGTCTGTCCTTCTTTCCATTTTATATTTATACTCAACAATACTACCCACTTTAACTTCCGGGAAAGCAATGATCATTTCGCTGTAAAATTTATTTATCCGTTTGGAATAGATAGAACTCTTGCTCACATCGGTGGTCTTTATCTTACCTGATGCATCTAAATTATAAGTGGACGCATCTATCTTAATAATTTTCTCTTCGTTGTTATGATCATAGTACGGAATGTTAACATTGGCATAGCTAAGGCCCGACTCTTTAAGTACTTTGATCCGTACCCGGTACTCATAGACCGTATTAAGAAATGACACACCCGGAATCCCACGTTCGTAATACATTTTACCCCAGTTAATAAGTGTAAGGGCTTCTGCGCCTTTATCAAATTCACAATCTGTCATCTCCAGGTCGGCCTTATCTATTTTACCAAATGCCGGAAGTTCTTTTTGCGCAAATAACAATGATGTGCAAACAAAAAGGAATGTGATTGATAAAAAAGCTGTTTTCATTTTTTGATATTTAAGCTAATATAATAAAAAGCACTTGCCATAGGAAGGTTATTTGTAATTTTAATTATAAACCTTCCAAATGAAATTTTCTTCTTTTCTCGTAATGCTGTTGATACCCGGTTTTTGTATTGCCCAACCGGGTTCAGCTACCTTAAAGACAAATACAGATGATAATACGCTGCTATGGGAGGTAAGCGGTAACGGGCTTTCGGCACCGAGCTATTTGTTTGGCACTTTTCATTTATTGTGTAAAGAAGATATAAGGTTCAGTAATTCATTAAAACAGGCTATTAATAATGCCACATCAGTTTACCTGGAAATGGATATGGATGATCCGGCTACTTTATTTGGCGCACTGACGCTGATGAATATGAAGGGGAATAAAAAATTAAAAGACCTGTATCCGGATGATGAGTATAAAAGGGTGGTTGATTATTTTAAAGATTCATTGCAAACACCCATTTATCTTTTTCAAAGTATGAAACCTTATTTTTTAGTGGCCATGCTCTATCCTAAAATGATGCCTTGCAAAACCGTCAGCGGTGTAGATGATGAAATAATGAAACTGGCCAAAGAAAACAAAAAAGAAATAAAAGGACTGGAGACCATGGCTTTCCAGGCATCTATATTTGACAGCATACCTTATGAAACACAAGCCAGAGAATTACTGAAAGCTATTGATAGTATGGACAGATCCAGGGTATACTTTGACTCCATGATCGTTGCTTATAAAAACCAGCGGATGAATGAAATTGAAGTTCTTTTAAATAACGATGAATTTGGAATGGAAGATAACCAGGACATTTTATTGGACAACAGGAATAAGAACTGGGTTGAACAATTAAAGCTCATCATGAAAAAAGAACCGGTATTTACTGCGGTTGGCGCCGGGCATTTACCTGGGAAAACGGGATTGATAGCACTGCTGCGGAAGGAAGGGTATAGCGTAAGGCCTTTGGAGAACAAGTGAGTAATTGGTAATTTGTAATTAGGAATTTGGTACGTTGTTGACTAAAAGTTATCGTCATATAGAATCTGTAACTACTAATTCCCAATTACCAATTCCTATTTTATGACCACTTCCTTAATTGTCTTTTCTCCCAGCGCTTCATTAACCCGTTCAATAATTTTTTCTTTCTGATAAAGCAATTCGTTCTTTAAAGGAGCTACTGTTGTAGTTATAAATAAAGTGGCGTTGATGATCTGTATCTTGTCGGTATACTTTGCAATTGTCTTTCCCATTACTTCCTCCCATACCTCTTCAATACGCAATGCCTGTATGCCGGTTTTAAGTTTACTCTTTTGTAAAAACTGTTTAATGGCTTCCTGTAGTGAAATTTCTCCCATGATGTAAAGATACATGATACTGGATACTAGATCCAAGATTCACGATAACACTATCAGGTATCCGGTATTCATTATCAATTTTACAATTCTATTATCTGGTATGCAGTATTTAATTTTTCAAATGCTTCTATCAATCTTTCTTTATGAGTGTCAGTAATAAAAACCTGCCCTGCATTTTCATTACACACCCAATGCAATAATTGTTGCATGCGATTGTCATCCAGTTTTTCAAAAACATCATCTAAAAGCAGGAGGGGAGCAAAACCTTTGTTGGCTTTTAATAATTCAAACTCAGCCAGCTTTAATGCAAACAATAAACTTTTGCGCTGTCCCTGCGATGCGGTTGTTTTAAATGGCTGGCTATTTAACTGAAAAAGGATATCATCTTTATGAATACCGGCATTACTGCGTTGCAACATAAAATCTTTTTGCCGGTAATTGTTCAGCAGGTCATGAAAAGGGCTCTCATTTAAACGGCTGTCGTATTGTAAACTGATCACTTCACCATTATCGGCAATCTGTTCATAAAATTTCTGCACCAGTGGAATTAATTCTTCAGCGAATATTTTTCGTTTTCCATAAATAAAATTTCCGGGAGCAATCAATTGTTCATCCAGCACCTCCAAAAGCGGCCAGTCTGTTTTGCCTTGTTCTGCAAAACGCTTTAATAAACTGTTTCGTTGCTGAAGGACCTTATTGTATTGCATCAACTGCTGCAGGTATTCAGCATCTACCTGGCTCAATACAATATCCATAAAGCGGCGCCTTTCTTCACTTCCCCCGGTTATAAGTTCAATATCATCCGGGGCGATCATTACCGCAGGAAATTTGCCGATATGCTCCGATAATTTTGTATAGGGCACCCCGTTCAACAAAACTTCTTTCTTACCCACCACCCTGAAAATGCAGACAATCTCATCTACCTTTTTTTGTGCTTCTTTTTGGTCTTCGCTTATATCTCCGGGATTTCCTCCTCCCTGGGGAGAGATAGAGGGGGCCGCTTGAATCCTGAACCCATCATTATCAAATTGAACATTCAAAACATCTGTCTTGGAAAAATAACTTTTAGTAAAGCAGCAGTAATAAATGGCATCCAGTAAATTGGTTTTTCCCTTGCCATTGAGGCCGCAAATACCGATAACTCTTTCGCTAAAATCGAAAGAAGAAAAGCTGTAATTTTTGAACTGAGTGAGGGATATTTTACTGAGAAATAACATGGGCTGCAAGATAAGTAATGTAATTGCTGTTTTATATTACAGATATTAGTGTTATTTTTATTTACTGATTGACCCTGACAAGCTTTAATTCGTAATTCATTCTGTAATGAAAAGAATATTATTTACACTCAGTGTTATGCTTTTGACTGATTCATCGTTTTGTCAAAGTCCTAGTTTCCAATGGGTAAAACAATTCCAATTAAGTACTACAAATGAGGGGCATTATATAAGTGTTGATGCTGCTGGAAATGTTTACACTCTGGGCAGTTTTTTTACTCCTAATACTGATTTTGATCCAGGGCCATTGGTTTATAATCTTACTCCGAATGGTGATGATGACATTTTTATCACAAAATATGATCCTTTGGGTAATTTCATTTGGGCAAAGAACTTAGGCGGACCCAAAACAGATATAGGCCGAGGTATAGTTGTAGATGCAGTAGGAAATGTTTATGCAACCGGCTATTTTAGAGAAACCGCTGATTTTGATCCAGGTCCTGGTGTATACAATCTTTCTTGCGCTACTGTTTATCCGGATGTTGATATTTTTGTTTGTAAACTGGATAATAATGGAAATTTTGTATGGGCAAAACGTATGGGTGGGGTTGGTTTTGATATTCCCAAATCAATCTCCTTAGATCCCTATGGGAATATTTGTACGACTGGTAACTTTGAAGGACCTGCAGACTTTGATCCGGGAGTAGGAGTTTTTACTTTGGGATCAGGAATTGGAGTTTTTATTTCAAAGCTTGATAATTCCGGTAATTTTATCTGGGCAAAAGCACCATCCTCTTCATCCTATCCAATATATTCAAATTGCGTTACAACAGATACGTCGGGTAATGTTTATATTACAGGGAACTTTATGGGAACGATAGATTTTGACCCAGGACCTGCAGTTTATAATTTGACATCGCTAGCAGGTATCGCACAGACCTTTATTTTAAAGTTAGACGCTTTAGGAAATTTTAATTGGGCGGCTAAATTAGGAGCTGCTTTTAGCGGAGAAAATCAATCTGTATCAGTTAATATTGTAGGAAATGTTTTCGTAGTATGGAATGAATTTCTGTCTAAACTTGATTTAAATGGAAATGAATTATGGACTAAGAATATTGGAGGAACTGTTACTGATAACTCACGAAGTATTAATTCAGATGTTAATGGCAATATTTATGTTGCAGGTTTTTTTTATAATACGGTTGATTTAGACCCTGGTGCTTCAACTTATAGCCTAACAGCTTTTGGAACCCCTCCAATTGGAGCTGATGCTTTCATTTCAAAATTAGATGGTAATGGTGAATTTATTTGGGGACAGCAGATTGGTGGAATTTCACAAGACATAATCTATTCTTTATTTATCGATGTAGCTGGAAATATTTACTCAACAGGTTCTTTTCAAGATACAGCAGATTTTGATCCTAGTCCTAATGTGTTTTCACTTTACTCATTTGGAAGATCACATTATGTGCATAAAATGTCCTGGTGTCCAAATGTTACTACATCTACAATTACTGATACAGCTTGTAATACTTATACTTTAAACGGACAAACATACATTTCAAGCGGAGTATATGCACAAACACTTATTAATGCAACAGGCTGCGACAGTGTTATAATTCTTAACTTAACCATTAATGGATCAAATACTACCAGTTCTATAACAGCCTGCGATAGTTATACATGGCAAAGTCAAACTTATACAGCAAGCGGATCTTACAGTGACACATTGATTTCTTCAAGTGGTTGTGACAGTATCCTTAATCTTAATCTTACTATCAATTATAAAGTGCTGTCAACCGTAAGTGCAACCATTTGCCAGGGACAAACTTATGCAGGCCACTCAACAACGGGTACTTATGTTGATACATATGTTGCTGCCAATGGTTGCGATAGTATGCGAACATTAAATCTTATTGTAACTCTTACACTTTATTCAAATATTAGTGCTGTGATTTGTCAGGGGCAGAGTTATGGAGGACACATTGCAAGTGGTATATATGTTGATACTTTGATTTCAGTTTTTGGATGTGATAGTATTAGAACATTAAATCTTACTGTAAATCCTAGGGCTTTTACATCTATTAATGCCTCCATCTGCGAAGGCCAAACTTACTACGCTGGTGGTACCAATCAAACAACTCCTGGTATTTATAAAGACACCTTACTTACAACGCTTGGCTGCGACTCCATAATCACTACTACTTTAACCGTATTTCCAAAACCCAAACCTGATCTTGGAGCAGATGGAAATATATGTTCAAATGCTGTTGCTGCAATTACACCCGGTGTGTTCAATAGTTATCTATGGCAGGATAATAGCACACAACCTTATTTTACGGTCACTACTCCCGGTAAATATTGGGTAACAGTAACCGGCGCAAACAACTGTAAAGCTACCGACACTATCAATATTATCGCCATTGATACAATACCTGTTAACTTTTTACCTTCCAACCAGGAACTCTGTTATGGAAATGTTTTAAAAATATCTGTTCCGGGTTATGCCAGTTATTTATGGAGTACAGGTTCAACTTCCAATGCTGTTTCATTAAATACTTTAGGAACATTTTATCTTACAGTAAAAGATTACAACAATTGCGTTGGTAAAGATTCAATAACCCTTATTCGCAAGGATTGTATTTTCATCGGTATCCCTAATGCATTTACACCTAATGGAGATGGTAAAAATGATGTCTTTAAACCTACCATTTACCAGGCAGTGCAGAAGTTTAGTTTTATTATTTTTAACCGGTATGGAGAAAAGATATTTGAGACAAGAGATTATGGAGCTGGTTGGGATGGCAGGTATAAAGGAAAAGATCAACCAACAGGTTCGTATGTTTACCACATAAAATTTACCAATGGTTTTGGATGGGAATCTGAAAATAATGGAACGGTTTTATTGATCCGATAGTGATATCAGTTAATAATTATCCTCTTTAAAAAATATCAGATACTTCTACCAGAAGACTCAACTAATTCCTAATTATTAATTCCCAATTCCTGTAACCAAATTCCCTTTTCTCCCTTATCTTTGCCGCCTAAAATTAAATCCATTGGCTACCAAGTTTTCTAAAGAAACTTATTTGTACTGGTACGAATTAATGCTGCTCCTGCGCCGCTTTGAAGAAAAAGTAGGCCAGTTGTATGGTATGCAAAAGATCCGTGGATTTTGTCACCTCTACATTGGACAGGAGGCTGTTGCTGCCGGATGTATGACGGCAACCAGTCCCGATGATAAATTTATTACAGCATACAGGGATCATGCCCTGGCCATTGCCAAAGGTGTTATGGCTAAAACATGTATGGCCGAATTGTATGGCAAAGCTACCGGTTGCAGTAAAGGAAAGGGAGGCAGTATGCACTTCTTCGGTTTAAAAGAAAATTTCTTTGGCGGCCACGGTATTGTGGGTGCACAGATAGGTACAGGTGCCGGTTTGGCCTTTGCCGAAAAATACCGCAATTCAAATAATGTGGTGCTTTGTTATTTTGGAGATGGAGCTTCCCGGCAGGGTATGTTGCATGAAACCTTTAATATGGCCATGCTTTGGAAACTACCCGTAGTTTTTATCTGCGAAAACAATCATTACGCAATGGGTACATCTGTAGCCCGAACCAGTAATGTGCTGGATATTTATAAACTGGCCGATGCATACGATATGCCCAGC
>JBDTUK010000109.1:0-19027 GCA_040007795.1 Ferruginibacter sp.
ATGCAGATATCACGTAATGCAGCACAACAAAACACTATTGGTAAATTAAACCAGCGTACCGATGTGGATAATGCATTAAATGAGGCCGAACGTATTTATAAATTAAATAAAAAATTGTACGAACAAAAAGTGATAGGCTCCCAGGAATTCAAGCAATCTGAAAATAATTATAATTACCAGTTGCAAAAGAAAAAACTGGCCGACCAGGTTTTGAGTAAAGATTCTGTTTCCACTAACCAGGAACTGGACCAGGCCAAACAATCTTATGGCCGTACACAAAATGCATTACAGGTAATGCGTAAAAAAGTAGGAGACCTTATTGTAAGGGCACCGGTTGACGGACAATTAACTTCACTGGATGCAGAAATAGGCCAATCAAAAAATAAGGGAGATCGTTTGGGACAGATAGATGTGGTTAGTGGATTTAAAGTAAGGGTTGATATTGATGAACATTATATTTCAAGAATATTTATCGGACTCATGGGTGAATCTACTATTGCCGGTAAAACTTATAAACTCAGTATAAAAAAAGTATTTACCCAGGTGACAAATGGACGCTTCCAGGTAGATATGGAATTCAAAGATTCTGTACCTCAGGGCATACGCCGTGGACAAACACTGCAGATCAAACTGGCATTAAGTGATGAAATGCAGGCGCTTCTTTTGCCAAAGGGTGGATTCTACCAGCAGACAGGTGGTAACTGGATATTTAAACTAAGTGAAAATGGGAATGTTGCTTATAAAGTGGATATACAGTTGGGACTTCAAAGCCCGGATTACTACCAGATATTACAGGGACTTAAACCAGGCGATAAAGTAATAACATCCAGTTATGAGAATTATGGAAATATGCAGGAACTGGTCTTAAAGAAAGAATAATTATCATTCAACCATAAAAAATACGATCATGAAAAAACAATTTCTTTTATTGGCGATAATGATCCTTGCCGGGATTTGTTTTTCTTCTCTTAAAGATAACGGGTTAAAAGCCTGTTGTAAAAACAGCAGTGCAGCTGCATGCTCAGGAACAACAAAAAGTACCGGGCAAAAAATACAGCCAGATTTTGAAGAAAGTGAAGATGCTTCCCTCAATGTTTTTATGAATCCTTTCAAACAGTTATAAATTAAAACACTATTCCTAAAAACTTAAAAAATAACAATGATAAAGATTGCTGATTTAGAAAAGATCTACCGCACTGAAGAAGTAGAAACAGTTGCATTGAACAAACTTTCCATCGAAGTAAAAGAGGGAGAGTTTGTAGCCATTATGGGCCCATCCGGATGTGGCAAATCCACTTTGCTTAACATACTTGGTTTGCTGGATGACCCGGATGCAGGCAGTTTTATTTTTAATGGTACCGAAGTGGCACACTTTAATGAAAGAAAAAGAGCCGACCTGAGAAAAAGGAATATCGGTTTTGTTTTCCAGAGTTTTAATCTTATTGATGAACTGACGGTTTTTGAAAACGTGGAATTGCCATTGATATACACCGGTGTTAAAGCAGCCGACAGGAAGAAAAGAGTGGAAGAGGTTTTAGACAAGATGCAGATCATGCACCGCCGCAATCACTATCCACAGCAACTTTCGGGTGGCCAGCAGCAAAGGGTTGCTGTAGCAAGGGCTGTGGTTAATAATCCAAAACTCATTTTAGCCGATGAGCCTACCGGTAACCTGGATTCGTCCAATGGTAATGAAGTGATGCAGTTACTTACCGATTTGAATGAAAAAGGAACAACAGTAATAATGGTAACTCACTCTGAACATGATGCAAGGTATAGCCACCGTATCATCCGCATGCTGGATGGGCAAGCCGTTATTGAAAATATAATGTTGTAACAGATCTGCTATCCGGGATAACAGGTTTTATCAAAGCCATGAAAGCCAATTATCAATTTTAAAGTATAGCCATGATTAAAAATTATTTTAAAATAGCATTCCGGAACCTTTGGAAAAATAAAGGGTATAGCAGCATCAATATTTTTGGCCTTGCCATCGGCCTTGCCACCTGTTTATTGATCACGCTTTATGTAACGGATGAGTTGAGTTACGACCGCCAGTTTAAAAATGCAGACCGTATTTACCGGATCAGTTCCGATATACATTTTGGTGGCGGCGACCTGCATATGACCCAGACATCTGACATGATGGGGCAACTACTTAAAAAAGATTATCCGCAGGTTGAAGAATATACCCGGCTTTTTGCCAATGACGGTAATAAACTGATAAAAAAGGGGAATGAATTTATTGATGAACCACATGTAACAAATGCAGATTCTACTTTTTTCACGGTATTTCAATTGCCTGTTATTGAAGGTGATACCCGGACAGCTTTGAATGAACCGAATACGGTTGTGGTAACCGAATCAACTGCCAGGAAATATTTTGGTGCTGTAAATGTACTTGGCAAAATAGTTGAAGTGAAAAATGGCGAAGCCACAACGCCATATAAAGTAACTGCTGTAATAAAAGATTTACCCCACAACTCACATCTTAATTTTGATTTCTTTTTTTCTATGAAGAATGTGGATTACCAGTGGGGCCAGCTAACCAGCCATAATTTTCATACTTATTTATTATTAAAGCCCGGTGCCGATTATAAAGCATTGGAAAAAAAGTTTGATGAGTATATTAATAACTACGTACTGCCTTATGTGCAACAGTTCATTAAAGTAAAAAACATAGATGAGTTGAAAAAATCAGGTAATAATATTCAGTATTCCCTGATGCCATTGACAAAGATCCATTTATACAGTGATTTTTCTTACGAGATCACACCATCAGGCAATATCCAGTATGTATATATTTTTTCAGCAGTTGCCCTGTTCATACTACTTATTGCCTGTATCAATTTTATGAATCTGAGCACAGCAAGAAGTGCCAGCCGTGGAAAAGAAGTAGGTATTCGCAAAGTGTTGGGTACCGAAAGAAAAACACTGATCGCACAGTTTCTTGTTGAATCAACCATTACTGCTTTTATTTCTCTCTTGATTGCCATTGTTATAGCCACGCTTGTGCTGCCACTTTTTAATGATGTTGCCGCAAAATCACTTTCAGTAAAAGATTTGCTGAATATTAAAATTCTTGCATTCATTATACTGCTTCCTTTTGTAGTAGGCTTGCTGGCAGGTAGTTATCCGGCTTTATTCCTTTCAAAGTTTAAACCAATCGTTGTTTTAAAAGGGAATACCAATACCGGGTTTAAGAAAAGCAACCTGCGTAATGTACTAGTGGTTTTTCAGTTTGCCACATCCATAATGCTTATCATTGGCACCATCATTGTTTACAGCCAGCTTCAATATATACAAACTAAAAAATTAGGTTTTAATAAAGACCAGGTACTCATTATTGATGGAGCTTATGCACTCAATAACAATGTACAGGCTTTTAAAAATGAAGTACTCGCTATGCCCGGTGTAATTAGTGGCACTATAAGTTCTTATCTGCCTGTTACCAATTCTTCAAGGAGTGACAATACCTACTCCAAAGAAGCGGTAATGGATACCAAGAACGGTATTGATATGCAGAACTGGTCCATTGATTATGATTATATAAAAACAATGGGTATGGAAATAGTGATGGGAAGGAATTTTTCAAAAGACTTTGGAACTGATTCAAGCGCTCTTCTTATTACAGAGACTACAGCCAAACTTTTAGGATATGCTAATCCTGTTGGAAAAATGATCTACGTTCCATCAAATAAACAAGGCGACAATTCGCTTTTGCCATTAGAGATTATAGGTGTAATAAAAGATTTTCATTTTGAATCGCTGCGTCAGAAGCTGGGTCCACTATGTATGAGGCTTCGGAACAGTACCGGGCTTGCATCATTTAAAGTAACAGCAGGCAGTACAAAAGATTTGGTTCAGCAAATTGAAACTAAATGGAAATTACTGGCACCGGGTATGCCATTTAGCTACCGCTTCATGAGTGATTCATTTAATGATATGTATCGCAGCGAACAGCGTGCAGGCAGCATTGCTATTGTGTTTGCCGTACTTGCTATTCTTATTGCGTGCCTTGGATTGTTTGGACTTGTAACTTATATGGCTGAACAACGCAATAAAGAGATCGGCATCCGCAAAGTACTGGGGGCATCAGTAACCAATGTGATTACCATGCTTTCAAAAGATTTCTTAGTGCTCGTAATTATTGCGGCTATTCTTGCATTCCCGCTTGCCTGGTGGGCTATGAATAAATGGCTCCTTGATTTTGAATACAGGATCAATATAAGTGTTTGGGTATTTGTGATTGCAGGGATGGTTGCGTTACTGATCGCTCTGATAACAGTGAGCTTCCAGGCGATTAAGGCAGCTATTGCAAACCCGGTAAAATCATTACGGTCAGAATAAAATCATTAAGATGATCAAAAATTATGTCAAAATTGCCTGGAGAAATTTATTGAAAAATAAATTTCATACCAGTATTAATATCACCGGTATGGTGATCGGGTTTACTATCGGGCTGATTATTTTACTTACTGTGTATGGCCAGTTTAGTTTCGATAATTTTCATACCAACAAAAAAAATCTTTACCAGGCATACGAGGTGTTTAATAAACCAACCGGTGAGGAAATTTCTTCAGTATTTGGTTATCCGGCAGCCACGGTTTACAAAGCCGAAGCGCCAGGCATTGAAAAAGCCAGCAGGTTTCGCTATGGAGGCAGCAATGCAGCGTATAATGATAAAGAACTGGATGTACCGGTAATGCTGGTGGATGAAGATTTTCTTTCCATGTTCACCTTCCCGGTTATAAAGGGTAATAAAATTAATCCGTTAAGAAACCTGACAGATATTGTAATAACAGAAAATACTGCAAAAAAAATATTTGGTAATGAAGAAGCTGTTGGTAAATCAATAAAAGCCTCTGCCGGTAATGGCTTGCAGGCTATGGTGGTCTCTGCTGTGGTAAAAGATTTTCCGATCAACTCTTCTATAAAATTTGATGCACTGGCCCGTATTGAAAACATGAGTGATTATGCTGAGAATAAAAATAACTGGAATAACCAGCATCACCCTGTTTATCTGCAATTAAAAGATGGTGTTACACAGCAACAGGTAGAAAATCAATTAAAGGAAATTAATAAACGATACCTCGTAGACTGGTATACCAGCCTGCAAAAGGAAGGGGCAAAACCAGATAAACGTGGCGATATTTTTGCGACCAGGCTTTTGCCTTTTACCGACGTTCATTTTTCGCCACATATTGTTAATAGTGGTATCAGCAAAACAGAAGTTTATACCATATTATGTGTAGGATTATTGATCATACTTATTGCCTGCTTTAATTTTATAAATATCAGCCTTGCCAATGCTTTCAGCCGTAGTAAAGAGATTGGCGTACGAAAATGCCTGGGAGCAGCCAAACAAAAATTATTCGGACAATTTTGGAGCGAAAGTTTTTTAGTATGCTTTATTGCCTTTATACTTTCTATAGGGTTGGTAAATATTGTTATCCGGATTTTAAATGATGCCGTTAAAATTAACATGCCACTTACTACAATAATGTGGCAACCCGGTTTTTTAATACTGGCGGTATGTTTATTATTATTTGTATCACTTATAGCAGGTGGATATCCAAGTTGGGTCATGGCAAAGTTTAGGGTAGTAGAAACACTGAAAGGAAAAGTAAGTTTAAAACGAAAAAGTATTTTACGAAGTTCACTAATAGTAATGCAGTTTGCAATTGCCTGTATTATGATCAGCTGTACTTATATCATTTATCAGCAGTTCACACATTTGCAACAAGCCGACCTGGGCATTAATAAAGATTATATTATCAGTGTTCCGCTTTATAAAGCCAGTGAAGGAAGAGCAACAATTGAAAAACTCAGGACCCGGTTATCATCTAATCCAAACATCCTGTCAGTAACGGGCAGTAATATTAATATCGGGGTAGGTAAAGATAAAAGCAGCTCTAAAAGTACAAGTGGCTTTGATTATAAGGATAAAAAAATAACTACGAACATTGCTTCAATTGATTACGACTACTTAAAAACATTTGGATTAAAAACAATCGAAGGAAGGGATTTTGACAGATCTTATGGTACTGATACATTTTATAATGTTATTGTTTCGGAAGCTGTGGCAAAGCAGTTTGGTGAAAAGAACCTGCTGGGGCAACAAATCCTCGTTGATAGTGCTTCTCCCCGCTGGAATATCATTGGCATATTTCCCGACTTTCATTTATACTCCATGCATGAGGAATCAGCACCGCTTACGTTGGTAATGAACAAAAATGCAGGGTTGAGTTATTGCTTTATAAAAACAACTTCTCAAAATTTACTGGCAAGCATGGAGGCAGTAAAAAAGGAAATGGCTTTACTGGAACCCGGCCGTGAATTCAAGGGCAGCTTTGTGGATGAGAATATTAACAACTGGTATGCCCAGGAAAGAACCATGTCAATACTATTCAGTATTGCTGCCGCAATTGCCATTGTACTTTCCTGTATGGGCCTGCTGGCAATGGTATTATTGATCATACAACAAAGGGTAAAAGAAATTGGGGTAAGAAAAGTGCTGGGTGCCAATGTGCATACCATCGCTTTTATTATATCAAAAGATTTTTTGTTTTTAGTGCTCATTGCAGTACTTATTGCAGTACCCATTTCCTGGTTTGCCATGAATAAATGGTTACAGGATTTTCCTTATCGTATTACAATTCACTGGTGGATGTTTTTGCTGGTAGCTATTGCAGCATTGTTAATAGCAGCAGTAACAATTAGTGTTAACACTATTCGTGCTGCTATGCAAAACCCGGTAAAGTCTTTAAGAACTGAATAAACTATAACAGAATGAAAGTCTGCCGACTTAAAATTTGCTAGTGCTGTATAAATTATAACCTGGATAGACATGCTAAAAAATTATCTTTTACTGGGATTTAAAAACCTGAGAAAACAGAAAGTGTTTTCGATCATTAATATTTTAGGATTAACTGTAGGTATTACCTGCTGCCTGATGATATTCCTTTTTATAAAGCATGAGTTGAGTTATGATGACTTTCATAAAAAGGGTAAAGACATCTATCGTCTGGTACGAGAAGCAGATATTGATGGAGATGGCTCCAAAGACGAGATCGCTTATTTATCCGGCCCTTATTCGATTGCATTGCGTAACGATTACCCTGATGTTATTGAAAAAGCCGTACGGGTACTGCCCGATAATGATCTGTTTACTTATAATAACATTGCCTTCAATGAAAAGAAAGTATATATAACCGATACTGACTTTTTTAAATTACTCGATTTTCCTTTGTTAAAAGGCGACGCTTCTTCGGTTCTTAAAGATCCCGGCAGTATTGTATTGACGGAAACTACTGCAAAAAAATATTTTGGTAATGAAGACCCGATGGGTAAGCTGTTAAGCATGAATAAAAAAATGGAGTTTAAGGTTACTGGGATTGCCAAAGATGTACCGGTAAACTCACATTTGTATTTCGACATGATCATACCCATCACCCAGTTCAAATACTATGACTCACTGCAATACATGAGCAATAATAGTTTGTTTGTGTACCTGCAGTTAAAACCAAATGCGGATCCTGAGCAATTGGTAAAACGATTTCCCCAATTCATGGATAAGTATATGGGGAAATTTTATGCAGAAAGCGGTTTTAAAATGGGATTGAATTTGCAGCCATTGAAGGATATATATTTTAAGCCGGTGCATTTTGATGATGTAAAGCATGGCAGTAAAAAAGTGGTGTTGATATTTATGTCCATAGCAGCTTTGATCCTGATCATTGCCTGTATCAATTTTATGAACCTGGCTACAGCCCGTGCTACTGATCGCTCTAAAGAAGTAGGGTTACGGAAAGTATTGGGTGCTTTACGAAAACAACTGGTGGCACAATTTATATTGGAGTCATTCCTTTACGCCGCCTTATCTTCTATACTGGCGCTTGTGCTGTTACAATTCTTAATGCCTGCCTACAATAATTTATTGGGGTATAAACTGGCATCGTATTGGACAGATCCGATGCTGTATGTTTTTATTGCTGCTGTTATTGTTGTCATCGGTCTCCTTGCCGGTATCTATCCTGCATTATTACTTTCTTCTTTTTCGCCGATAGAATCTTTAAAAGGAAAACTAAGGGTAGGGCAGCGTGGTGCTTTCTTCAGAAAAACGCTCGTTGTTTTTCAATTCAGCATATCTGTTTTGCTCATCATCAGTATCACAGTAATTATGGGGCAAATGGGGTATGTAAGAAATATGGACCTGGGATTTAACAAAGAACAAACCGTATTGGTAAAGATCGATAACAATGATTTTTATACAGGCAAAGATCATTTTAAACATACGATAGAGAATAACCCGGCAGTAATGAATGTGTCTTTAATGTCGGGAGAGCCTGGTGGGTTTCATGATATACATAGTTTTGAGGTAGAGGCAAAGCCAGGTGAAAAAGTTTTATTCAGTACCGAATTCTCTGATTTTGAGATGGTAAAAACATTGGGGCTTAAGATCATTGCCGGGAGGGATTTTTCAGCAGCGTTTCCAACCGATTCTACAAGGGCTGTACTAATAAACCGTATGGCCGCTGCAAAACTCGGTTATACTGCCAACCAGGCTGTAGGCAAATGGATAAAAAATGTAAACAGGGATGATGAGAGACGCATGGTCGTAGGTGTGGTGGAAGATTTTCATTTTGGTTCATTGAAAGAACAAATAGAGCCAATGGTTTTTTCTACATCTGAAGACAGAAGGGTTGCAGTGATCAGGTTAAAGCCAAATAATAATTTGCCTGCTGCAATTAATAATATTAAAACTGCTTATGCAAGTGCTGCGCCTGGTTATCCTTTTGAATATAATTTTTTGGATGAACAGTTTGATCAGCATTATAAAGACGATATAAAACAAGGCACTGTTTTAACCGTGTTTTCAACAATAGCCATTTTTATCGCCTGCCTCGGATTATTTGGCCTGGCTTCTTATACAGCTGTTAAAAGAACAAAAGAGATTGGCGTAAGAAAAGTACTGGGATCATCAATACAAAATATTGTAGTGCTGTTATCTAAAGATCTGTTGAAACCCGTTTTATTAGGAACTCTTATCGCTGTACCTATTGGCTATTTTGTTATGAACAAATGGTTACAAAGTTTTGCCTACCGTATTAATATTCAGTGGTGGATGTTTTTAATTGCGGCGATGGCAGCTATACTGGTGGCATTAATTACGGTTAGTTTCCAGGCAGTTAAAGCAGCCATTGCTAATCCGGTAAAGAGTTTAAGAACAGAATAAAATTATAGCCATGATAAAGAATTATTTTAAAACTGCATGGAGGACACTGCTCCGCAATAAGGGCTACGCAGCTATAAATATTGCCGGACTCGCAGTAGGTATTGCAGTATGCCTTGTCATCTTTGTAGTGATCCGGTTTGAATCAAGCTTTGATGGGTTTCATACAAACAAAGACCGGATATACAGGGTGCTGAGCGAATTTCATACACCTAAAGGAAATGAATACAATCCAGGCGTTCCATTTCCATTGCCCCGTGCCTTTCGAAATGATTTTCCTCAATTGGAAAAAGTAACTACGATTACTACGACTGGCAACGATCAGATACTGGTGCTAAATGAACAGGGTACTGTAGTAAAAAAATTTAAAGAAGAAAGAGGCGTGTTTTTTGCAGAGCCTGAATTTTTAGACATTTTTAATTTCCCTTTATTGAGTGGAAATAAAAGTTCACTGGCTGAGCCTAACACAACTTTTTTAACAAAAGATATTGCAGAAAAATATTTTGGTAACTGGCAGGATGCTATTGGAAAAACTATCAAACGAAACAATACGTTGACATTGAAAGTGGTGGGCGTACTGGAGAATACACCTGTTAACAGCGATTTTCAAATCAAAGCATTGGCATCTTATAGCTCTATTCATGATAAGGACAGGGATGAAGATTGGGAAAGTATCAACAGTAGTTACGGCTGTTATTTTTTGGCAGCAGCCAATTTTGATGAAGCTGCTTTTAATAAACAATTAATGGCCTTTTCAAAAAAATACAGGGCTGCTGACAATACTACACTCCAGGCTATTCAATCAATAAGTAAAGTGCATGCAGATGATAAAACGGGAAATTACCTTGATAGGGCTGCCAGTAAAGAAATGATCAATACCATGTGGTTGATCGCTGCATTTATCCTTGTGATTGCCTGTGTTAATTTTATTAACCTCTCCACCGCCCAGGCAGTAAACAGGAGCCAGGAAGTTGGTGTAAGAAAAGTACTTGGAAGCAACCGAAGCCAACTGGTACTACAGTTTTTTTGCGAAACATTTTTAATTGTATCTACTGCTGTTGTGCTGGCAGTTGGTATTACTTATCTGCTGTTGCCTGCTGTTGCACGAATAATGGATATTCCATTGGCAACAAAAGCTATAGGTAGCGCTTCTGTTATAATTTTTTGTTTAGCTGCTATGATAGTAGTAACCCTATTGGCAGGTTTTTATCCTGCCATTATCCTGTCGGGTTTTAATCCAATCACTGCATTAAAAAGTAAAGTAGCAGCGGGTAGAACAAAAGGTGTTTCTCTTCGCCGTGGATTGGTGGTGACACAATTTGTTATTGCACAATCATTGATCATCGGTACACTAATGATCATAAAGCAGATGGATTTTTTTCAACACACGTCCATGGGCTTTGATAAGGAAGCCATTATTAATGTGCCAATGCCAAGGGATAGTGCCAGCCTTACCAAAGTGGATTATTTGCAGAACAGGCTTCAGCAAATGAAAACAGTGCAGCAGGTGAGTTTTAGTTACAGCAGCCCTGCCGATAATGGCAACTGGAATTCCGATATCAAATATGACCATGCGGCTAAAGGCACTGACTTTGGTGTGAACCTGAAATGGGCTGATGCCGGTTATATTAAAACATACAGTATCCCATTGATAGCCGGAAGAAATATTTATCCTTCAGACACCGTACGTGAATTTTTAGTGAATGAAACTTTACTGAAAAAGCTGGGTGTTACTAATCCACAGGATGCCATCAATAAGGAAATAGATATGTGGGATGGGCAAATGAAAGGCCCAATAGTTGGGGTAGTAAAAGACTTTAATGCAAGATCTTTTCGTGAAGGGATTGAACCGGTATTAATTGCAAGCCGGAAACAATTTTATTCAATTGCCGGGATAAAGTTATCGCAGCAAAATATGCCACAAACCATTGCTGCTGTAGAAAAATTATGGAACCAGGCATATCCCGATTATGTTTTTGAATTTAAGTTCCTCGATGCTAAAGTGGCAGGCTTTTATAAACAGGAAAGGAGGATGTCTAACCTGTATACCGTGTTTGCCATTCTTTCTATTTTTCTTAGTTGCCTTGGTTTGTATGGGTTGGCTTCTTTTATGGCAGTGCAGCGTTTGAAAGAAGTGGGTGTGAGAAAAGTACTGGGTGCATCTATGCAAAGTATTGTGTACCTGTTTTCTAAGGAATTTATGATATTGATTGCTGTTGCATTTGCCATTGCAGCACCACTTACATGGTATTTCCTGCAGCAGTGGTTACAGGATTTTCAATACCGTATCAACTTAAGCTGGTGGATATTTTTATTGGGTGGTATTGCATCACTGATTGTTGCGCTGACTACTATTAGCTTTAAAGCCATCCGGGCGGCGCAGGCAAACCCTGTAAAATCATTACGATCAGAATAACAAACCACTTATGATAAAAAATTATTTTAAAACAGCATGGAGAAGTCTCTGGAAGAACAGGACATTCTCTGCCATAAATATTTTTGGTTTATCAATAGGCATTGCCGCCTTCCTGTTGATCATAAACTATCTCCGTTTTGAATATAGTTATGACGATGCCCATGTAAATAAGGACAGGATATTCCGTGTGCCAATGGTGATCGCAGAAAAAGATGGAAAGCAACAAACCTTTGCCTTTACTTACCCGGCTGTTGCACCGGCCATGAAAAAAGATTTTCCAGAGGTACAGGAAGTGGCACGCTTCCGCAGGCAGGGAGGTATTGTTAAACACGGCGAACAAAAAATAATTGAGGCAGGCACTTTATATTATGCCGACTCCTCACTCTTCAACATCTTTTCTTTCCAGTTTATAAAAGGAAGTGCAGTTACAGCCTTTAAAGAACTGAATGATGCCGTGATCACCCGGGAGACGGCGAAAAAATATTTTGGTGATACTGAGCCGATCGGACAGGCATTGCACTATAATAATGAAGACTATATTGTTAAGGGAGTTATTGAAAACGTTCCTGCTAATTCACATATCCGGTTCAATATATTACTCAACTTCAGTAAATATATACAGCTTACTAATGGTAGAGCTAATACAAGCTGGGGCTGGTCAGATTTTTATACGTACCTGTTGCTAAAACCCGGCGCCGATGTAAAAGCACTGGAAGCAAAGATGGGATCATTTGCACAGCGTTATTTGGGTGATGATATGAAGCAAAGGGATTACAGCATTGCATTTAATTTGCAACCGCTGAAAGATATTCACCTGCGTTCAAAATATGATTATGAACTGGCCGGCAATGGTAATCTCTCTTATCTTAAATACCTTGGCATTGCGGCGCTGTTCATTTTATTCATCGCCTGGATAAATTATGTGAACCTTTCCACCGCACATTCATTCGACCGTTCCAAAGAAGTAGGTATCCGTAAAGTGGCGGGAGCAGGAAAATCCCAACTTATCCTCCAGTTCCTTGGTGAATCTTTTTTCCTGAATGTTATTGCTATCATGCTCGGCATTCTTATTTTCAGGCTCACTCTTTCTCCGTTCTCAACACTTGTACAAAAGGATATTAATAGTCTCTTTATTTCTGACTGGAGGTTTTGGATATTTATGATCACTGTATTTATCCTTGGTACATTTCTCGCCGCTTTTTACCCGGCATTTGTATTGTCTTCTTTTCAGCCGATCTATTCTATCAAAACTTCAAAAGGAACTTCGGGATTAAAAGGAGGAAAAAATGTGTTAAGAAAATCATTAGTGATACTGCAATTTGTTGCTGCGATCGTACTCATTACAGGTGCTATCGGTTTTTACCGCCAGCTTAATTATATGCAGAGCCGGGAACTTGGAGTAAACATCAAACAAACCCTGGTAGTTCAACAATCAGGCAACCAGGACAGCTCAGGCATTCCTTCATTCAATGCATTCATCAATGACATGTCAGCTAACCCGGCTGTTCAATCAGTCACTGCATCTACATCTGTCCCCGGTGCAGAAGTAGGCGGATCGTCTGACTATGCATTAAAAAATTCACTGGCAGGAAAACGTTGCAGGAACCTGGGTATTGATAATAAATTCATTACTGCCTATGGTTTAAAGATTGTTGCAGGCAGAGATCTGTCGAATGATACAGCTCCGGTGGATACGTTGGTTCCTGTTAATATTCTGGTTAATGAAACTGCAGCGAAAATATTTGGTTTTGCAAACCCTGCTGATATGCTGGCCCAGGAAATAACTGATGGCACAGGGTTTCGTTATAAAGTGATCGGGGTAGTAAAAGATTACCACCAGGAATCTTTACAGAATAGTTTTGATCCAATCATATTTTACCCTGAAGAAGAAAGGAACTTTGGAAATTTCTCCCTTAAACTGAGTACCACCAACCTGCCGGGGCTTATGGATTTTGTAAAAGAAAAATGGAGTGCCCGTTTTCCTGAAAGCCCTTTCCGTTTTTTCTTCCTTGATGATCGCTTTAATGCACAATATGCAAATGATAAACTTTTTTCAACCGTGCTTTGGTTATTTACTGCCATAGCCATTGTTATTGCCTGTCTTGGGTTAGTTGGCTTATCTCTTTTCACCATTACAAAAAGAAATAAGGAGATCAGTATCCGTAAAGTTTTAGGAGCCACATTATTACAGATCACCAGTCTCATTACTATGGATTACCTGAAGCTGGTATTGCTGGCCGCTGTATTTGCTTTACCGGTTGCATATATATTGGTGAGCAACTGGCTGGATGATTATGCTTTTCATATCAGTATCGGGCTTTGGTTTTTCTTATTGCCGGTTATCATGATCGTAACTATTGCTTTGCTGACCGTACTGTATCAATCATTGAGGGCCGCTGTTGCCAACCCGGTAAAATCATTACGAACAGAATAAAACTAAATTATGCTAAAACATTATTTCAAAACCGGGTGGAGGAACCTGGGACGTAATAAAGGATATACTGCTATTAATATATTGGGATTGGCAGTAGGCATTACCTGTTGTGTGCTTATTATGCTGTTTGTGCGTACTGAATGGAGCTATGATAAATTTCACAGTAAGGCGGACAGGATATACAGGACCTGGCAACATGAAAAAGTAGAAGGGCAGGACTTTATTAATACTGTTACACCACTGCCGATGGGACCAGTGATGAAGGCAACTTATCCTGAAGTGGAGAATATGTGCCGTGTACTTGCTTTTAATCCGATCATAAAATTAGATCAGAATTCTTTTACTGAAGATGTGCGGATGGTAGATTCTACTTTTTTTGAGCTGTTTGATTTCAAACTACTGGAGGGAAATCATGAAACTCCTTTTCCTACTGCCAACTCAATGATCATTACCGAAGAACTGGCTAAAAAATATTTTGGTAAAAAAGACCCGATAGGGAAAAGTATAGAAATGCAGTTGGGAGATGAAAAGATGTTATTTACAGTTGCCGGTATTGCAGAAAAAGCACCTGAAGCATCAAGTATAAAATACAAAATGCTCATTCCTTTTTCTAACAGCAGGTTTTTGTTCAGGCCAAGCATGTTCACAAGCTGGACGAATGTATTTACTGAAACCTATGTATTGCTTCGTGATCATATGAAAGCATCGGAGCTGGAGAAAAAATTTACGCCCATGCTCAAAGTGGCCCTGGGAGAAGATTATAAGGAAGGTGCATTTTTAATTCACCTTCAACCTATAACAGATATTCACCTCAATACTTCATTACCTGCCGGCAACGAACCTACAAGCAACCCGAAATATTCTTATATACTTGCCACGATCGGGATATTATTGCTTTTGATAGCCTGTATAAATTTTATAACCTTGTCTATTGGCCGTTCTGCCACCCGGGCTCTTGAAGTTGGCGTAAGAAAAGTAATGGGTGCCGACAGGATACAACTCATCCGCCAATTCTGGGGAGAGGCTTTTTTGATCACGTCGATCTCTGTTATTATAGGATTAGGCTTTGCATTGTTACTCTTAAACCCGTTCAATGAACTTATATCAAGGAATATCTCTTTCCGGTTCGATCTTATTTTCTGGATATTCTTCTTTTTACTGATCATTGTGATTGCACTGATATCCGGCATATACCCGGCGATCATATTATCGGGTTTTAAACCTGTGGAAGTACTAAAAGGGAAACTGAAAATGAAGAGTAATGATGGCTGGCTTCGTCAAAGCCTGGTGGTTGGCCAGTTCGTGATCTCTATTGCGATGATCGTTTGTACACTTATGATCGGGAAACAAATGTCTTACTTAAAAAATAAAGACCTTGGGTATAACAAAGAGCAGGTTGTCATTGTGCAAACCAGCAAACCAAGGAAAGAAGGTTGGCCTTTGGCACAGTTATACAGGGCAGAATTACTCAAACATCCTGAAGTGGCGGATGCGGCAGTTTCTGTTTACAGCCTTGCAGAAACACAATGGCTGGGGGCAGGGTATACAGATGAGAAGAGAGGCTATAAAAATTTCCAGTATAATTCGGTAGATCCATATTTCATAAAAACTATGGACCTGAAAATGCTGAGTGGAAGAGCATTTGACCCAGCTAATGCATCAGACAATACATTATCTGCAATAGTCAATGAGGCGTTTGTAAAGGATTTTGGATTGACTGACCCTGTTGGGAAAAAACTGCCCGGAAAATTTGACCAGCAGATCATCGGTGTGGTAAAAGACTTCAACATTCAATCGCTGCATACTAAAGTGCAACCACTCATGCTGACGATTTCACCTGATTCTGTACTCCGGAAAATGCAGGATATCAATTATAGTTTTCCACCACAGCCAAGAATTTCTGTCAGGTTAAAAGCCGGTAACCTTTCTTCAAATATCAATATGCTGAAGCAGGCATGGAAAACTATTGCTCCCGACCAGGATTTTGAATATAAATTTCTTGATGAAACCATTGCAGCACAATACCAGGCAGAGCAACGTACCAGCAGCATAGTAAAAATTGCTTCGGGCCTTTCGGTTTTTATTGCCTGTATGGGATTATTTGGGCTGGCAACACTTACTGTATCACGCCGCAAAAAAGAAATAGGGATACGAAAAGTATTGGGTGCCAATGTGAGCAGTATTGTACAGTTGTTGTGCAGGGATTTTGCAAAACTGGTGATCATTGCTGCCATCATAGCTTTTCCGCTGGCATGGTGGTTCATGCATGACTGGCTGAAAGATTTTGCATACCGGGCAAATATTACCTGGTGGGTTTTTGTAGCGGCAACAATCATTGCATTATTGATTGCTATATTAACTGTGAGCTTCCAGGCAATAAAAGCTGCTATTGCCAACCCGGTAAAATCATTAAGAACAGAATAAAACTACTGTTATGATAAAAAACTATTTCACTATTGCCTTTAGAAATTTCAGGAGAAACAAAGTCTTTTCGCTGATCAATATTTCCGGACTTGCCATTGGCATCAGTGCAGCGCTTGTTATTTACCTGATCGTTCAGTTTGAATTCAGTTTTGAAAAATTCCGTAAAGACGGGAACAGGATATATAGGGTTGTTACAGAGATGACTTTTCCCGGTGATGTAAAATTTCCGAATTCAGGCGTGCCCATGCCTATGCCAAAAGCAGTAAGAAGCGACCTTACAGGAATAGAAACGGCAACCCATTTTGTAACGACATATGATAGTAAGGTAGCCGTTCCATTTCCGGGAAGCCAGTCACCTGCAGAGTTTAAAAAGCAAACCAATATTATCTACGCTGATGAATTTTATTTTTCAATATTTGAATATGACTGGGTCGCTGGGTCAAAACAATCCGCATTGAAAGATCCTTTCCAGGTGGTGCTCACAGAAGAACGGGCAAAAGCATATTTTGGTAATATGTCAGCCGATAATATCATTGGCAGACAGATCATATATAATGACAGTGTCAAGACAACTGTTTCCGGTATTGTAAAGGACCCAGTCGAAAAAGCAACTGATTTCCGGTTCAAAGAATTTATTTCACTCTCCACTGTGATGACCACCGGGCTTAAAGATCAGTTTGGGGGAGATGAATGGGGAAGCATTAATTCAGTATCACAGCTTTTTGTCAAATTAAAACAAGGAACAAAGCCTGAACAATTTGCTAACCAGTTAACTGCACTGAGAAATAAATATAATAAACTCAAGCCCGGGGAAAAAGACGATACAAAACATTACTTACAGGCACTGCCTGATATTCATTTTAATACTGTATTCTATGCATTTGAGCAGCGCCAGGCGCATAAGCCCACATTATACGGTTTACTGGCTGTTGCTTTATTTTTATTATTACTTGGCTGTATCAATTTTATAAACCTTACTACGGCACAGGCCGCACAAAGGGCAAAGGAAATTGGTATAAGAAAAACGTTAGGCAGCGGTAAAAGGGATCTGGTCTTTCAATTCTTAAGTGAAACTTTTTTGCTTACATTGATAGCTACTGTTCTTTCAATAGCAATAACTCCCTGGCTATTGAATATCTTTAGTGATTTTATTCCCCCGGAAATTAAGTTCTCTTCCATCAACCAGGTGCATGTTTGGGTTTTCCTGGCAGGTCTTGTTTTATTGATGACCCTGTTTTCAGGATTTTACCCGGCCCTGGTGCTGACAAAGTTCAAGCCTGTTGAAGTTTTAAAAAATCAAATGAATGCAGGCACAGCACAAAGCAGGAAAGCATGGTTCAGAAAAACACTCACTGTAACACAATTTGTAATTGCCCAGTTCCTGGTTATTGCCACATTGGTAGTGAGTAAGCAGATCAATTTTTCATTGAATAAAGACCTGGGATATAAAAAAGAGGCGATCGTTTATTTCCGTACACGATGGGATTTCTTTTCCAACAAGGAAGATAACAGCCGCTTTACACTCTTTGAAAAAATAAAGGCCATACCCGGGATAGAAAAAATTAGCCTTGCAAGTAATTCACCTGCACACGAGGGATCTTCTTCCACAACGATGAAGATCAATAATGGCAAAAAAGAAGTGGAGTTGATGGTTGAAACGGTGAATGCTGATCCTGATTATTTTGATATTTATAAAATGAAACTTGTTGCCGGGAAATGGCCGGCAAAAAGTGATACACTGAAAGAATACCTGGTGAATGAAACTTATGCGAAGGCCCTCGGTTTTAATAAGCCGGCTGATGCGTTAAACATATTGGTTGATCGGGGAGGAAAGAAAGTGCCGATCGTAGGCGTATTGGCGGATTTCCATACCCAATCGACCCATGAACCCATAAAACCATTGGCATATTCCAGTGTTGACAAAAACAGTTATACTATTCATATGGCATTGGCATCACAGGAGGGTAACCCCGGTCAATGGAAAGAAACGCTTGCCAAAGTTGAAAAAGAATTCAAACAGGTATACCCTGAGGACGATATGAAATTATATTTCTTTGATGAGACCATTGCTGCATTTTATAAGAAAGAACAGGATATTTCAAGATTATTAAAATGGTCAGCAGGTCTTTGCATTTTTATCAGCTGCCTGGGATTATTAGGATTGGTTATGTACACTACCAATGCAAGAACAAAAGAGATTGGCGTAAGAAAGGTACTGGGAGCTTCTGTAACACAAATTGTTTCATTATTATCAAAGGATCTTGTAACACTGGTATTGGTTGCTTTTATTATTGCCTCGCCACTGGCCTGGCTGGCCATGAATAAATGGCTGCAGGATTTTGTTTATCGAACGCAAATAAGCTGGTGGGTATTTGCTGTATGCGGTATAAGTATGTTGGTGATTGCAGTTATCGTGTTAAGTATCCGAACTATAAAAGCGGCTTTAGCAAACCCGGTAAAAAGTTTAAGAACAGAATAAAAATAGTATTATGCTAAAGAATTATTTCAAGATCGCTTT
>JBDTUK010000110.1:0-10018 GCA_040007795.1 Ferruginibacter sp.
CTTATCTGATAAAAATCACCGCATCAGTGTTAATGGCAATCTTAATAAGTATGCGTTCCTCATTACCTTATTACATGAGCTGGCACATCTTTTTACTTATGAACAATTTGGCCACCGGGTGCAGGCCCACGGGAAGGAATGGAAAAATGAGTTCAGTAAAATACTGGCTAAATTCTTATTACAAAATATTTTTCCTGCAGATATAAAAAAAGCATTGCTGCATACTTTGCAAAACCCGGCTGCAAGCAGTTGTGGCGATGAAAAGTTGTTAAGAGTGCTGCATAATTATGATGAAAAGAAAGAAGGAATTCATTTGGTTGAACAATTAGCGGAAGGTGCTTTGTTTGAAATTAAAGGCGGACGGATTTTTAAAAAAGGAGAGAAGATCCGTAAAAGGTATAAATGTGTGGAAGTAAAAACCGGAAAGTTTTATTTGTTTAGCCCGGTGTATGAAGTGGGAAAGTTAAAATAAAATTATCTTATCCATCTTTCTAATACGCTCTCATCAGCACTTAGTTTTCCTATCACTTTATATTTACTGCTTTTCAACACAATACTTTCTCCTGCTTTTTCTTTTTGTACATTTCTTGTACCCACAAAAGTGGAGTGGATAAAATAAATAGTTGACCCATCATTGTAGATAAAACCCGTATGATTATCCAGACCGATAATGTACAATCCATAACCCTGTTGCTTCACGGATGCAATAAAATTTTCTATTGCTACATTACTAAAGCGTTGTACATATTTTGGCTGAATCAAACTCAAAATCATCTCTTCTGATGCACATTGAGCCAGTTTGGTTCTTGCCAGGTTAAGTCCGGCATCCCGCAGAACAGTGGTTACAAAATAGCCACAGGCTATACTGCCCTGTTTTGGTTGTTCACTTACACCGTTAAAACTCCATGCGGTTCCAACCCAATTTGGAATTATGGTTTCTGTGACAGCTTTAGTGAAAATATTTTCTTTTTCATTTTTTGAAAGGCCTTTCCAACCTGGCCTGTTTTCCTGCTTAATATGAAGAACCTGTTTTTTGCAAGAATCATAATTTATAGGAGCAATAATAGTAATTGTGTTATTTTTCTCTGTCAAAGGATTTGTTACGTTCTTTTGTGTACAGCCAGATACCGATAATAACAGGAGAGGGAAAAGTAATCTCATTATTTTTTTCAATCCAGATGCAAAAGGATAAAAAATCCATATCAATCCAATTCTTTTATCATCCAAACATCACAACCGGTATGTCCGCTGTTGCCCTGGGCGGCAGATAGATAACTAAAGCCAAATTTCTCATACATAGGTATGGCAATGGTTAACTCAGGCATTGTTTCAAGGTATATTTTTTTATAGCCAAGTTCTTTTGCTGCTGCTATACATTTTTGCATCAGTATCTTACCAATTCCTTTGCCCCTTGCGGCAGGTGAGAGGTAAAGTTTTACCAATTCACAGGTTCCCGCCGGCAGGTTTGCAGTTGGGTAAATACCAGCGCCCCCAAGTATGGCTTCATTTTCTTCAACAACATAATAAATGCTTTTAGCCACATTGAATTCTTCAAATAAATGATCGGTCCTGTCATCAAAATAAACGGTACCGGGTTTATGGGCATTAAATTCTTTCAAAGTATCCCTGATGATCTTTGCCAGGGCAATATTATCACCTTGCTTAATGGTTCTTATAATGAGTTCATGATTCATTCCGGGAGGTTAATTCCGATTCAAAATCGGAGTGCAATTTAATTAGGATGCCTTGTTTTGAAAAAATCATTTATTTTCGGGAATAATTTAACTCCTTAACTGTTTGCCCGAAATAAAAAAATATAGCGAAGAAGAATTGGTGATGCTGCTTCAAAGCAAAGACCAACAGGCATTTTCATATTTATACGATAACTATTCGGCTGCTTTAAATGGCATTATTTACCGTATGGTTGAAAGTCGTGAACTGGCCGAAGACATTTTGCAGGAGGCTTTCGTTAAAATATGGAATAATTTTTCAAGTTACGATACGGGCAAAGGAAGATTGTTTACCTGGATGCTTAATATTACACGAAATCTTACTATTGACACTTTAAGAAGTAAAGGATATAAAAAACAGGCTAAAATCTCAGCCGATGAAAATTCCGTAAGTAATTTGACTGATGATGGACGAATGGCCGAACGTTTTGATGCTATGGGCTTAAGGAAGCAACTGATAAATTTAAAGCCCGAACAACGGAGTATTATTGACCTGGCTTATTTTAATGGATATACCCAGGATGAAATATCGAAAGAAATGGGCATTCCATTGGGGACGGTTAAAACAAGAATGAGGGCAGCTATTATTGAATTAAGAAAAATGTTACAATACAATTAAATTGAACGCACAGGAGATCATATCATCGGGTATACTGGAACTGTATTGTACAGGGCTCACATCAGCAGCAGAAACTGCAGACGTAGAGCTTTGGGCAAAACAATACCCTGAAGTGGCCGCAGAAATTGAAGCCATACAGATGAGTATGGAAGGCTATGCACAATCACATGCGGTTGCGCCTGGTGCTTCTGTGAAAGAAAAAATATTTGCTGAAATAAATTCAGGTAAAATTACAACGGTAGCAGATATTAAAAAATCAGCGGTTGAAACTGCTAAAGTATATTCACTGAAGAATTACTGGAAGATGGCAGCAGCAGCTTCCATATTACTGCTTATAGGCAGCACTGTTCTAAATGTAATCTTTTATAATAAGTTTAATAGTACCAGTAAAGATCTTGAAAATACACAGCAGGCACTTGCCCTGGAAACACAACGTTCCAGGGGTATGGAAGTGGACATGGGGGTAATTCAGAGCAAATACAGTGAACCGGTAAAATTAAATGGTTTAGAGGCTGCACCTGATGCAGTTGCTAAAATTTTCTGGATGAAGAATACCGGTGAAGTATTTATTGACCCCAGTAATTTACCCGCCGTGCCAAGTGGGATGCAATACCAGCTTTGGGCTATTGTTGACGGCAAACCTGTAGATGCCGGGATGATAAAATCTGAAAATAAATCTCACATACAAAAAATGAAATCTTTCGGACGGGCAGAAGCTTTTGCAGTTACCCTTGAAACTGCGGGTGGTAATCCTACACCCAAGGGTAATATGTATGTGATGGGTAAAATATAATTCTCTCTTTTCTAATAATTCCTTCTTTTTATTAGCTGTGGTCCTGCCAACAGAAAAGTTGTTCAATATTTTTTGAGCAATCTCGCCAGATAAGTGAACAACAAAATATTTTTTACAAAAAATAAATCCAATGTTTTTCATCTGCCGTAAATAATATACAATCATTAATCAAAAAATTATAAAAACAGAATTATGAAAAAAATCAAAAAATTACTTTTTGTTGCAGCAGCACTTATGTTTGTAAATGCTTCATTTGCACAAATGGAAAAAACAGTTATGGTGGGAGGTGCGGCTATGTATCCTTCAAAAAATATTGTAGAAAATGCAGTAAACAGTAAAGATCATACCACATTGGTGGCTGCTGTAAAAGCTGCCGGACTTGTAGAAACATTACAGAGTGCCGGGCCATTTACCGTATTTGCCCCAACCAATGAAGCCTTTGCTATGTTGCCTGCCGGCACAGTAGATAATTTACTTATGGCAGCAAACAAACCTGCTTTAACTAATGTACTTACTTATCATGTTGTTGCAGGTCGCTGGAGTTCTGCTGACCTTGCTAAGCTGATAAAAGAAGGGAATGGCAAAGCAGAAATAAAAACTGTTGCCGGTGGTAAATTATGGGTGATGATGGAAGGAAAGAAAATTGCCATTAAAGATGAAAGTGGAAATGTGGCTTATGTAACTATTAAAGATGTTAATCAAAGCAACGGTGTGATACATGTTATTGATCATGTACTGTTGCCAAAAATGTAATCAGCATTAAAAGTTGGTGAAAAGTACGGCCCTGTTCTGCATAGAGGACGGGGTTCGTATTTTTTAAATGAATTGGCTTCAATCTTATTTTGCCAGCAAAGAATAAACAGCAGAATCTGTGAACTGGCCCCTGAAGCAAAAATTTTCTTTAAAATAAGCTTCCCTGATGAAACCGGTCTTTTCCAAAATGGTAGCAGAGGCAATATTATCAGGATTGATATGTGCTTCTATGCTGTGCAGGTTAATTATTTCAAATCCATACTTTATAACGGCCTGTAAGGCTTCTTTAGCAATACCTTTATTCCAGTGTGCAGGATGCAGCATATAACCAACTTCGGCACGATGATGTTGTTTTATCATCCGCCACAGGCCCATTGTACCAATTAAAACAGCAGGTTCATCCAGGAAACTAATGGCCCAGGTTATGCCTTCGGTGGTATCCAGCAATTCCTGTATTACCTGTATCCAACCTTCAGCTTCTTCCAGAGTTTTTATCGGCTCTTTGCCAATATACTTCATGGCTGATTCATTAGAACGGAGAGATAATATTTCCGGAGCATCGGTTTTTTCAAGCCTGCGCAGCAATAACCTTGGGGTCCTTATTTCCGGGAAAGGGAAGAAGACAGGTTCAAGCATTTTTTCTTTTTTATAATAAACTAATATAGAATATTTTTTATTCCTGCAATAAAAAATCCCTCTGTGAAGAAGGATTTTATTGAATTGATTTTTTTTATTTTAAGCAACTGCCTTATTCACCAATGCAGCAGCCTCACTCAATAAAATTGCACTCTGCACTTTCAATCCGCTTTCATCAATTAATTTTTTTGCCACATCAGCATTAGTGCCCTGCAACCTTACAATGATGGGGATACTTATATTGCCAATGGATTGGTAAGCATCAATAACACCCTGTGCAACTCGGTCGCAACGCACAATACCACCAAAAATATTAATGAGTATTGCTTTTACTTTCGGGTCTTTTAAAATGATACGGAAGCCTGCTTCTACGGTCTGGGCATTGGCCGTACCACCCACATCTAAAAAATTAGCCGGTTCACCACCACTGAGTTTTATCATATCCATGGTGGCCATGGCAAGCCCGGCTCCGTTTACCATACAACCCACATTGCCATCTAATTTTACAAAATTCAAATTAAACTGTCCGGCTTCCACTTCGGTAGGGTCTTCTTCACTAATATCCCTTAATGCAGCAATATCCGGATGACGCATTAATGCATTGTCATCAATATTCATCTTACAGTCCACGGCAATAATTTTATCATCGCTGGTTTTAAAAAGTGGATTTATTTCGAGCATACCACAATCGGAACCCACATAAGCATTATATAAATTGGTAACAAATTTTACGCAGTTTTTAAAAGCAGCGCCGCTTAAGCCCAAATTAAAAGCAATCTTTCTTGCCTGGAAAGGTTCTAAACTTCCACCGGGGTAAACCCATTCTTTAAATATTTTTTCGGGTGTATCATGTGCTACATCTTCAATATTCATTCCACCTTCGGTACTGTACATAATTACATTTTGGCCGGTTGACCTATCCAATAAAATAGACAGGTAAAATTCTTTTACCGGATTAGGGCCATCATAATAAACATCCTGGGCCACCAACACCTTACTTACTAATTTTCCGGAAGGCCCGGTTTGTATCGTTACTAATGTACCACCCAAAATATTTTTTGCTATTTGCAAAACATCTTCAGCAGTTTTACCAACGGCTACGCCACGTTGTTCAGTCCCGGCAATTTTTCCTTTACCACGTCCACCTGCGTGTATCTGTGCCTTTACTACGGCAAACTTGCTCCCGTATTGGGTATGAATTTGTTTGTAAGCCTGTTCTGCTTCGCCGGGAGTGTTACAGGGAATGCCTTCCTGAACCGGAACGCTGTATTTTTTCAATAATTCCTTGGCCTGGTATTCGTGAAGATTCATAAATTGAACGTTTCGGCGAAGATAAGAAAGTGTTTTCAGTTTTGTGTTTGAGGTTTTTTGTTACCGGCATCTGATCTTTACTCATTTTTATAGGCGTCGCACTCTTGTACATTATTTCTCTATTGATCTCTTACTACAAACTATGTCAGCTTTTCTGAATTAAAGATGCTTAAACCGACCAACCCTAAACTCTGAACATTCCTTTAACAATATCTTCCCTTACCTTTGGCGCTAAAAAAATATACTGATTGTTTATGGTCGCAAAAATTAATGAAGCAGTAGGGTTTATTAAAAAAATATACAACCAAAAACCAGCGGTAGGTATTGTTTTGGGAAGTGGCTTGGGAAGTTTTACAAATGAAATAAAAATTGAAAAGGAAATTCCATACGGAGATATACCTCATTTTCCGGTTAGTACAGTAGAAGGACATAGCGGTAAACTGATCTTTGGCGAATTGGGTGGTAAAAAAATAGTGGCCATGGCTGGCCGTTTTCATTATTATGAGGGATACAGTTCTGAGCAGATCGTTTTTCCGATAAGGGTTTTAAAATATCTGGGTATCGATACTTTATTATTAAGCAATGCAGCAGGCGGAGTGAATCCATCATTTAAGGTAGGAGAACTGATGATCATCACCGATCATATCAGCCAGTTAACGCCAAACCCGTTGATCGGAAAAAATTACGAAGAACTTGGCCCAAGATTCCCGGATATGAGCGAACCTTATAAAAAAAGCCTCATAAAAAAAGTAAAGGATATTGCTGCGGAAAAAGATATTAAAATTAGAGAAGGTGTTTATGTTGCCGTTACCGGCCCCACTTTTGAAACAAGGGCCGAATACAAAATGATACTTGCAATGGGTGGAGATGTTGTGGGCATGAGTACGGTACAGGAAGCAATAACTGCTGTACACATGGGATTACCGGTATTTGCCATGAGTGTGGTTACTGATGTTGGAATACGGGAAGATGATAATGTAATAACACATGAAGAAGTTTTGCAGGCAGCCAAAGAGGCAGAACCAAATTTTGCGGCTCTTTTTTGTGAACTTATCGCACAACTATAAGTAAAACTGATGAAAAAAATTATAGCTGTATTACTGTTGGGGTTTTTTATCCAGTATTCTTATGGCCAGGACGGATCTGTTAAAAAAATTGGAAGTACTATTGGAACAGGCATAAAAGGAATCCAGGGAATACAGGGCAGTAGCAGCAGAACAGATACTATTGGTTTTGTGCACCGGGATGATAAAAAAGATTCAATTGCCATAAGTTACAAGTATCTTGATTCAGTCCGCAACATTGCTTTTGATTCTACCATAAATGATTTTGATAAATACTTTTCGGTCCCATCCACTTACCTGTACTTAGGTAATAATGGTGCTGCTGCTTACTCACTCATTTATGCACCTAATGCCAGGCCCGGCTGGGATGCAGGTTTCCATGCATTTGATATTTACCGGTACACTTTAGAAGGATCAAAATTTTATAAAACGAATAAACCATTCTCTCAACTTAGTTACCAACTGGCATCGGGTAAGGAGCAAATGATAAAGGCCCTTCATACACAAAGCCCGAGGCCAAACTGGAGTTTTGGATTTGACTACCGCCTGATAAGTGCACCCGGATTTTATGTTACGCAAAACAGTAATCATAAAAGCTACCGGTTATTCAGTAATTACCAGGGCAAGAGAAAAAGATATGCTGCTTTTTTTATCCTGGTAGGAAACACCATAAAGAAATCGGAGAATGGAGGAATTAAAACAGATTCATTGTTGCATGACCCAAATTATAAAAAGAGATTTTCAGTTCCGGTAAACCTGGGGAATGCCAGCTTGTATCAGCCTAATCCTTTTCAGGCAAGTGTAAGTACCGGTAATATTTATAAAGACTTCACTCTTTTTATTCGCCAAACCTATGACATTGGTAAAAAGGATTCTGTTGCTGTTAATGATTCCACCACAGAATATTTATTCTATCCAAAACTGCGGGCACAGCACAGTTTTACTTACAGTACTTATAATTACCTGTATAAAGATGACAATGCCGATACTACCACTTATAAGAACTGGTATGATACATTACCGAAGCAGGGAAAAGATAGTTTTTTTGTTCATGAAAAATGGACAGTTATCAGTAATGATTTTTCTTTACTTCAATTTCCTGATACAAAAAATTCGGCCCAGTTCTTATTGGTTGGTGCCAGGATGGAGAATATAAAAGGCGAGTTGAAGAACGGAACAAAAAAATTTTATAACCTGGTCCTTCATGGGGAGTACCGTAATAAAACCCGCAATAAACTATGGGATGTTCTGGCTAAAGGCGAGTTTTATTTAAATGGATTGAACAGCGGTGACTATAGTGCCTATGCCACTATTGCCAGGCATCTTAATAATACATGGGGAGATGTCCGTTTGTTTTTTAAGAATGTGAACCGGTCACCATCATTTATTTTTGATAATTTGTCTTCGTTTAATTTAAAAAGTGCAAATGCCGGTATAACCAAAAAAGAAAACATTATTTCTTTCGGTGCTGATGCAAACAATAAGTTTATTAATATTGGGTTCAAAAACTATATTATTACCAACCTGGCTTATTTTTCTGATTATTATCATACCGAACAAAGCAGTAAGGTCATTAACCTGTTGCAGGTATACGCCTCTAAAAAAATAAAGCTTACTAAAAGATGGAACTGGTATGCAGATGCTGTTGTACAACAAACAGATGGTAGTGCACCGGTAAAAGTTCCACTGTTTTTTACAAGAAACCGACTTGCTTATGAAGGTATCTTTTTTAAGAATTTAAATTTAAGTACAGGCCTTGAAGTTCGTTACTTTACTCCTTTTGAAGCCTATAATTACTCACCGGTAATGGGACAATTCATGCCACAGGATACGGTTACGTTAAAAAATCTGCCGGAGATCACCGCCTTCTTCCATTTTCGTATAAAATCATTTACCCTCTACATCCGGGCTGAAAATCTGAATACCGTAAGTCTTTCAAATGGCTTTGGATTCACCAATAACAATTTTGCTGCACCACACTATCCTACACAGGGTTTTATGCTGAGATTTGGTATTCAATGGGGGTTTGTTAATTAGGAGGTAATTATTGGCTGTTGGGCATGATGTTAATCATATCCTATTAATGATTATCTCATTTGGGCTTACGAAAAATCTGGCTACTTTTGTTGTAGTTAAAGGAATATGAAAAAGATATTTATTGGCATATTAGCAGTAACGTACATGATGGTCTCATCAGGGATTGCCATGGAGATACATTATTGCATGGGCAAAAAAGCCGGTATAGAGTTGTACGGTTCATCCAGTTCTACATGCGGTAAATGCGGTATGACAGATAAGACAACCGGTTGCTGTCATGATGAATATAAATTTTACAAATTAAATGATTCTTATAAAACGGTATCAAACGATATCAATTTTAATGCAGGTGAAATTGCCGTAGTTAATCATCACTATTTATATGACTGGCAAATACCGGGCAATATTGATTTAACAGCAGTAAATAATAACTCCCCACCAGATTATACAGAACCCTCCACCTGTATATTGAATTGTACTTTCCGGCTATAAAATAGTTTTTGACTGGTTACACCGGTAATGATAATTACCGGTGCTTATGCTATATGCATATTTTTCTATTAATCATCAAAAACTATATACAATGAAAACATTATCATTAGTTGCTGCACTATTAATCAGCATATTCTCATTCAACACTTCATTTGCACAAACTGCAAAAACCGAAACCATTAAAGTATGGGGCAATTGCGGTATGTGTAAAACCACTATTGAAAAAGCGGCTAAAAAAGCAGGCGCAAAAATGGCCAACTGGAACGAAGACAGCAAAGAACTTAAAGTTTCTTATGCAGTTAATAAAACATCTTCTGTAAAAATTCAACAGGCCATTGCAAAATCAGGTTACGATACACAGGATTTTACTGCTGATAATAAGGCTTACGATAATTTACAAGGCTGTTGCAAGTATGACCGGAAATCAGAAACTGAAGCATCTGCTGTATACTCCTGCCCGATGCATGCTGATGTAACAAGTGATAAACCAGGTAAGTGTTCTAAATGTGGTATGGATCTGACAAAGTCGAAAAAAACAGAAATGAAAATGGAAGCTATGAAGATGTACAGTTGCCCGATGCAT
>JBDTUK010000111.1:0-28751 GCA_040007795.1 Ferruginibacter sp.
GTTTGGCTTCCATATAACTGGTACACAAATATTCAGGGATATGAATATGCATTTTGCCCATCAATGAAGTAAAATAATCGCTCCAGCTATAAGCCACATAAATATTACCGATAGAATACTCCATGATCAATGCCCAGCCTATTACCCAGGCAAACAATTCTCCAAAACTTGCATAGGCATAAGTATATGCACTACCGGCCACAGGAATGCGGCTTGCAAATTCGGAATAACACAATGCAGTGAATGCACAGGCAATACCAGTTATTACAAATAATATAACTACACCGGGGCCACCATGAAATACTGCAAAGCCCAAACTGCTGAAACTACCTGCACCTATTATGGCGGCAATACCAAAAAAAGTAAGGTCACGTACGGTGAGCACCCGTTTTAGCCCTCCGCCTCCATGCGGATCATCACTTCCTTCGGCTAAAATATTTTCAATTTTTTTTGTGCGGAATAAGGAATTAGACATGTTGGTTTTGGTTTTAAGAAAAGTAAATTAAGAAAATAAATGTATTTAAAAGAATTCTGAGAAATAAACGCTCTGTAATTAAAGAGGGATAACTCTATAAAGTATATTCTGTCAGTCTGAGCTTGTCGAAGACGGGTTAATATGTGATTTTGCCAGCCTCTTAATCTCTTCCCAATCTTCTTTAAATAAAGCCTCCTTCTTTTTTCTTGACCAGCCTTTAATTTGTTTTTCCCAGGCAATAGCCTGATTAATATCCTGAAAGCGTTGAAAATATTTTAAAACAACTGGTCTCCTTTTGCAAGTATAACTCAATTTATTTTCATCATTATTATGTTCCCATAATCTTCTTTCCAGGTTATTTGTAACTCCGGTATAATAGCTTGAATCTTTACATTCAACAATGTAAACAAAATAGTTGTGGGCTATTTTCATTTCAGGTGTTTTTACTTTCTTAACCCGGCTTCGACAAGCTCAGCCTGACAGCTTCTGGATTAAAGGGAGGTTTTAACTCTCCCTCATCATCAAATAATCAGCAAGTTCCTGTAGTGGTTTTTTACGAACGGATAGCACAGCTGTATCTTCCAGGTGCTTTAATGCAGTTTGCAGGTATTTATTTTTTAATTCTTTGGCCCAATCATCTACTTTGCAGTCTTTGAATATCTGTAATACTTTTTCAACTTTATCTGCAGGATCGGTTTTACTAAGTTCTTTTAATTCTTTAAGCTGGGCTGGCTTTGCTGTTTCAAAAGCATGAATCATTAAAAAGGTTTTTTTATTGGCTAAAATATCGCCGCCCACTTTTTTACCAAATTTTTCCGGGTCACCAAATGCATCTAAATAATCATCCTGCACCTGGAAAGCAACACCCAGGTTTTTACCAAACTCATACAAATGTTGTTGATTACCTTCTCCTGCACCGCCCATTATAGCGCCCAGTTGCAGACTGGCTGCCAGCAATACAGAGGTTTTTAAAGTGATCATGTGTACATATTCATCCATGGCCACGGTCTCTCTTTTTTCAAAATCCATATCCATTTGCTGTCCTTCGCAAACAGCGCTGGCTGTATTATTGAACAGGAACAAAACCTTTTGCAGTTGTGCCGGTTTTATTTTATTAAGATACTCATAAGCTTTTACAAACATTGCATCACCGGCAAGCAATGCCGTTGATTCACCATATTTCATGTGTACGGTTTCCATCCCACGACGCATGGGCGCTTTATCCATGATGTCATCATGGATCAAACTGAAGTTGTGAAATAATTCTATGGCAGTAGCGGCATGATAAGCATCGGGGTCTATCTCATCAAATAACTGGTTCCCCATCAGCACACAAACCGGGCGGATCCTTTTACCACCGATACCTAAAATATATTCCGCAGGGTCATATAAAGTTTCAGGTTGCGCCGGAAAATGACGGTCATTAAATTTTTCTTCAAATAATTTGAGGAGTTCTATAAATGAGTGCATAGATATTACCGCTAAGGTACAAAGGCGCAAATTTATTCAGCGGCTTTGCGGTTTATTTAAATTATTTTTTCTTTTTAGCTTTTGATTTATCGGCGGGCTTTGCTTTAGGATGGGCAGCATGTTTCACTTTATCTTTATTGGCAGTACCTGATTTTGACACCCACTCATAATCTAATTGCCGTTTGCTCAAATTGGCAGCTACCACTTTGATCCTTACCATATCCCCCATCCTGAATTTTTGTTTGGTTCGTAATCCCACCAATGCATAATCAGTTTCATCCAGCCTGAAATCATCGTATTCACTCAAATCCCTCACAGTAACCATGCCCTCACATTTATGAGCAACAGTTTCTACAAAAAAACCAAAGGAGGCAACACCACTGATGATACCATCAAATTCTTCACCGAGGTAATTCTTCATAAACTCTACCTGCTTATATTTATTACCGGCACGTTCAGCTTCCATGGCCTTGCGTTCCCTGTCGCTGCAATGCTTGCACTTTTCATCCATCTTTTTATCCAGCTTCAGGTTCTTTTCCAGGCATTCCTGCAAAATACGGTGTACCATCACATCCGGGTACCGGCGAATGGGAGATGTAAAATGACAATAATGCTCAAAGCCCAAACCATAATGTCCAATATTAGCGGAAGTATAAATTGCTTTTGACATGGTTCTTATTCCCAATTGCTCCAGTACATGTTGTTCCGGTTTACCCTGAACATCCATCAGCATCTTATTAAATGAAGCAGCAACAGCCCGTTCATCATGCATATCAAAAGTATAGCCGAATTTTTTGGCGAATGCTACAAAAGGTTTCAGCTTTTCATCATCAGGCGTATCATGTATCCTGTATGGAAAAGGAATGGGTTCCTTATTTACTTTTATTTTTGAAACATACGCCGCAATGGTGCGGTTGGCCAGCAACATAAATTCCTCGATCAGTTTATGTGCATCTTTACTTTCTTTAATAACAATACCAATAGGTTTCCCTTTATCATCCAGTTGAAAACGTACTTCCTGCGATGAAAAGTTTATAGCCCCGTTCCTGAAACGTTCTTTTCTGAATTTTTGTGCCAGCTCATTCAATAACACGATGGGTTTATAATGCAGGCCATCTTTCTTTTCAATGATCTCCTGCACCTCATCATAAGTAAAACGATGGTTACTGTGAATGATGGTCTTTCCTATCCAGCTATGTTTAATTTCAGCCCTGTTCGTGATTTGAAAAATGGCAGAGAAAGTATATTTATCCTCCCGTGGCCTTAAAGAACACAATTCATTAGATATCTTTTCAGGCAGCATTGGGTTTACCCTGTCTGGTAAATACACGCTGGTGGCTCTTTCATAAGCAACTTTATCCAGTAAGGTGCCTGGTTTCACAAAATGACTTACATCTGCAATGTGTACACCTATCTCGTAATTTCCATTGTCTAAATTCCTGATGGATATAGCATCATCAAAATCTTTCGCATCAACCGGATCAATGGTAAAGGTTAAAATATCCCGGTAGTCTTTTCGCTTACTTATTTCCTCACGTGATATTTGAGATTGTAGCTTTTTAACTTCCTGCAAAACCGCAGCATCAAATGCCAATGGAAAACCGGTTTCAATTAAGATCTCTTTCATCGCCATATCGTTCTCATCTTCCGATTTTAATATGGTTATTACTTCACCTAAAGGTTTTTTATCAGCTTTGTTCCAGCTGATCAGTTTTACGATAACCCTTTCTTTATCTTTTGCGCCATTCAATTTATCTGCCGCTATATAAAAATCCGGTATGGGTTTTTCTGACGCAGGGATGAAAAAAGCAAAATTCTTACTCATCTGTATATTACCGATAAATTCGGTTTGCTTGCGCTCGGCCACATCAACTATTATTCCTTCTGTTCTTTTACCTTTTGCGATGCCCCGGTTAATTTGAACCCTCACTATATCGCCATGAAAAGCCCGGTTAAAGTCATTGGGACGAACTACGATATCTTTTTCGGTTCCTTCCACAATTACAAAACCCATTCCACTGCGTGAAATGTCCAGTTTTCCTTTTACTATATCTACCTGCGATGATTTTTGGGGGGGCTTATTTTTATTACTCATATTTTTTCACTGTTACAAAGTCTTAAAAGTCAGGAGAACAGTAACCATCTTTGTGCCTTTGTACTTTTATAGCAAATTGCATTTTTCTATCCTGCAATGTACCAAGAAATTGCTACATTCGGCTAAATCAAGCATTGTGCAGCCACTCACAAATTCTCCACAAAAGATAATTACCCGTACGATATGGATACTATCGCTGGTAAGTTTGTTTACCGATATGGCCAGTGAAATGCTATACCCTGTGATGCCGATCTTCCTGAGACATATAGGATATACAGCCATTTTTATTGGTGTGCTGGAAGGCATTGCAGAAGCCGTAGCTGGTTTAAGTAAAAGCTATTTTGGTAAATTAAGTGACAATAGTGGCAAACGCTTGCCTTTTGTACAATTAGGCTATACATTCAGTGCTATCAGTAAACCAATGCTGGCTATTTTTATTTATCCATGGTGGATCTTTTTATCAAGGACAATTGACCGGTTAGGTAAGGGTATCCGTACCGGAGCAAGAGATGCAATGCTCAGCGATGAGTGCTCAAAAGAAAATAAGGGAAGGGTATTTGGGTTTCATCGCAGCATGGATACATTGGGTGCTGTTTTTGGACCAGCAATCGCACTTGTCTATTTGTATTTTCATCCCGATAATTATAAAACACTTTTTTTGATCGCTTTTTTCCCGGGGCTGCTGGCCATTGTTTCAACATTACTCATCCATGAAAAAAAGAAACAGCCCGTTAACAATCCCCAAAGAGTAAGTGTATTTGCGTTTGCGGGATATTGGAAAAGCAGTTCTCCAGTCTATAAAAAATTAGTAACGGGTTTATTGCTATTTGCTTTATTTAACAGCTCAGATGTTTTTCTTTTACTCAAAATGAAAGAAAGCGGATTACATGATACTGCCGTGATCGGAATATATATTCTTTACAACCTTGCATATGCTTTACTGGCTTATCCCGTAGGCATTCTTGCAGATAAAATGGGTTTAAAAAGAATATTCATAGCCGGGCTTTTTATTTTCACACTGGTATATATTGGTTTTGCCTTCAATAATAATATCATGGTCTTTATTTTACTTTTCATATTGTATGGTTTGTACGCTGCAGCTACAGAAGGTGTTTCCAAAGCATGGATCAGTAATATAGTAGATAAAAGTGAAACGGCCACTGCCATTGGTACTTACTCTGGGTTTCAAAGTATTTGTGCATTTATTGCCAGCAGCCTTTGCGGCCTGCTATGGTACAATTTTGGAGCCATGGCCACTTTCCTCATCACAGCATCAGTTACCGTGATTGTTATTATTTATTTATTTTTTCAAAGAAGATCTGCAACTGTCATTTCGTAACTTTAAAATTAAAATCAATGGAAATAAGATCATACGATACAGTAACAGGCGCATTAAAAGATCTCAAACTGAGGGGATATACCGTTGACTTCAATATTGCTTTTGATAAGATCATTTGTTCCAATAATAAGATATGTCTTGACCCGGAAGAGTTTGAGATCGTGGAAATTTACCGCTTTGAAGGAGATACTGACCCCGGTGATGAGAACGTGGTGTATGCCGTAGAATCAAAAGATGCCCGCCCGGATGGCTCGTTCGGACGGGGAAAAACAAAAGGGGTAATTACAAGTGCTTACGGGACCTATGCAGAAAGTATTTCCAATGAATTACTTCAAAAACTTTCGATACATAAATAATTTACTTTTATACCTTAAAACGACGCTTATGCCAATACCATTTAACCGCAGAAATTTTATAAAAGCATCAGCGCTGACCGGCGCAGCAGTAACGCTAACTAATTCTATCAAAGCTTTCTCTCCCGTAAAAAAAGATAAAGTACGCATGGGTATTATTGGTGCAGGCTTCCGCTCACATGAACACATGGGTAATTTTTTGCAGAGAGAGGATGTGGAGATCACTGCCATTGCTGATCCGCAGCAAAGAAGTGTGGATGAAGCCATGGGAGTATTTAAACAATATAACCGTCCTGAGCCGGTTGTTTATAAAAACGGGAATGAAGATTATAAAAATTTATTAAAAAGAGATGATGTGGATGCGGTGATGATCTGTTCTCCCTGGGAATGGCACAGCATACAGGCCATTGATGCCATGAATGCCGGAAAAATTGCCGGTGTGGAAGTTTGCGGTGCGGTTAAATTGCAGGAGTGCTGGGATGTGGTGAATACATCTGAGAAAACAAAGATGCCATTAATGATGATGGAAAATGTTTGTTACCGCCGTGATGTGATGGCTGTATTGAACATGACGAGAAAGGGTTTGTTTGGAGAATTACTTCACGGACAGGGTGGATATGAACATGACCTGCGTGGCGTACTTTTCAATGATGGTAAAACTGCGTACGACAGCGGAGTAGAGTTTGGTAAGAATGCTTATAGCGAAGCACAATGGCGTACCGAACATAATAAAAACCGCAATGGAGAATTATATCCCACACATGGTCTTGGCCCGGTTGCCGTGATGATGAATATTAACAAGGGTAACAGGATGACCAGGCTTTCTTCTGTTGCTACCAAAGCAAAGGGTCTGCATAAATATATTGTTGACCATCCAAAGGGTGGAGCAAATCACCCCAATGCGAAAGTTAATTTTAAATGCGGCGATATTGTCAATACACAAATACAATGTGCCAATGGCGAAACCATTTTATTAACGCATGATGTTTCTTCTCCGCGTCCTTATAATTTAGGTTTCAGGGTGCAGGGCACCGAAGGTTTGTGGCAGGACTTTGGAAGTGGCGGAAACAAACAAGGCTTTATTTATTTTCAGAAAGAGATGAACCACAGCCATAAATGGGATAATACAGAAAAATGGTTAACAGATAATGATCATCCGCTTTGGAAAAAATATGGCGCACAGGCAGAAGGTGCCGGCCATGGTGGAATGGATTTTTTTGTTGACCATGCTTTTATTGAATGTATAAAACGGGGCACTGAGTTTCCGTTGGATGTATATGATTATGCAAGCTGGTATGCTATTACGCCACTCAGCGAAAAAAGTATTATCGAAGGTGGGCAGGTGCAAAACATACCTGATTTTACAAGAGGCAAATGGAATACAAGGAAGCAGATATTTGCATTGGGAGATGATTATTGAAAGCCCCTCCTAAATCCTCTCCCGCGGGGAGGACTTGACAGAGTAAAATAAATTAAAGTACTTTTAAAATATTACGAGTGACCTTTTAAATTTAACTAGTAACTACAAAATATCAGGGTCTTTAAGCCTCCCCACGGGGGAGGTTTGGTGGGGCCGAATTTATATTATGAACAGAAGAAAATTCTTGCACTTATCTGCATTAACTGCACCATTGCTAACAGCAGAAAGATCATTGGCTAACGGCCTTGAGGGGACGACTAAACCCATTGTTGTTTCAACCTGGGATAGTGGCATGCCCGTAAATGCTGAGGCCTGGAAAATATTATCAGCAAATGGCAGGGCATTAGATGCTGTGGAAGCCGGCGCTATATATATTGAAAATGAAATTAACTGTTGTGTTGGTTTGGGTGGAAATCCTGACCGGGATGGGATTGTAACATTAGACAGTTGCATTATGGATGAACATGCTAATTGTGGCGCTGTAGCCGGAATAGAAAGAATAAAACATCCGGTTTCCGTTGCCAGAAAAGTAATGGAAAAAACACCGCATGTAATATTAGTTGGGGCGGGTGCACAACAATTTGCCATTGAGAATGGGTTTACATTGGAAAGTGGTGAATTATCAGAATCTGCAAAAAAGGTTTATGCTGACTGGCTTAAGAAAAGTGAATACAAACCCGTCATCAATATTGAGAACCTGCCTGCCGGACAGGCAGGTAAAAAACAGAACGGCCCTTTTGCTCCTAACTTTTTTGAAGATGGCTCTGTTAATCATGATACAATGGGTTTGGTTGCCATGGATGCTACAGGAAATTTATCGGGCGCTGTAACAACCAGTGGCATGGCTTTTAAATTGCATGGCCGTGTTGGAGACTCTCCCATCATTGGTGCCGGATTATTTGTAGATAATGAAATTGGTGCAGCAACAAGCAGTGGAACCGGCGAAGAAGTGATCCGTATTTGCGGAACACATTTGGTAGTCGAATTTATGCGACAGGGATATTCGCCTGAACTGGCCTGTAAAAAAGCAGTGGAGAGGATTGTGAAAAGAGACAAAGCAAAAGCAAAAACCTTACAGGTTGGTTTTTTAGCACTGAATAAAAAAGGACAATATGGAGCCTATGCTATACAAAAAGGATTTGTATTTAGTGTGAAGAGTGATAAGGAGAACCAGATTCATCCTTCAAAATTTCTCATTTAGACATTTTCAATAAGTAATGCTCAATTTTCAATGTTTACTGTGTGCAGCATTTGAGAATTGGTTATTGAGAATTGAACATTGAACATTTTCTTATGAACTTTAAGTTAGAAGTAATCGGTTTCAACATTGAAAGTTGTCAATTAGCACAGGCTGCAGGTGCTGATCGTATTGAATTATGTGATAACCCCGGAGATGGCGGCACTACTCCATCCTATGGCTTTATAAAAGCTGCAAGAGAAAAATTACAGATCGCATTATTTCCCATCATCCGCCCACGTGGCGGTGATTTTTTATACAGCGATGAAGAATTTGAAATAATGAAAGCTGATGTGAAGGCCTGTAAAGAATTGGGATGTGATGGTGTGGTGATCGGAATATTAAATGCAGAAGGAATTGTTGACAAAGAGAGATGCAGCCAATTAGTTAAGCTGGCTTATCCTTTAGGTGTTACTTTTCACCGGGCATTCGACCGGGTTAACGATGCCTCAAAAGCTTTGGAAGATATTATTGAAATCGGTTTCGAAAGGATTCTTACATCTGGACTAAAACCAACTGCACCGGAAGGTGCAGAAACAATTGCCAAATTAATTAAGCAGGCTGATGGAAGGATTATCATTATGCCCGGTAGTGGTGTTCGTTCAGATAACATTATTGAACTGGCTAAAAAAACAGGTGCAACAGAATTTCATACTTCCTCAAGAATGAATATTGATAGTAAAATGAGGTATACCAATGAAACGATGAAGGAGAGTTTAAGATCTGTTACAGCAGATACTGATGAAATAAAAAAAATTATTGCAAATCTAAAGAGTCTGTAAGATGAAGATCAGTATAATCAGTTTAATCCTTCTAATCCTGGTTCAGACAATCTTCGCCCAAAACATTTCCCTTGAACTAAACAAGAACTGGCAATTCAAAAATCAAAAAGAAAACAAATGGTACAAAGCAACAGTACCGGGAACTGTGCATACCGATCTGCTTGACAATAAACTTATTCCCAATCCCTATTACCGGGATAACGAAAGTAAACTGCAGTGGATAGATAAAGCGGATTGGGAATATAAAACTGTTTTTAATATTGATGCATCTGCATTTAGTAAAAAAAATATCGAACTGGTATTTGATGGCCTTGATACCTATGCTGATGTTTATCTGAATGATCAATTAATCCTGAAGGCAGATAATATGTTCAGGCAATGGATAGTGAATGTAAAATCACTGCTCAAAAAAACAAATAATGAATTGTTGATAAAGTTTGCTTCTGCACAAAACAAAGTTGACAGTATTGCCAAAACAAGATTACCATTGGTTTTACCTGATAATAACCGGGTATATGTTCGTAAAGCACAGTTCCAGTTTGGCTGGGACTGGGGGCCAATATTTGTAGGATGTGGAATATGGAAATCCATAAAGCTCAAAGGATGGGATGATTTTAAGATCAACAATGTTCAGATCAAAATTGATTTCAGGAAGGATACTTCTGTTATACTGTCAAGTATAAATTTTACCGGAATCATTAACCCGGGTTACAGCAAAATACTGACAGCAGAAAGGATCATAGAGCGTAGAAATAAAAATATAACCGCTAAACAGGTTGATACTTTTGCACTACCCTTCATGAATGACGAAAAATGGTTTCAACTGAACCAGGATATAAAACTATACCAGGCAATAAAAACGAATGATTATTTTTTTGACGAGACTGCTGATAAAAAAACATATTACAGGATAAGTTTTAAAGTAAAAAAAGGTAATGCGGTACTTGACTCTGTTAGTTGTAAGACCGAGATAAAGGATACACGTCTCATCCAGCAACCAGATCGTTATGGAAGGTCTTTTTATTTTGCCCGTAACAATAAACCTGTGTATGCTAAAGGTGCTAACTGGATTCCTGCCGATGTCTTTTTACCAAGGCTTACAAAAGATGATTACCGGAAACTTTTGTTTAAAGCCAAAGAGGCCAATATGAATATGCTCCGTGTTTGGGGTGGTGGTGTGTATGAGGATGATTATTTCTACGACCTCTGCGATTCACTGGGTATAATGGTTTGGCAGGATTTCATGTTTGCAGGTGGCATGTATCCTGGCGATGAATCGTTTTTTACCAATGTACGGGAAGAAATAAAATATCAAATTGAAAGGTTACGAAATCATTCCTGCATTGTACTCTGGTGTGGTAATAATGAAATTGATGAAGCCTGGAAGAACTGGGGCTGGCAAAACCAATTTAACCTGCATGGAGCTGACTCTGCTAAAGTATGGAACGATTATAAAAGATTATTTGAAGACAGCCTGAGAAAATGGGTCGATCAATTTGATGGAACACGGCCTTATGTTTCCACGTCTCCAAAATTTGGTTGGGGACATAAAGCAAGCTTAGCTTTTGATGATAGCCATTACTGGGGTGTTTGGTGGGGACTGGAAGACTGGGAAGTATTTGAAAAAAAAACCGGCAGGTTTATAAGTGAATATGGCATGCAGGCAATGCCGAATACAAACACCATAGAAAATTTTACTGAACCTGCAGACAGATTTTTGTACTCACCGGTTATTCAGGCACATCAAAAAGCAAATGATGGTTTTAAAAAACTCAATCATTATTTAAACCGGTATTTTATTGATTCTGCCAAACTCAACAAACTTTCATTGGAGGATTACACTTATTTAACCCAATGCCTGCAATATTATATTTTAAAGAACAGTATTGCCGTTCACCGAAGCAAATCCCCGGCAAACATGGGGACACTATTATGGCAACTGAATGATTGCTGGCCTGTGGCAAGCTGGAGTATTACGGATTACAGCCGACAGCCGAAAGCAGCATGGTATGCGGTTAAAGAAGCATACAGGGATGATGTTATGCCGAAAAGAGATTCCATTTACCCAAAGGATTTGAAATTGATGAAACCTGATTTCAAAATTTCAGTTTCCGGCAATACCATTTCAATCAGATCAAATGTTGATGCTAAATACATTTATCTTTCACCAGGTTTAATGGTTAATAGTTTTTCTGATAATTACTTCGATCTTAAAGCCGGTAAAACCAAACAGTTAACTGTTACAAAAACTCAATTATCCCGTGTCATTTCATTATTAGCGGGTGTAAATATTAAATCACTATACGATATTTTAAATGCCCAGTAAATAACAAATGCCTAAGTTTCCTTCTTGGCGAGGAGGTACGACGAAGCCATCCGCCGATGAGAGTTGAGCTGAGTAAAGGTTTACCGCACAAGTGAGTGACACAACGATGATGAACATAGAGCAATGGCTGGTTCTAAAATAAGTTTATACTTTCATCTGTAGATTGCTTCACTTTGTTCGCAATAACATCAAAAACGGAACAATGAAATACGGAGGCTGCGTTTATATCCTCACCAACTTTCACCATACTGTTTTGTACACTGGTGTGACGTCTGATCTGCCTAAACGTATTTATCAACACAAGACAAAGGAATTTAAAAATAGTTTTACCGCAAGGTATAATTGCGATATATTAGTGTGGCATGAGTGGTTCAGCCGGATTGAGGATGCCATAGCAAGGGAGAAACAGATTAAGGCAGGCAGCAGAAAAAAGAAAGAGGACCTGATCCATGCCATGAATCCACATTGGAATGATTTGTGGGATGAAGCAAAAAAATGGTGAGTTCCATTTGTATCTTTATTCAGCGGATGGCTTCGTCGTACCTCCTTGCCAAGACGGGAACCTCAGCATTAAACATATATTCAGCATCTATGACAAAAATTATATCTGTTATCTTAAGCTTTATTTCTCTTTCTGCCTTTCCGCAAACAGCCGAAAACATCATCATCATTACAACCGATGGATTTCGCTGGCAGGAAGTTTTTAGTGGCATGGACAGCGCCATTGCCAACAATAAAAAATACAACCAGGATGACAGTGCAGAAATATTCAAAAAGTACTGGGCAGATAATTCAATAGAAAGAAGGAAAAAAATAATGCCTTTTTTATGGGGCACCATTCAAGACAACGGGCAAATTTATGGTAACCGGAATCTTGGTAATAAAGTAGATAATGCTAACCGCTATTGGTTCTCTTATCCGGGGTATAGTGAGATCTTTACCGGTTATCCTGACACGGCTGTCAACAGTAATTCCTATCCTCCCAATCCGCATACCAACCTGCTGGAATTTTTAAATACACAACCGAAATACAAGAACAAAGTAGCCGCATTTGGTGCATGGGATGCATTTGACCGGATATTAAATGAAGGAAGAAGTAAAATTCCGGTCTATTCTGCTTTTGATCTGTTTGGAGGAGCTAAACCAACAACATCTGAAAAAATAATAAACACTTTATCGCATGATGCCTTTAAACCATTTGGTGAAGAAGAATGCCTGGATGTTTTTACGCATTATGCAGCGCTTGATTACCTGCAAACCAAAAAACCAAAAGTGTTGTATATATCTTATGGCGAAACTGACGAATGGGCACACAGCGGTCAATACAGGTATTATTTGAATGCTGCCAACATGGTTGATAAATGGATAAAGGATATCTGGAATTATGTACAAAGCGATCCGTTCTATAAAAATAAAACCGCTATTTTTATCACTACAGATCATGGCCGGGGCGATGCTGTAAAAAAAGAATGGACAAGCCATGGCCAGGACATAAAGGATGCTTACCAGATATGGTTTGCAGCAATAGGGCCGGGAATAAAGCCGAAGGGAGAAATAAGAGTTACAGAACAGTTTTATCAAAAACAATTTGCACAAACGATAGCAGCAATTTTGGGCTTAAAATTTTCTGCTGAACATCCTATTGGAGAAAAGATCGATCTGAACATTAAACTACCGTAGTTTTAAAAACTACGGTAGTTTTTCGCCATTTCCTGTAGCCGTTGTAATAAAGTGAGTTGGTTACCAGCTCTTACAAAATTATGGCCTTCGTATTTTGCGCCGTAATAAATATCATTGTTTATATGATCAGTTAAAAACCTGAGCGCCTGCATATATATCATGAACTTTCCGGCATAGTGAAAATATTTTTTCTCGGCTTCACTCAACTCCCCTCCCATTTCAGATAAATATCCATCCATTATGGCATCATAAAATTCCTTCCGCACTTTTATTTTTGAAAAATCTTTTTCTTCTTCACTCACCGGGCACAGATATGTACGCATCATATCCCCCAGATCGCTGATGAAATAACCCGGCATTAGCGTATCCAGGTCAATTACACAAAGCCCTTTATCTGCTGAATCAAATAAAACATTGCTGATCTTTGTATCGTGGTGTGTACACCTTATTTTCAATTCCTTCTTACAAAATTCAAATTCATCTGTAATATTTTTTTGTTGCCGGATAAAATAGATCAAATCCTGTGACTGCTTTATCCTCTCTTTATCACCATTTTGCATAGCATCTTCGAATTGCTGGTAACGTAGTGTAAGATTATGAAAGTCAGGCAAGGTGATTTTCAACTCCGATGCTTCAAAACCTGATAGTAATTTTGAGAAACGGCCAAATTGTTTTGCTGCTTCATATGCCTGTGCAGGACTTTCAACAACATTGATCGTATGAGAATCTTCAACGAAGGGGAACATGCGGAAATATCCTTCTTCTGTTTCAACCAATACATTTCCATCAATCGTTTTTAGAGGAGTTACAAATAAATATGCCGGAAAATGATTTTTTAAATAATCACCAATCATCCCAATATTAAAAGCAATGTCTTCAGGTTTTTTGAAAATGTTATTATTGATCCGTTGCAGGATATATTTTTCATTTTTACTTTCCACCTGCCAGGTAGAATTGATAAGCCCACTGCCAAAGGAGGTAACAATGCAGTCCTTTTCATAAAAACCAAATTGCAATAAAATATTCCTCATAATCTGCTAAATTCGTACAATTCGTGTAATTCGTGTAATCCGGTTAATTAGTGAACTTACGGCAAGAAATATTAAAAGAGCATTCCAAAGCCCAATGTATTAAAATTGTAAAATGGGTTGGCAGCAGCCAGCAGCGTTTTGATGAACTTTTTGGTCTATTTATAAATGATGAATACAGGGTTGTGCAAAGGTCAGGCTGGCCGTTAAGCTATTGTGTGATCAGTCATCCCTCCTTCATCAGCAAACACTGGAAGCCGCTTATTAATAATTTAAAAAAGCCAAACCTGCATAATGCCGTAAAGAGAAACAGCATACGTTTAATGCAGGACCTGGAAATACCGGAAAAATATCATGGCGAAATAATGGATATCTGTTTTAAGTTCCTGGAATCACCAACTGAAGCGCTGGCTATAAAAGTCTTTTCAATGAGTGTACTCGGGAACCTTGCCAAAACATACCCGGATATAAAAACTGAATTAAAACTGATCATTCAAGAACAACTTCCGCATCAGACCGCAGGTTTTAAAAGCAGGGCAAAAAAAGTATTGAAGAAAATAAAAGAATAACTTCCGGATCATATTAAATGTTACCGCTATTTTCATATTTTGCAAACCAGGAAATATTTATCAATTAAAATACAACGGATATGCTAAAAATAATACAGTTTGTAAGGATATTTACCTGTTCAGTCATTTTAGCATTAACTGTTATAACTGCCAATGCACAGGAAGATTCAGCCATAAATCTGCCTAATTTTCTTTTTCCCGGTTTTACCAAAAGTGTCATCAAGCTTAAATCAGGCCAGCTTAGCTCGGCAGTTCTTAATTACAATGTTGTTGACCAGGAAATGGTTTTCAGGCAGAATGAAGGTTATATGGTACTGTCTAATCCCCAGTTGGTAGATACTGTATACATAGCTAACAGAATATTTATCCCTTTCAAAATAGGATTTTATGAACTTGTTATGGCAGGCCCTGCAACTTTATTTATTCAACACAAAAGCGACCTGGAATCGGTGGGAACGCCAACAGGTTATGGGGCAACCTCACAAACAACAAATGCTATCCCCCAAAGACAGATCTATGGCCCAGCTGGTAGTGTTGATCTGAGGATACCGGATGGTTTTAAAATAGTTGATAAAACTGAATACTGGGTTAGAAAAAGCAATCAGATGGACAAGTTTTCTACAAAGCGACAATTTCTAAAAATATTTAAGGATAAAGAAAAAGAGCTGACCCAATTCATTGATCATAACGACATCAGGTTCAAAAACATTAACGACATTGTCAAATTGTTCAATTATTGTAATGAATTATATAATTGAGTATCGCACTATAACTTCCTTTTCTTTAAAACAGATATAGCAGAACCCTCAGCGACAAAAACAGAATTGGGCTTACTATGCTGCAATGCAGAAAATGCAGTACCATACAGGGAAGTAAAATCACAATCTATTAAATAGTTCTTTACCCGGTATACTTTCCAGGCCGGATGCTGAACATGGTATTCATAAGTAGTTGTATGATCATATTTTGAATAACCCCGGTAATGTTCAGCAATAAATTCTTCTTCACTCCCGGCCTGCATTGGCAAGGCTGTTTTTTCTGTAACCACTTCCATTTTGTTCCACTTGTTTTGATGTTTCCATTGATAACCTATTGAAAACACCTGCTCCTTATCAATAAAAAAATGATCCATCTTTTTTGTAGCATATTTTTCATGATAGATCGTATTTGCAATAAAACTGATGGCTGGTTTTGGCACGATCTCTTTAATGAACACAGTACCCCTTTTCCATTCGCCATTGTCATTATACCGGACATAAAAACGCAGGTTCACTTCTTCAAAATTTATATGGAAAGGAATTTTTAACCCGAGCAAACGGGTGTTCATAAACATAAAACCAACCAGGCTAACATAGATATTCCCATTAAAAATATCCAGTTCTGTTTTATTTGGCAAGTAAGGTTTAAGAATAGCAGGGTCAACAATATAATTTGCCATGATAAGATTCTTCCAATCTGCAGTTAAAAATATTGATGGCATCATTGAAAACTTATTTTTTATCCCCCCGGTAAAACTCTTTAAATATCAACCGCAGGTTCTGGTCGTAGGTAAAATAATTATATAGCCAGTTGCTGAAAACAAAGAAACGGTTCTTTACGCCCAGTATCAGCATCAGGTGCAGGCCCATCCATATCATCCAGGCAAGAAAGCCACCAAAATGCAATTTGGGTTTTGGCATATCAACCACCGCTAAATTCCTTCCTACTGTCGCCATGCTTCCTTTATCATTATAAACAAATTCTTCTAATGCCGCATTACTGCTTTTCATTTCTATATTACGCAGGTTCTTTGCAATCGTATCCGCCATCTGCATAGCAACAGGTGCTACCTGCGGATGCCCGTTTGGCCAGGCAGGTTCTTCCATATAAGCTACATCACCCATAGCAAAAATATTTCCCTGACCCATTACCTGGCAATGCCTGTCAACTTTAATACGGTTACCCTTTGCAATTAAATCATTGTTTATTCCAGTTGGTACATTCCCTTTAATACCTGCGGCCCATATTACCATTGATGTTTCAATCGTATTTCCATTTTGCAGGTGAACAGTCTTTCCATCATATTCCTCCAGGAGTGTATTCGTTAAAACAGTAACCCCCAATTTTTCTAAATACTCTTGAGATTGGGCACTTGACCTATCACTCATAGCTGCCAAAGTTTTTCCGGTACCTTCCAATAAATAAATTTTCATTTGCGTAAAGTCGAGTTCGGGATAATCTTTTGGCAACACAAACCTTTTCATATCTGCAATTGCTCCGCTTAACTCTACTCCTGTTGGACCGGCTCCAACAATTACAACCGTCATTAACCTTTGTAATTCCATTGCATCCTTTGCACTTAAAGCATCTTCAAAATTGTGCAATAAACGATGACGCAGCTGCAATGCTTCAACTGTACTCTTCATAGGAAAAGCATTTTCCTTTAAAAGCTGGTTACCGAAAAAATTGGTATCGGCGCCCGTCGCAATTACCAATGCATCAAAAGCAAATTCGCCAATATCAGTGATTACTTTTTTTTCTGCAGTGCTTATCTCCTTAACTTCTGCCATTCTAAAATGTACATTCTTGCTTTTTTGAAAAACTTTCCGCAGCGGAAAAGAAATATTACTGGCATCGAGGCCGGCAGTGGCTACCTGGTAAAATAAAGGTTGAAACTGGTGGTAATTGAACCGGTCAATTAATGTAATATCAAAACCGGGTTTATTGCTGAGTTTGCGTGCCAGTCTTAATCCCCCAAATCCGCCACCTATAATTACGAGTTTCATGTGTACTTAATTTATTACACAAAGATATGTAATTTTCAGTAATTTTTGAAAATTTAGGAAATAAGTTATTTATAAAATTCCGCTTCCAGGGGTAATTTTACTTATTAAAATCGTGGTACTAATGCGGCTATTTATTATACCGGTAATCAGCGTGTTCTTAGTCCTTATCACAGGCTTTAGTATTTCAACCCCGCATTTTAAAAGTGAAATTCATCCGGGAGAAAAATTATACAAAGCTAACTGCAGAAGTTGTCACAAATTATTCGATGGCTTCATAGCATCACCTTTATATGGAGCTATAGAAAGGGCCCCGAACAGGCAATGGTTATATAAATACATCCGAAATTCAGCAGCGATGTTGGGAACTGACAGCTATGCAAAATGTTTGCAAAAAAAATATGGGCTAGCAATGACAATGTTCCGGCTTAGCGATGAAGAAATTGACGCTATCTATGCCTACGCATACAGTGAAGCAAAAAAAAGAAAAGATGTATGGGGTAATAAAAAATACTTTATCTCCTGTAACTAAAATCTAGTACAGCATTCTTACTTTAATTGTTGCTTTCACTTTGCGCAACAACTCAAGGGCATTTTTACTAAGATTCTTACTTACGTCCAGCACTACATAACCGATCGTATCATTGGTTTTAAGATACTGGCCAAGGATATTTATTTTATGCCTGCTCAGCTGCGTATTGATCTCTGAAAGAACACCCGGCACATTATGATGTATGTGTAAAATACGGTGTGTACCCTCCTGCGGAGGCAGTGATAATTCAGGAATACTGTGAGAACCTATACTGATACCCTTTTCCAGGTAATTAAATAATTTTCCGCTTACATCATCCCCTATATTATGCTGGGCTTCCTGTGTGCTGCCACCAATATGAGGTGTAAGTAAAACATTACTTAGGTCCTGCAAAGGAGTTGAAAACCGATCCCCGTTCTTTTCAGGCTCAACAGGAAATACATCCACAGCAGCGCCGCTCAAATGTCCATCAAGTAATGCTTTGCGCAATGCATCCAGGTCAACCACTTCTCCCCTTGCATAGTTTATCAATATGCTTCCTTTTTTAAAATATTTGAGCGTATTTTTATTGATAAGATTTTTTGTGCTGGCTAATTCTGGTACATGCAGAGTAACAATATCAGATTTGCTCACCACTTCTTTTAAACTTTTCCGGTCTTCTGCATTACCCAGTGGCAATTTGGTCTCAACATCATAAAATATAACTTTCATCCCCAGGCTCTCGGCTAACACACTTACCTGCTTGCCAATATTCCCATAACCAATTATGCCCAAAGTTTTTCCACGAATCTCATAACTGCCGCTGGCTTCTTTCAACCAAATGCCTTCATGCGCTGCTTTGTTTTTGTCAACGATCTTTCTAATAAGAATGATAGAAGCACCAATCACCAATTCAGCCACACTTCTCGTATTACTATAGGGCGCATTAAAAACCGCTACCCCGTTTTTTGTTGCCGCTTTCAGGTCAACCTGGTTAACCCCAATACAAAAACAACCGATGGCCTGCAATTTTTGTGCGGCATCCAGTATTTTTTTGGTGATCTGTGTTTTGCTCCTGATACCAAGCAGGTGAACATTCTTAATGGCTGCAACCAATTCATCTTCGCTCAATGCACTGTTTATCTTTTTTACATTGCTGTATCCCGACGCATTAAAATGTTTAACCGCTACATCACTGATGTTTTCTAAAAAAAGAATGTTTATTTTCTCTTTTGGATAACTGGTTATTTTATTTTCAGCCATGACTTTTAGAGTGTATTTTGCACAAATATATTCTATCTAAGGCTTAATATTTTATGATGCCCATATTCAATATCAAATTTTGCAAGGCAGTGTACTATTATTTAGTACTGCCAGGTCTCATCCTAATAGTTACTTCATGTAATACAACATCCACCGCTGATAAGAAGGGAGTTGACAAATTATCCGCCTTAACCCTGCCCAAACCAACCGCAGTTTCACCCGAAGAAGCAGCAAGGATAAAAAATGCCTGCGAAATCTGGTATGATTCTGTTTTAAAACAAAAAGGGTTTAATGGAGAGATCTTAGTTGCAAAAAATGGCAACATCCTTTTTGAACAATATAATGGCACAGGCCACTTGCCGGGTACAGATACTATTACAGAAAATACTCCTCTACATATTGCTTCTGTCTCCAAAACCTTTACAGCAATGGCCATTTTAAAATTATGGCAGGATGGCAAACTCAATATAGATGATGAATTCAGCAAATATTTTCCAACCTTTAATTACCCGGGAGTAACCATACGCAGTTTGCTAAACCACAGAAGCGGCTTACCCAATTACACCCATTTTTTGGAAAATCTTGGCTGGGATAAAAGCAGGTTTGTTAGCAATGAAGATGTTTTTAATTTCTTAATTACCCGTAAAGCTGAACTCATTGATATTGCAGCGCCAAACACTCATTTCACGTACTGTAATACTAATTATGCATTACTGGCCTTATTGATTGAAAAAATATCGGGTAAAAAGTATGCTGATTTTATCAATCAAACTTTTTTTATTCCCCTGCAAATGAAAAACAGTTATGTGTTTAGCCTTGCAGATACAGCCAAAGCAATACCCAGCTATAACTGGAAGGGAAAAATTGAACCCCTTGGTTTTTTAGACCTGGTATATGGCGATAAGAATATTTATACAACCGTAAGGGATCTTCTCATTTGGGACAGGGTATTATCTACCAACCTGTTATTTACAAAGGAAACACTGGAACAGGCATATGCACCATACAGCAATGAAAAACCAGGTACCAGGAATTATGGCCTTGGTTGGCGAATGTATATTTATCCAACCGGCAAAAAGATCATTTACCATAATGGATGGTGGCATGGAAGTAATGCCTCGTTCAAAAGATTATTAAATGACTCCGCTACAATAATTGTAATTGGCAATAAATTTACCCGGGCTATTTATCATACTAAAATACTGGCTTCAATTTTTGATAGTGATTATGGCCCTGCTGAAGAAGAGGAAACAGAAACATTAAAAGATCTAACAGCAATTAATGATCCGGTATCTAAGACGGGTTCACTTAAAACTAAAAATAATTTAAAGTCCGGGAAAGTTACTGTCACTAAATCCCTCAAGCAGCATAAAAAGAAGAATTAAATTTTTACAATCTTTTAGAAGAATAAACCTTTTTGCAACTCATTAGAGCAAGCATAACCGATGCAGGTTTTGCAGGTTTTTACAAGGAATGTGCAATAATTCCCGGCCATTTATGCACTTTTTGCATTTTTTATTATTATTTTGGGAGGTAATTAAAAACTAATGCTTAAAAGAGAAAGACAGGCGTACATTGTACACCAGGTAAATCTGCATAATAAAGTGCTGTCTACTTCCCTGAGTTCCGAAATAGATGTATCGGAAGATACCATTCGCAGAGATTTACAGGAGCTTTCAGAAAACGGGAAATTGATAAAAGTTCACGGCGGCGCCCTCTCCCATTCTTTTCATGATATTACCTACCCTTCCAAAAAGGTTTATGCAAAAAATAACAAACGGATAATTGCCGAAAAAGCAGTTAAGCTTATTAAAGATGGCATGTTTGTTTTAACCGGAGGCGGAACCACCATTATTGAACTGGCAAGATGCCTGCCCCTTAACTTATCTGCTACATTTATTTCTGGCAGTATACCGGCTGTGGTCGAGTACATGCATCATCCCAATATTGATGTAATTGTTATAGGCGATAAATTATCAAAGAATTCGAAAATAACATTGGGTGCCGATGCCTTGGCCAGGATAAAAACGCTTAAACCTGATCTTTGTTTTTTAGGCATCAATGCAATTGATATTGAACATGGCATTACCGATAATGACTGGGATGTGGTTCAATTGAAGCAATCCATGATAGCATCTTCGCAAAAAGTTATTTGCCTAACCATTGCCGAAAAGATCAATACCATTCAACCAATTCATGTAACCGATCTGTCGGAAATAGATATATTGATAACCGAATTGCCAAACGATCATCCTATACTACAACCTTTTGTTGCAGCCGGGATAACCGTAATGTAAATGCAGGAAAAATATTGAATTTTAGAAACTTATATTTTTTAAACCACCAAAACACGATTATATGAGAAAATTTACAAACAGATTAACTGCTATTCTGTTTTTTCTGGTTCCCCTGGTGTCCCAGGCACAAAATGTTGTTACCGGTAAAATACTCAAAGACGACGGTAACGCAATCGATGGCGCATCTGTAACCATCAAAGGTAAAGGCGTAGGAACCAAAACAAACAGCCAGGGCGATTTTAGAATAAATGCCAATAAGGGAGATGTTCTTATAATATCTTATGTTGGCTATGTTACCCAGCAGGTAACAGTAAAAGATGAAGCAGCGATAAGCTTAAGACTAAATATCCTTGACAAAACGCTTGAGGAAGTGGTGGTAGCCATGGATATCAAAAGAAATCCAAGGGAGTTAGGATATTCGGTTCAAACGGTTAAAGGAACAGATATTGCAGAAACCCAAAGAGAGAATTTTGTAAACAGTTTACAGGGAAGGGTTTCAGGCCTTAGTGTAACTCCTACTACAGGTACTGCAGGAGCTTCTTCGGGCATTGTTTTGAGGGGATTTAATTCTTTATCCGGTACCAACCAGCCCCTGTTTGTAATAGATGGAGTAGTTGCAGATAACACTACTTTCAACTCAAACTCACAGGGAGGTAGTGGTGTTGGCCTTGCTTCTGATGGGAACAACAGGAATATTGATAATACCAACCGCATTGCAGACCTAAATCCTAATGATATAGAATCTGTAACTGTTTTAAAAGGTCCCGAAGCCACCGCATTATATGGCAGCCAGGCAAGTTCGGGAGCAATAGTAATTACTACTAAAAAAGCAAAAGGTACTGCAGGGAAAATATTGGTAACCTATGACAATAATTTCCGTATGCAAAAATTAACAAGGTTTGCCAAGGTAAATAACGAATATGGGCCTGGTGCCAGCAATGGAGTTCCGGATCCACTAGGACGGTTTACATCATTTGGCCCTAAATGGGCTGCCGGTACCCAATTGTTTGATAATCTTCATCATTTCTTTAAAACAGGTTTTTCCCAAACCCATAATTTAGGGCTGGAATTTGGAACAAAGAATGTGGCTTTCCGGGCTTCTGGACAATACCTGAATAACAGTGGCGTGGTACCAAATAATTATTATACAAAGTACACCGGAAGGATCTCCAATACAACCAAAATCGGGAAATACATAACCATTACGCCATCCGTTGCTTATTCTTATGCCGATAATAGAAAACCAACAAAAGGTTCTTCTTCCTACTTAATGAGTTTATATCAGTGGCCGGCTAATAATGACATACGTAACTACGAGGATGATTATGGTGGTAAACTGACACTTTTTAATGCGAATCCTAATGCTGATTTTGACAACCCGATATGGAGTTCAAAGAACAATATCACGGGAGATATTACCAAACGCTTAATATCTACTTTAGGTATTGATATTAAACCCTTTTCCTGGTTGAGCCTGGCAGGCAGGTTTGGATATGATACTTATAAAACAGATGGATATATTCAGATTCATCCGCAATCTTTTTATCTCACTGCATCAACATTGGGTACACTGGAAAATTATTATACAACCTATAAAGGATATAACCATACTATAACGGCAAGCGCTAAGAAAGAATGGAAAGGGTTCAGCGGCAGGCTGCTGGTTGGTACCATGTGGCAGGATTTTGAGACCGATCAATATGCCGTAGTTGGTAACCATATCGCAGATTCAATAGTTGCAGGTAAATTATACAAGAATGGAGGCATAATTACCGGTTTCAACCCAACTGACAGCAATCTTACCATACCAAATTCAAGGACACGTTTGTCAAGAGCAACTCAAGGTTTGCCCAATTTGAGAATTTTCAGGGAAATAGCTTATTTCGGCGAAGCTTCTTTAGGATATAAAAATGTTGCATTTATAACCTATTCTCAACGTTTTGAAAAAGCTTCACCTATTCCACCAAAAAATAATAATTACCATTACCCCGGTGCCAGTATGAGTTTAATTGTTTCTGATATTTTCCCTATACTTAAAAGAGGAAATATCCTGGATTATTTTAAACTCAGAGCCTCTCTGGCAAATACGGCCAGGTTAAATGATCCTTATTCTAATCAGCGGAATTTTGTACCCAACCAAAGCAGTAATTCATATCCGGGTACTACATATACATACAGCTTTACCAATAATAATCCAGACCTGGTACCTGAAAAACAAAAGACTTATGAAGTAGGCACTGAAATGAGGTTTTTAAACAGCAGGATAACGCTGGAAGCTGCTTATTATAATACGCTTTGTACTGATCAGATAAGCCAGGGTTTCAGGGCCAGCTATGCTACTACTGCTGTATTGAATACCACTAATTCTTCTTCTTTGCGTAACGAGGGCGTAGAAATTACATTAAACCTTACCCCGATTAAAAAGAGAGATTTTAACTGGAACATCAATTTTAATTTTACACATAACTGGAGCAAGGTGTTAACGCTGCCTGAATCAATTGGACAATACAGCGATTATTATAATTCCGATACTTACATTTCAAATGTAAGGGGTGGATTGGTAAGAAATAATTCTACCGGTACAATCACAGGTTCAACTTATCAGAGAAACGATGCCGGCCAGATCCTCATCAATCCCTCAACCGGTATACCATTATTCAATGGCGGCAACCAGCTTATTGCAGACAGAAACCCTGATTTTACATTAGGAACACTTAATACTTTCAAGTATAAAAACTGGAGCCTAAGCTTTTTGTGGGATCTAAAAGTAGGTGGAGATATTTATAACGGAACAGATCAGGTATTGACTGGTATTGGTAAAAGCACCAGAACAGCAGACCGTAATAATCCTATTATTGTAGATGGCGTACTTAATGATGGTTTACAAAATACAGCCAATCCAACAAAAAACACAATAGTAATTATTCCTAATTTTTTAAGTACTTATTATACCAGCTTACCTGATGAAGAGTTTATTCAAAAAGATGTTAACTGGTTAAGGTTAAGAGATGTTACTTTAACTTACCGGCTTTCTGAAAAACTTACCAAACGTATTAAGTACTTAAAAGGCATGAGTTTTTTCATAACTGGAAACGACCTTATACTTTCCACCAATTACAGGGGAGCTGATCCTTCCATTAATGCCAATAATCCCGGTACACTGGGCGTGGGCGGATATGGTATGGACCTGGGTAACACCCCTACTCCGTTAGGATTAAGTTTTGGTTTAAAAGCCAGCTTTTAGTAATTAATTATAAAGTAAATTTTAAATTTTTTGTATGAAAAATAAAATGATAAAACCAATACTTTTTCTTGTGCTCATATGCGTGGTGTGCGCATTATCCTGCAAGAAAAAGATTGATGACTCTTATTTAAATCCCAATGCGCCGATTATTGTTCCAATTGAAAGCATATTGCCCGGTGTAATCGGTGGTTTCACTGCCTTCTTTTCCTCCAATGGAACAGGCTATGGTGTTCAGGCTGATGGTATCTTACTAGGCCGTTACATTCAATACTGGGGTTCTACCTCCAGCGGCGAATTGTATGGCCAGATGGGGTTTCCGGGTGGTACATCCAGTGATAATACCGGTGGCCTTTGGGCTGCTGTATATTATGGACATGGCGGTAACGTAAACAAAATAATTGAATGGGGAGCCGAGCAGCAAAAATGGGATTATGTGGGTGTAGGTTATGCAATAAGGGCCTGGGGCTGGCTGGAACTTACCAATGTGTATGGGGAAGCAATATTAAAGGAAGCATTTAATACCAGCCTTTCACAGTTTCATTATGATACACAACCGGAGTTTTATGACAGTTGCCGTGTCATCTGTTATCGTGCTTTAAGTTATTTAAACAGAACCGATGGTGCTGTAAGCCAGGCCAACCTCGCTTTGGGCGATGCTTATTTTTACAATGGCGATGTAAATAAATGGAAAAAATTTGTTTATGGAATATTGGCCCGTTCTTATATTGACCTTAGTGCTAAGTCTGATTTTCTTACAAAAGGTTATGCCGATTCTGCTATTAAATATGCAAACCTGTCATTGGCTACCAATGCCGATAATGCATTGGTGAAAGTATCCGGAGGCAATATATCTGCTGTAAATAATTATTTTGGTCCGTTTCGTGGAAATATCGGTGCCATTAGGCAGGCATCTTATATTGCAGACCTGATGTCGGGAAATAATGACAGTGCATTTAAAACTGTTAGTGATCCAAGAAGGTACTACATGCTTCGTGAAAACCTGAATGGAACATTTAAAGGATTTACAGTTTGGAACGGCGGTGGAGGGCTTACCGCCAATGATTATCCCAGAAATTTTTGGGGAACTACGCTTCCAACATCAACTGCAGGACCTGCACCTGACAGCAGCCGTTACCTGTATCAAAATACCAGCCCCTGGCCAATGATGACCGCTTCTGAAATACAATTCATTATTGCCGAAGCTGCTTATCGTAAAGGAGATAAATCATTGGCGCTTGCGGCTTATTCCAATGGAATCAGCCTGAACTTTGACATGTTAACTACCACATATCCTCAAAATATTCCGGTCGTTTATGCAATTACTCCTGCTTCAAAAAGCGCTTATCTTACAAACCCGCTTGTTGTTCCAGGCGTAGCAGCGAACTTAACACTTACACAAATAATGTTACAAAAATATATTGCATTATATGGCTGGGGGGTACAACAAACCTGGACAGATATGAGAAAGTATCATTATAGGGACCCTGACCCTGTAACAGGCATCCAGGTATATGCTGGTTTTGCCCCACCTACTGGTAATAATTTAATATCAACCAACAACGGTAATTGGGTTTACAGGTGCAGGCCAAGATATAATTCAGAATATCTTTATAATATTCCTGAATTAACAAGACTGGGTGCGTTAGCACTAGATTATAATACCGTAAGACCATGGTTTGCACAATAAGCAATAACCTTTAAAAAAAAGAAAATGACAAATAAATTTAAAATTCTAATAGCTGCAGTAGTAGGTATTTTGGTAATTAATTCATGCTTTAAAAGAGATGAATCCATATCTGTTTTACAGTTAAATAACGGTACTAATCTGGCTTACCTGAAATTTATCAATACCTATACCGCTCCCAACCCTTCAGCAGCCAGTCCTGCTGCGGGTCCATCAGTAAATATCTTTGTAAATAATGTTAAGATCAATGCTGGAGCATTGTCTTATTCAGGCTCTTTTCCCCTTTCTCCGGAATATACTGGCATTACTCCGGGGCTGGGCGTCAATATAAAAGTTGTACTTAACCGTACAAGTGGAACGGCACTGCCCAGTGATACCATCAGTAATAAGAATTATGATCTGGGTGCTAACACCTACACTAGTTTTTATATTGCAGATACTATTCCAAATCCAACTCCGCTTAATCCATTTGTTTTACCCATTGCTGAAATTGTTACCAATGCTCAGGTTGGTTATTTCAGGGCCAGGTTTGTAAATATGATTCCAAGTGCAGATACACTGGAAGTATTTTCAAAAAGATTAAATGCGGTGATATTTAAAGGAGTGCTTTATAAGAATGCCAGTGATAATATTGAAATCCCAACATTTATCATCAGTGATACTTTACAATTAAGAAAAGTAAGTGCACCTGCAACCGTTCTCGCAAGTATTAACGGGTTTCTCCCAACTTCAGCAAGGGTTTATACTGTGTATTGCATAGGAAACATAACAGGTACTCCCAAGACAAGGGTATTAACTTCTTTTACAAACAGATAGTAAAATCGATCAAATTATAAAAAAGCTTTCCAAAATGGAAAGCTTTTTTATTAAAAGTATTTTTTACCCAAAAAACAAATAGGCTAAAATAATGGAAGCAATAATTCCAACCAGGTCGGCCAACAACATTGCGCCAACAGCATACCTGGTATTCTTAATATTTATTGATCCGAAATAAACAGCAATCACATAGAAGGTTGTATCTGATGAACCCTGCAATATACAAGCCAGGTGGCCGGCAAAAGAATCAGGGCCAAATGTTTTCATGGTATCAATCATCATACCCCTGGCGCCGCTGCCACTCATTGGTTTTATTAAAGCAGTGGGTAGTCCGTCTACAAACCGGGTATCAGTTCCTAATGCAGCAAAGAATGTTTTCATACCGTTAATGATCACATCAAAAGTTCCACTGGTTCGTAACATGCTGATGGCAACCAACATTCCAACTATATAAGGAAGAATACGAATAGCAGTTTCAAATCCCCCCTTCGCTCCTTCTACAAAAGCATCAAACACATCAATTTTTTTATAAAGTCCGCCAATCACTATTGCTAGAAACAAAGTAAGTATCAGGCCATTACTTAAAATACCCGAAAATGTCTGGGCATAAGAAGCATCAAGATGGCTGACATATAAAACGAGCAAAGTGATGAGCGCTGATATACCACCAACCCACGCTAAAATAACCGGCTGAAATACATTGATCTTTTGTTTGAAAGAAACGATGAACATAGCAGCCATGGTTGCAGCAAAAGTGGCGATCATGCAGGGAATAAAAATATCAGTTGGATTTTGTGCACCAAGGCCAGATCTAAAAGCTATAATGGTTACAGGTATCAGCGTTAAACCAGAGGCATGTAAAGCCATGAACATGATCTGTGAGTTGGAAGCAACAGTTTTATCCGGATTCAATTCCTGTAAGCTTTCCATGGCCTTTAACCCAAATGGCGTAGCTGCATTATCAAGATTTAATAAATTAGCTGAAAAATTCATCATCATATGCCCGGTTGCAGGGTGTCCTTTTGGAATGTCGGGAAATATTTTTGAAAAAAACGGCCAGATGATTTTCGACAACACTCTTACCCCGCCAGCTCTTTCAGCAATATTTAAAAATCCCATAAAGAGTGCAAGAATGCCAATCAGTGGGAAAATAATATCCAGCACAGCATTCTTCGCTGTTTCAATGATCCCATCAACTTTCCGTACCATCTTTTTTTGAACAGAAATATACGTATAGGTTTTAATAGCCGGGTTAACAGTACTGATAATATTAACTGAATCATGAGCCATGTTATCTGTTAATAGTACCGATGCCCTGTTGGCCGAATCCGTTCTGTAATAACCATACTCTTTTAAAAGGTCAGCATATTTAGGAGATAGTTTTTGGGTAACCGGGGAAC
>JBDTUK010000112.1:0-16863 GCA_040007795.1 Ferruginibacter sp.
CACCATTCTTTCATCCATTCTTCCGAAACCATTTTCCCTTTGTCAAAATTGTCCACAACTACAATAAGCTGATTGGAGTGATCACTGTATTGGGCCAGGATATTTACATTTGCATCCGCCAGCTTCCGGCAAAACATTCCTAATTGTCCCGGAACATCCTGCCGGAGTTTTTGTATGAGCACATCATTTATTTTAACAACAGTAATACCCACTTTTTCTAATTCTTCCTTTGCCTTCTCCGCATGGTCAACTAAAAAATGAGCAATAGCAGTATTACCATTCTGAAAGACTCCACCACCTTCAAGGCTGATCTTGTTTTTCCCTAATGTTTCACCCATTAAGGCTAAATAACCGGGTTTGTTCTCAAATATTATTTCCAGGTCTTTCATTGGGCTTTGTTTATGTTTCCGAAATTTTACTTGTTGCGTTATGGCGAACCGGAAAATTTACCGAGTTGGCAATAAAACACAACTCATTTGCTATTTTATGTAAGGCATTTGCTTTTTCTGTCATCCCAATATCTGAAAGGGTAACGATTGGGTTTAAAGTAACTTCAGTAAAGCGTCCGCCGCCATTTGAAGTTTCCAGCATAATCCCGGTTGCATTGTCAACATAGTCAGTTACAACAACACCTGCCTCTGCACACAAGTGCAGGTACCAAAGCATATGGCAGGAAGAAAGGGAAGCAACTAATAATTCTTCCGGGTTATGTTTTGTTTTGTCGCCACGAAATGCCGGATCAGACGAGGCTGAAATGTCCGCTTTATTTTCCGAAACGATGGTATGGCTTCTTTCAAACTCTCTGTAACCTGAAGTTCCGGTTCCTTTATTACCTGTCCATTTTATGGTCAGTTTGTAATCGTGTTGTCCTTTCATTTTATTTCTTTTAGAATAATGTCGGTCACAATAACCATGAGCAATTAAATATACAGCCTCTCTCCGCAATTTCAAAAATTGTACCTCTAATTTTCACAAGCTGATATAAACATTTCTGTACCAGCATAAAAAAACTCCGGATATCTACCCGGAGTCTTTCTTCTTTCAAAAATATATTTAGCCACCCGTCGTCCTTCCATCTCTCAATACTTTTTTCTTTCCTTTATTCTTCTTTTCCCATTCCAGCATCTCCGCTGTCTTTTCAACTTTTTTATTTTTATCAACCTGCACCGGCGCTACATTCACAGCATCGCCTCCGGCTGTTTCCAAATGTCCACGGTCATACTTTTCAACCTTTACTATCCTGCCGCCGTTGGCCGGGTCATAATATTTCCACTCGCCGTGCCTAACACTGTATTGTTCGGCCTTAACAATTTTGTAATCAACTATTTCATTATTTCCTGCACCATATATAGGGATGGTATCATAGGGGGCTTCAGGGTTATAGCCACGCCATGACTCTTCTCTTATTAAATCACCGAGGTAAGTATAATATTGTTGTATCCCGTCCTTACCACCCAGCTTATAAAGTTCCACTGCAATAATATCGCCGGTTAAATTATAAATGCGCCAGATACCTTCTTTCTTATCTTTTTTAAATATCCCTTCCTCTTCATAACCGGGTTCACCTCTTACCTCATCTACATGTATCACCCATTTACCCTGTTTCAAACCATTTTTATCAATGGCATTCAGGGTGTCGCCGGTCTCGGAAAGTTTATAAGTTTTATATTGCGCCACGCCATTCATCAAAAATAAAAACTGGATGATGCCAAGTACCAACAATTGCCGTATTTTTAAAATACCTATAATACTGTTTTTATATTTTCTGTTTCTTATCATACTAAAATAACTGCTGATGAAAAATGTATTCAAATTTACGCTAATCCTGCTTTTCATAAGTGTTAATTCTCTGTCTGCACAAACCAGGCCAACCACGGCTGCTGAAAGATTAAACGGTTTACAAAAAAGAAAATTGCTGGAAAATGATACTCTTTTGCGGAGTATTAAATTTCGCAATGTGGGCCCCAGCATCATGAGTGGCAGAGTGGTAGATGTGGATGTGAACCCGGAAGACCCTACCGAATTTTATGTGGCTTATGCTACGGGTGGTTTGTGGTACACTACAAACAATGGACAAAGCCTTGTTCCCATTTTTGATAAAGAGAACGCATTTGGTATGGGTGATATTGCGGTGAATTGGAAAACTAAAACAATTTGGGTAGGCACCGGTGAAGCAAACAGCAGCCGTTCTTCTTACTCAGGCCTGGGTGTTTATAAAAGTACAGACAATGGTAAAAACTGGGAATATCTCGGCCTGCCCGAAAGCCAACACATTGGTAAAATAAATTTACATCCCACCGATAATAATATTGCCTGGGTTGCTGTACTTGGGCATTTATATTCTGCCAATAAAGAAAGAGGCATTTATAAAACAACCGATGGCGGTAAAACATGGAAACAAACTTTGTATGTGGATGATAATACCGGTGCAGTGGATATGGATATTAATCCAAAAAATCCTGATGAACTTTATGCAGCCATGTGGTACCGAACAAGAAGAGCATGGAATTTTGAAGAGGGAGGAAAAACATCGGGCATTTATAAAAGCATTGATGGCGGTAATACCTGGAAACTGGCTACTGTTGCAGGTAGCGGTTTTCCTGAAGGTAATGGCCTGGGAAGAATTGGCGTAGCGGTTTTTGCAGCTAATCCAAACATTGTGTATGCCACATTAGATAACCAGGATCACAGGCCCGATACGGCAAAGAAAGAAGTGGATACCAATTATGTGCTGAAAGATTTTAAAGATCTTACCAAAGAATCATTTTTAAATCTCACTGATAATAAACTCGACAGTTTTTTAGCTGATAATAATTTCCCCGAAAAATATAAAGCTGCTTCGGTAAAAGAGTTGGTAAAAAATGATAAGATAAAACCTACCGCTGTATATGAATACCTGTTTGATGCAAACACGGCGCTATTTGAAACACCCATCATCGGTTGCGAAATTTACCGAAGCGATGATGCAGGTGCCACCTGGAAAAAAGTAAATACCAAAGCGCTGAACCTGTACAATACCTATGGTTATTATTTTGGAAAAATATCGGTGAGCAATACCAATGAAAACAAAGTAGTGATCAGTGGTTTTAATTTAATGCTGAGTGAGGATGGTGGCAAGACCTTTAAATCAACGGATAAATCAGCAACACATCCCGACTGGCATGGCTGCTGGATGAATCCCAACAGGGATGGCCATTGGATAGCCGGAAATGATGGCGGCTGTAATGTTACCTATGATGATGGCAAGCATTGGTTCAAAGCAAATACGCCCTCTGTCGGACAGTTTTATAATATTGGGGTTGATGATGCCAAACCATATAATATCTATGGAGGTTTACAGGATAATGGTGTATGGTACGGCCCTTCTACTGCAAGAGATATTGATCAATGGAATTACGAAGGAGTTTACCCCTGGAAAAATATTGGTGGTGGTGATGGTATGCAGGTGCAGGTTGATACAAGAGATAATAAAACAGCCTATGCAGGTTCGCAGTTTGGATTTTACGGGCGGCGGAATACAGATGGAGGAAGAGGGGTTTCTATTTATCCCCGGCCCGATCTTGGAGAACCCAAACTGCGTTTCAATTGGCAAACACCGATCTGGTTGAGCAGGCATAATCAGGATGTATTTTATTATGGCACCAATAAATTTTACCGCAGTTTACAAAAGGGTGAAAAGCTAGAAGCATTGAGTGGTGATTTAACGAATGGTGCAAAGGAAGGTGATATTCCATTTGGTACTGCCACCACGCTGGTTGAATCACCTATGAAGTTTGGTCTGATTTATATTGGAACAGATGATGGTAACATTCATGTTAGTAAAGATGCCGGCTATACCTGGACAAAAATAAGTACCGGCTTACCAAAAGCAGTACAAGGCATGTATGTAAGCCGTGTTGTGCCTTCTGCATTTAAAGAAGGAAGGGTATATGCCACATTGAATGCATACCGAAATGATAATTTTGGCGCTTACTTATTTATGAGTGAAGATTATGGAACAACATGGACACAGCTAGGCAATGACCTGCCTGCCGAACCTTTGAATGTAGTAAGAGAAGACCCTAAGAACGAAAACATTATTTATATAGGAAGCGACAACGGGCTCTATGCTTCATTCAACATGGGTAAAACATTTATGACCTTAGATAATAATCTGCCCCGGGTGCCGGTGCATGATATTACCATTCAGCAAAGAGAAAATGAATTGTTGGTAGGTACACATGGCCGGAGTATTTATATTGCTAAATTAGATGCGGTGCAAAAGGCCTATGAAAAAATGATGGAGGAGAAAAAATAAAACCATGCTGAAAATAATAGACGAACTTTACGGTTCGTGAATATTTAAAAACAGCATGTGAAAAAAAAAGTCATAACTCTTTTACAGTTCCTGAAGCAGGTTACCATGGAGTTTATTGATGACAATGTATTAAAATACAGCGCCTCACTTTCGTACTATACTATCTTCTCCCTGGCGCCCATGCTCATCATTATCATTTCAGTGAGTGGATTCCTTTTTGGAAGGGAAGCCATGGAAGGAAGTATTTATAATGAATTGAAAGGGTTCTTAGGCAGTACTGCGGCCCTGCAATTGCAGGAAACAATAAAAAATATTCATCTTTCAAAAGATACTTCATTCGCCACCATAACCAGTATTATCATATTGCTGATTGGTGCAACCGGTATTTTCGGCGAGATACAGGATTCCATGAACAGGATATGGGGATTAAAAGTTATGACGAAGAAAGTGTGGTGGAAACTTATCCTCACCCGGCTGCTTTCTTTTTCCATGATCCTTTCTCTTGGATTTGTAATGATCGTGTCTTTGCTGTTGAATGCATTGGTAGCCATCATTGGCAGCAGTCTCAATAAATTCATCTCGGGTGCAGGCGATAGCTTTATTCCCATTATTGATACCTTTTTATCTTATGGCATCACTACCATCATCTTCGCCACCATTTTTAAAGTACTGCCCGATGCTAAAATAAAATGGAAAGATGTTTTTGTTGGCGCACTCATCACATCATTACTCTTTGCCATTGGCAGGTTTGGCATTGGTTATTATCTTTCTAAAACCAACCTGGCCACCATTTATGGCGCTGCAGGTTCGGTAATGATCATACTGCTGTGGACCTATTACACTTCTGCCATCCTTTACCTGGGTGCCGAATTCACCAAGGTATATGCAAAAGATTTTGGCGGTAAGATACTGCCCAATGCGTATTCCGAATGGATAAAGATGGAACAGGTGCATGTAGATAACATAGCGTTGAAAGAGGAAGTGAAGAAGGGAGATGCAGGAGTGGAAGAGAAAACAGAGCCTGCTGATGGATACTAAAAAAAATAATTACTGTTGTTCTTCCGGTAATTTTTTATCAATGCAACTCTATTGTTTCTACTTCGGGCACATCTTTTAGTATGAGCTGAATATGCTTGGTATGCGCCTTTGTTTTAAAGTCCTGGAATATTTCCAGCACATCACGGTCAATATAAACACTGTTAGAGCCGTTGATCTCCACGATGCAATATTCAGGAAGGCCATCCAGCATCTCCATAAATTTTTTCTTGTTCAAAAAACTAACATTCAGCGCCAGGTCAATGGTAAAATGTTTAAGATGCCCTTCTGCTTTTTCCCTGATGGTAAATCCTGCACGATACGTATGCTTTATTAAAAAATAAATGGAATAACCAATGCCGATGAGTACACCGATCAGCAGGTCGGTAAAAAGAATGGAGACCACAGTTATAATGAATGGCAGGAATTGTTCACGGCCCTGTTTATAAACCGACATGATCATTTTTGGTTTGGCAAGATTATATCCTGTGCGAATGAGGATAACAGACAGCACACAATACGGAATAAGATTGATCACCGGAATGGCAAATAAAACAGCCAGCAAAAGCCACAGCCCGTGTGTAAATGAGGATATCTTTGTTTTTGCACCGGCTTCGGCATTGGCCGAACTTCTTACTATAACAGCCGTAATGGGAATACCACCCAGCAATCCGCTTAAAAAATTACCGGTGCCCTGTGCCAGCAGTTCCCGGTTTTGCGGAGTAATACGGTTGTAGGGATCAAGTTTATCAATGGCTGCTATACTTAACAGTGTTTCCAGTGTTGCCACAAAACAAATGACCACGGCATTACGCCATATCTCAGTATTGCTGAAGAGTGCGTCGAATTTGGGAAACCGTATCTGTGAAAAAATATCATGTGGTATAGTTACGTACTGCGAAGTTTCAGGTGCCAGTTGCGGAATATATTTTTTAAAAATAAAAGCCAGTGCCACACCAAAAAAAACAGTGATAAATGAAGTAGGTAAAAAAGATATTTTTTTTGCAAGGGTTTTCTTCCATACATACAGCAGTACAATAGAGAGTAAGGCGATCAGCATTACCCCGCCCGATGTATGGTCATATAAACTGCCCATATTACTGAACACATGTTTAAGGGAAAAGATATTGAAAAATTCATTCGACCAGAAATCAGGTTTATCGTAACCAATAAGCGATGGTATCTGTTTCGACATCAAAATGATACCGATGGCAGCCAGCATTCCTTTAATTACTGCCGATGGAATAAAATGGGTAAAGCCTCCCAGTTTAAAAACACCCAATAATATTTGTAACAACCCGGCGACGGCAACCGATAAAAAGAATATTTCAATAGCGCCTAATTGCGTAATGGCAGCGGCACAAATAGCGGTAAGCCCTGCCGCAGGGCCACTTACACTTAACTGCGATTTGCTGATGAGGGTAACAACAATGCCGCCGATGATGCCCGCCAGCAGGCCCGAGTACATGGGTACACCCGATGCCAATGAGATGCCGAGGCAAAGTGGTAGTGCAACAAAGAAAACGGTAATGCTTGCTTTAAAGTCGTGTTTAAGAAAAGAGAGAAAATAAAACCTGGCCTTTCGTTTTGTTAAACTCATTGTAACAGTAAATTTCGGAAAAATTTATAAGAGTTGGGCGTGAGGTGATCAATGTCATAAAGTTTAGAAATTAAAATGCTGTCAAGCTCAAGCCTGACACTCTTTAATTAATTTACCTGGTTTAGTTTCTCAAAAGATATTTTTAATTCTTCTGCACCTGCTTTGGACATCTGTTCACTAAAACCATAAGTAAGTTCATTCTTGCCTTCTTCCAGTTGTTTAAATATCGCATCAATGAATCCGCTTACCGGCGGCGCAAAATCATGAATGCCTTTACCTCCCAGGTCTGTGTTCAAAGCAGGAGGTATTATTTCTATCACCTCGATATTTTTTGGTTTAAGCAAATGCCTGAGTGAAAGGGTAAAAGAATGAAAGAAAGCTTTTGTGCCTGAATAAACCGGTGTTTTGGTAAGCGGAACAAAAGACAGACCTGAAGTAACATTCATTATCGTAGTCAATGAGCTTAAATTTTGAAAAAGGAAAGTTAAATGAACAGGCGCTTCTATATTGATACCTATTTCTTCTTTTGCCCGCTGAAAAAAATTATCATCCGAAACAGACATCCATTGCTGGATACCGGCATTATTTACCAGCACATTCAGGTCACTATGATTTTCGGAAACCCATTTATACAATGATTCTCTTTCTGTTTCTATGGACAGGTCGCAAACTTTGGTAATAAGCGATGGTAGTTTGGCAGCGGCTTCTGATAGTGTGCTTTCACGCCTTCCGCAAATGATCACCGTGTTTCCTTCCTTAATAAATCTTTCGGCCAATGCAAAACCAATGCCTGTTGCTCCACCGGTGATGAGGATTTTGTTGTTTGTTATTTTCATGTTGATACTTTTTAAGTGGGTTGATGAAGTTACATAAAATGTTGGGAAGTGTTGGTTAGACCTTTTGTAAGAGGAGTATTCAACAGGGTTTCACATAGGCTTTTTTGGGTGAAGGAGTATGAGGTGAAAGCCACGCTGATACAAAACCTGTTGTGTAAAGCGCCATTTTTTGTATATTTGGTTTATGAAAGCATTAGTTATAAAACCCAAAAATGATAACGAATTCAAATTCGTTGGTGACCTGTTGAAAAAACTCGGCATAGGTTCATCTTTTTTGACTGCGGAAGAAATTGAGGATATGGGAATGTCTAAATTGATGAAGGGAATCAATAAATCTAAAAAGGTTAGCCGGACAGATGTCATGAAAAAGCTAGCAACATAAGAACCCTCCTTTTAAATACTGTTAATCCGAAACTCCGGCGATAAATGATCCTTGTCTTTAGAATTCTCTCAATTCACATTTTTGAAAATACATTTTGTATAAAGGCACTAGGCCCTTTTATTGTAAGCATATTATTCAATAGGGCTTCACGTAAGGGTTTTTTGAGTGAAGGAGTATGCGGTGAAAACCCCGCTGGACAGAAATTTTAATTCGTTGACATATGCTTTCCGGTACTTGAAAACGGTTCCGGATCTTTTTTGTTTTCAATTTCATACGAACCAGGAGTTGATTTTGTTAATGCTTTTAAAATCAAAATCCAGATAAATGGTATTACCCAGATCATTATTAAATGAAAGTATTTTAGTTTTTTCGTAAAAAGTTGATTTTTTATCAAGATGTGATAATAACGAAGTGTAAAAATTAAATACGATACGAAAAAGACGAGTAGTATTGAAAATTGTATAATTATTTGTTTCGTCACCTGGTAATTTTCAGAATTTTTGTTTTGTGTTTGGCATAACGTTCGGGGTTTGCTGCAGGCTGGGTATTTGTTGCTGTGTCCGCCCCAATGACGATGCACATAAAGGAACGAAAATTTTATTTAAATTGAAAACACAATAGTTAAACGATCAAGCCTATAACCAATGATTGGTAGCGATAAAATGCCGAAGAAAGTTTGTCCAACCCAGCTTGAGGCAAGCCCATGTTGTACGCCGTTTTACTTTCTATTAATGTATTTCACTGAACGGTTGTCAACGTTGATGATAATGCTGTCGCCACAATTAAAGGTTTCGTTAACTATAAAACCCACTGGGATGCAGTCAACCGTCAAGTAAAGTGATTTTGTCGACTCGCATTTGAATGGGAAGAACCCATTGAATGGTACTGAAATTGTAGTTGTAAAAACATTGTTGTCTTTATAGCCTGAAACATATAGGTTACAAGTGTGTGAAACCTTTGCAGTGTCTGATTGAAATTTTGCATAGAAGAATTGACAAAATCCCCTGTTGGGTAATGCGGCAATGAAAAATATGAAAATGATAAGGGCTGAATGTTTCATCTCTTTTGCTATAGTTTTTTCAGGGTTATCTGGTCTAAATAAATGGCGCACAACTCATAAATATACGCAACTCCTTGTACACTTTGCTATTGATTTCTAATACAAAACTGTACAAAGCCTATTGCACTAATGTAAGATACTAAAATTCCAATCTCAATCAACTCACTTCCTTTCTGTAGCTTCGCCAAAAAAAGCATGGAACTAAAAGAACAATTTGAAAAAGCTATTACCGACAGTAAATCGCTAAGTGAAAAACCAAACAACGAAACCCTGCTGCAGTTGTATTCTTTATACAAGCAGTCAACTGAAGGCGATGTTAGCGGAGAAGCGCCATCCAATCCTTTTGATTTTGTAAATAAAGCCAAGTACGATGCCTGGTCAGCCTTAAAAGGAAAAACATCGCCGGATGCTATGCAGCAATATGTGGACCTGGTGAATAAACTGAAGGGATAACTTGTGCTGCATAGCTCTGTAGCGATCAATAATTGGAAAGCAATTAAAAGAGCGACGTAGTATTAAAATCTTTCCATGTGCAATACCTTGGGCTCTAAAGTGCCCCATGGCGCTAATTCCATAATGGGTAAAGATTTTTTAGTGAACTTCCATTCACGGGATATAAAAATAAATTCTGTTGGCGTTGATGGCAAAGTGATAACGAGTTTACTATAATCTTCGTTACAACTCCAGGTGCCGTTGTAAATAATAGCGTTTTTTTCTACAGTTACAGGTCCGTTGTATAAGGTTGTTTCTAAAAGCCTGAAAGTGTAGCCGGCAAATTGTGGAGTAAGGTCAACGCCATTATCTGTAGCAAGCTCCACCCTGAAATTCTGGTTGAGTATATTGGCTTCAAATTGTTTTTCCAATTCTGTCTGCTGTTTGGCTTCAATAGCAGCTTCAACTTTGCTGCAACTATTCAGCATAAGTATTATTGTAAGGGCTGTAATTAAAACAATCAGCAGTGCGAAGACAGAGTCTTTCATCGCTTTACCTTTATGTGCTGTAGATGTCGGCATATTTTTTATTGGCATAATCTATAAAATAATTACTGTTTAAAACTTCACCAGTGGCATTCCTGCACAGTTCCTCCGATGTATAATAACGTCCGTGCCGGTAAATATGTTGTTTCAGCCATTGCCATAAATCCCGGTTATTACCGGCTGCTATTTCTTTCTCCAGCGCTGTATTTTGGCTTTTGGCTGCGGCATATAATTGGGCAGCATACAGGCTGCCCAGGCTATAAGTGGCAAAATACCCAAAGCTTCCATGGCTCCAGTGTACATCCTGCAGGCAACCTCTTTTATCATCCGGCACTATTATGCCCAGGTACTTTTGATAGTGTTCGTTCCAGTACGCCGGGATATCTTTTGTTTGTATGCTTCCTTCTATCAGCATTTTTTCAATTTCATAGCGTATCATCACATGAAAATGGTAAGTGAGTTCATCGGCTTCGGTACGAATTAAAGAAGGCTGCACTTTATTAATGCCTTTATAAAATTGATCTGCTGTTAGCTGGTTAAATTGTTTTGGAAAAAACTTTTTCAGCAAACTGATATTGTGTTGCCAGAAAGCTAAACCACGGCCTACACAATTTTCCCAAAGGCGGCTCTGGCTTTCATGAATACTTAAACTACAATATTCGCTAAGCGGCAAACCATATTCATCTGCCGGTAAACCCTGTTCATACAATGCATGGCCACCTTCGTGCAAACAACTCCAGGTCATGTTGCCAAAATCATTTTCATCTATCCTTGTAGTTATCCGTACATCATCAGTATTAAAATTAATGGTGAAGGGATGTTCACTGATGTCCTGCCTTCCGGCTTCAAAATCAAAATGTATTTGTTTTAATATCTCTATACCGAATTGCCATTGATTCTCTTTATTAAAATGCTGGTGCAGGAATGAATTGTCAATTTGTGGTTTGTTTTTAATGGTATCAAGCAATGCAGATAGTTGTGGTTTGAGATCGGCAAAAACTTTATCGGTAATGGCAACAGTAAGGCCCTTATCATAATCATTCATCAAAGCATTATAAGGATGATGTTGATAGCCAAGCATATCAGCTTCCTGCTTTTTTAATTGTAACAGATCATCCAATGGTTTTTGAAAAGTTGTAAAGGAATTTTCTTTTCGTGCCTGCACCCAGGCATGGAAACTTATGTTGACGGTCTCACTCATCTTACGCACAAAATCGCTTGGGAGCTTTTTGTTTTTGTTATGATCTTCCAGGCTGAGTTTCACATTTCTTTTTTCTTTATCGCCGAGATCATCTCTGCCATTGAGCTCCTGAAGTAATGCGCCAATCTTATCATCCGTAAAATGCCGGTGGGCAATTTCGCTGAGTGTGGCTATCTGCCTGCCACGTATGTCACTGCCCTTGGGAGGCAGGTAGGTTTCCTGGTCCCATTGCAAAACTGCCGTTGCATATTTAACGTCAGCAATTTTTTGCATCTTTGTTTTGTAATCGTTGTACAGTTCTGTAGAATTCATGGCTAAAAAAACTAAAATGAAGATTCAAGATATTACATCTTTTCTAGAGTCGGTTGCCCCGCCTGTTTTACAGGAGAGTTATGATAATGCAGGATTGCTTACCGGCAATGGCAATTGGGATTGTACAGGTGTTATAACAACGCTTGATACAACCGAAGAAGTAGTGCTGGAAGCAATTGAAAAAAAATGCAATCTTATTGTGGCGCATCATCCCATCATTTTTGGCGGCCTCAGAAAAATTACCGGTAAGAATTATGTAGAGAAAACGGTCATCACTGCCATTAAAAATGATATTGCCATTTATGCCATTCATACCAACCTGGACAATGTATTGCATGGCGTTAATGCTGCTATAGCCGATAAACTGGGATTGATAAACCGGGCTATTCTTCAACCCAAAAGCGGGACATTGAAAAAACTGTTCACTTTTGTTCCGGTTGCTCATGCAGAAAAACTACGCTCAGCAATTTTTGCTGCCGGAGCCGGCCATATCAGTAATTACAGTGAATGTAGTTTTAATACAAAGGGTGAGGGTACATTTAAACCCGGCGAAGGAACCAATCCCTTTACCGGAAAAATTGGTGAAAGGCATACCGAAGAGGAGATGAAATTAGAAATGATATTTCCGGCCTGGCTGGAGAATAAAATACTGATCGCCATGATGGCTGCCCATCCTTATGAAGAAGTGGCTTATGATATCGTTTCGCTGGAAAACCAAAACCAGCAGGTCGGGAGTGGCCTGGTTGGAGATTTGGCTGAGCCGGTTAAAGAGACTGAATTTTTGAACCTGCTCAAGGAAAAGTTCAACCTTTCCGTAATAAGGCATACTCCTTTAAAGGGTAAACCGGTTAAAAAAGTGGCCCTTTGCGGGGGAGCCGGTAGCTTTTTGATAGGAGCTGCAATTGCAGCAGGGGCGGACTTCTACATTTCGGCTGATATCAAGTACCACGAGTTTTTTGACGCCAATGGAAGGCTGGTTGTGGCCGATATTGGGCATTATGAGAGTGAACAGTTCACAATCGACCTGTTATTTGATATTTTGAGGCAGAAATTCCCTACCTTTGCCGTCCTAAAAACAGGCGTAAAAACCAACCCGGTACATTACTTCCTGTAATTTCAAATATCAAATTTCAAAAATAATATGGCCGCAGTTAAAGAATTCTCAATTGAAGAAAAATTAAGCGCACTGGTACTTTTACAAAAAGTAGATTGTAAGCTGGATGAAATTCAGATCCTGAAAGGTGAATTACCCATGGAGGTTAAAGACCTGGAAGATGAAATTGAAGGATTGCATGCAAGGCAAACCCGTGTGGAAGAAGAAATAAACGGTATCCAGGAATTTATTGAGCAAAAGAAGAATGGTATCAAAGAAGCAGAAGCCCTGGTTAAAAAATACGAAAAGCAAAGTGATAATGTAAAAAATAACCGTGAGTTTGAAGCGATCAATAAAGAAATTGAAATGCAAACGCTTGAAATAAAACTTTGCGAAAAGCATATTAAGGATGCTACAGAAGAAATTGCTGAAAAAGCAAAACAACTGGAAGTTGCAAAGAAAGCGGTAGGCAGTAAAGAGGGAAATCTTTCAGGAAAAAAAGGTGAACTGGAAAAGATCATCAACGAAACAGAAAAAGAAGAAAAACATTATAATAAAGATGCGGATGCTGCCCGTAAGCATGTAGATGAACGCTTACTGATGAGCTATGACCGCATCCGTAAGAACTATCGCAATGGTTTGGCAGTGGTTGCTGTAGAAAGAGATAGCTGCGGTGGATGTTTCCATGCTATTCCTCCACAAAAGCAGAGCGAAATTAAATTACGCAAGAAGATAATGGTTTGCGAGAACTGCGGACGTATTTTAGTGGATGCTGACCTGAGTGATTCTGTAGTAGTAAAATAAAAGATACTGGATACCAGATACTGGAAGAGTTCACAATTTGTGGACTCTTTTTATTTGTGTGAAATAATTGACGAAGCTGTGGCTAAATTTGCTAATTTGCTTACCTGTTAAATGAAAACATGCTTCGCAAACTAAACATACAGAATTACGCTATTATCAATGAGCTGGAAGTCAATTTTTCGGATAAGCTAAATATTATCACGGGAGAAACGGGCGCCGGTAAAAGTATTTTAATGGGGGCATTAAGTCTCATATTAGGTGAAAGAGCAGACAGTACCGTATTGCAGCAGAAAGAAAAGAAATGTGTGGTTGAAGGCTCATTTAAAGCCATGAATAAAAAAGCCATCCGGGAGTTTTTAAAAGAGAATGACCTGGATGCTGAAGATGAACTGATGATACGGCGTGAGATAGCTGCCAATGGCAAATCAAGGGCTTTCATTAATGATACTCCTGTAAACCTTAACCAGCTTAAAGCGCTTAGTTCTTTGCTGGTTGACCTGCACCAGCAGTTTGATACATTGGAGTTAGGCTCCTCAGATTTTCAACAGGAAGTTTTAGATGCACTGGCAGGCAATGCCGATCTTTTACAACAATACCAACAGGTTTTTCATCACTATAAGCAAGCAAGAAAGGAATTGACTGAGTTGCAGGCTGAACAATCAGCTGCTAATGCTGCCTTGGATTATAACAAGTTTTTGTTTGATGAACTGGAAGAAGCAGGGTTTAAAGAAAATGAACTGGAGGAACTGGATGCAGAATTGAAACTCTTGAGTAATGCCGAATCTGTAAAGCAGCAACTATCAGCTATTGGCTTTGAATTAAAGGAAAGTGAACAGCCATTGGTGCAGCAATTAAAAACACTGCACAGTAAATTACATGCGCTTGATGAATATCATGCCGGTATTGCAGAACTGGCAAAAAGATTACAGAGTACTCAATTAGAATTGCAGGATATTGCAGATGAACTGGAAAATATTAACGATAGTGTGCAATACAGTGCCGAACGTATTCAATTGGTCAACGACAGGATCTCACTGGGGTATAAACTGCAAAAGAAGCATGGCTTTAATTCTACCAATCAGCTTTTACAATTAAAAGATGAGTTGCAGCAAAAATTAAATGATATTCTCAATATCAGCGAAGCCATACTGCAAAAAGAAAAGCAAACCAAAGAACTGCTGCAGCAATCTGAGCAATTGGCAACAGTCATATCATCTAACCGTAAAAAAGCCATCAAGCCTTTTACAGAAAATGTAAATAATTTACTGGCCCGTGTGGGTATGCCCAATGCAAAGTTTATGGCAGAGGCAGAATCATTAAATACTTTAGGTGAATATGGATCAGATAAAATTGAATTTTTATTCGATGCCAATAAAAGCAATCGTTTTGAACCCTTGCGTAAAGTAGCCAGTGGTGGCGAGTTAAGCCGGTTGATGTTATGCATTAAATCGCTGGTTGCCAAAAAACTGCAATTACCTACATTGATCTTTGATGAAATAGATACCGGTATCAGTGGCGAGGCGGCCAGGCAGGTGGGTAATATTATGAAAGAGCTGTCGTGTTCTCACCAGTTGATATCCATAACACATCAGCCGCAGATCGCTGCCCGGGCAGATGCCCATTATTTTGTGTTCAAAGCCATTGATAAAGATAAAATTGTTACCTCCATACGTCTTTTGAATAATGACGAACGCATCACCACAATAGCACAAATGCTGAGTGGTGAAAAGCCTACTGCTGCTGCATTACAGAATGCAAGAGAAATGGTGGGGAATTAACTTATTATCAATACAGGCGTATGCTGGTCTCAAAACTCTTGCTTCTTTTAATACTGATCATTACAACTTTTGCTGCTTTTGCTCTTTACCGGTTTTGGAAGAAGAAAATTGATCCCAGGCGATCTTTCGGGTATTTTTTACTGTTCGTGCTGGTGAACCTTGCAACCGTTTTTGTGCTGGTATTTATTTTTAGTTTTTTGATATTTCATTATAAAGAGTTTTTCTTTAAATTTAAAAGATAAGAGTGCTATTTTTACCCCCTCAATCATTTAAAAGATTTATTTATGTCTTATAATCTGCTAAAAGGAAAAAAAGGAATCATATTCGGTGCACTGGACGATAGGTCTATTGCCTGGAGAACGGCTTTGAAATGCCATGAGGAAGGCGCTGATCTCATTTTAACCAACGCACCCGTTGCCATGCGTATGGGTGAGATCAATAAACTGGCTGAAGCGGTTAATGCGCCGGTCATTCCATGCGATGTTAGCAGCAATGAAGATGTAACAAATCTTATCACCAAGGCGATGGAACATTTTGGTGGTGGTGTTGATTTTATTTTACATTCCATTGGCATGAGCATCAATGTTCGTAAAGGCAAACATTATACTGAAATAGATTACGGGTTCAATGCCAAATCACTTGATATATCTGCAGTAAGCTTACATCGTGTACTGGCAACTGCCATGAAGATGGATGCCATTAATGAGTGGGGTAGTGTAGTAGCGTTGACTTACATAGCTTCACAAAGGGTGTTTCCTGATTATAATGAAATGGCAGATGCAAAAGCTTTATTGGAAAGTATAACAAGGAGTTTTGGATATCATTACGGCGTAAAAAAACATGTACGGATAAATACTATTTCACAATCTCCTGTTCGTACTACAGCAGGTAGTGGCGTAAAAGGATTCGATGGCTTTATGGACTATGCAGAAAAAATGAGTCCGCTGGGTAATGCCAGTTCAGATGATTGTGCAAATTACTGTGTGATGATGTTCAGCGATATGACGAGGATGGTAACTATGCAAAATCTATTTCATGATGGAGGATTCTCATTTACCGGAGTAACTGAAGCGGTTATAAATAAAATGTAAAAACAATCGCAGATTTTTCCAATATCAAGAATCTGCGAAATCTCATAAATCTATTTAATCTGCGATTAAAAAAGGCTGCCTTAATCAGCAGCCCCTATCAGCGAAATCTTTTAAATCAGAATAATCAGTGATCAATATTCATCTTCATTAAAAAAGAAATCTTCCTGGCTTGGATAATCAGGCCATATATCTTCCAGTCCTTCATATATCTCTCCTTCATCCTCCAGTTCCTGTAAATTTTCTACAACTTCAATAGGAGCGCCACTACGGATAGAGTAATCAATTAATTCGTCTTTTGTTGCCGGCCAGGGCGCATCTTCCAAATGAGAGGCTAATTCTAGTGTCCAGAACATCTTCTAAAAGGGTTTAATTTTTTGCAAATGTATAAGTTCGTACG
>JBDTUK010000113.1:0-23103 GCA_040007795.1 Ferruginibacter sp.
CGCTCAGCCGTAAAGTTGCCATCAATGAATGTTATTTAAAGAAAGGATTTAAAGAAATTTTTGGTACTACCATCTTTGACTTTTACCAAAGCCAGCGCATGGAACATGCCAAATATTTATTGTACGATAAAGGCTTAAGTGTAACCGAAGTTTCATTACTGCTGGGCTATTCTTCCATCTCTCATTTCAGTACTGCATTTAAAAAACATACCGGCATCAAGCCTTGTGAATTGTTGCTGCGTTAATTAAAACTTGTTTCTTTTCTACAAGAGCCAATTTCATTAATCATTTTCTTTCCCGAATTTAACAATCTTGTAATCACAAGTATGCCGGAGTAAGAATTATCAACGCATTTTCTTAAAATAAAATTCTCAAAATTATATTTCGTACACAGTTCCTGACTTTCATCAGTAACTATTTTGATTGTTATCAGTTGTTCTGTCATCATTTGGTAAAACAATATGATTTTGAGCAGGTATTTAACATCATGACAATTTCATGATAATTCTCCTGCGTTACTGAAACAACTTTGTATTCATAAATGACAGCAATAAAAAAATATACAATCTTTTTCTCCTGCTTTTTGTTGGTAACAGATTTTTCATATGCACAAAATGCGCTAAAGGATACCGGGTTTAATAAACTAAAAACTATTGAAGAAGTTATTGTAACTACAACCCGTACAGAAAAAAGTATAGGCGACATTCCGGTTCCCATACAGGTCATCAGCAAAAAGTTCATTCAGCAAACCGGTTCCCAAAAACTGATTGATATACTACAACAGCAAACCGGTTTGATATTGGCTGATAATCCATTGGGGCAATCCTTACAGGGCTACCCAAACCCCTTTGGCAGTGGTATACAATTACAGGGCTTAGACCCGGCTTATACCCTGATATTAATTGACGGAGAACCCCTGACAGGAAGAAATGCAGGCATCTTAAACTTAGGAAGAATTGCAGTTGGTAATATTCGTCAAATAGAAATTATTAAAGGCCCTGCCACCAGTTTATATGGCTCTGATGCATTAGCTGGCGTAATAAATATAATTACAGAAAAACCAAAAAATAATATTTCTTCTTTACAATTAAACCAGGCAAGTAATAACACCTGGGGTATTACAGCAAATCAATCCATCAAAAAAAACAGAACAAGTCTGCAACTTTTTGCCAACCGTTACAGCAGCAGTGGTTACGATTTAGATAAGACTATTTATGGCAAAACTGTTGACTCTTATCGCAATTATTCTTTTGCTGCCAAAGTTTTTTATGATATTAATTCCCGTACACATTTGCAATCATCAGCACGGTTCTTTACTCAAAAACAGTTTAATAATTATTTAGTGTACACCGGGGCACAACCGGCAGCAGTAAATGGCACCAGCAATGAGAGAGACTGGAGTTTCAATAACCAACTCTTTCACAATTTCTCAGATAAAATAAAAATGATTGCCAGGATATATATAACGGGCTATCAAAATAACGGGGAAGTCTCTTTATCAGATACCAAACAACTATTTGATAAAAGTTTTATGTACCAGTTTTTACTAAAACCTGAGCTACAGGTTGAAATTGGTGAAAAAAGAAATCAAAAACTAATTGCAGGAGTTGGTTACAATTACGAAACCATTGATGCAAACCGGTATGCTGAAAAAAGAAATTTTAACGCCTTTTATTTATTTGCACAAAAAGAATGGCTACTGAATTACAAACTGAACATTACTGCAGGGGCTAGGCTGGATAAACATTCGTTGTATAAGCTGCAGTTCAATCCAAAACTGGCATTGGCTTATAAAGTAAAAACTAATTTGAGTTTTAACGGTTCAATCGGTACTGGTTTTAAGGCACCCGATTTTCGTCAGCAGTTTTTATATTTTACCAACTCGCTGGTGGGTTATACCCTATTAGGAGCAAATGAACTTTCAAATGGTTTAATGCAGCTTCAACAACAGGGGCAGATAGATCAATCAATAAATATCAGCCCTTACCTGGGTGATCATATTTTGTTACCAGAAAAGTCTGTTGGTATAAATATTGGTGGCAGATACACTTTAAACAATAAAACAAATTTTACTGCTAATGTATTTCGTAATGATATAAATAATCTTATTGACCGTTACAATCTTCCTTTTACCAAAACTAATAGCCAGGCCATATTCAGCTATATAAATGTGAACAAGGTTTATACACAAGGATTCGATGTAAATATTAGCCATCCCTTCAATACATATTTCAGTATTAATGCAGGCTACCAGTACCTGGAAGCAAAGGATAAAGAGGTTCTGAAAAGAATTAAAAACGATAAAGTTGTAAAAAGAGATCCGGTAAGCTATGTAAGTTCTTATGTTACCAGGTCGGAGTATGGTGGTTTATTTAACCGCAGTAAACATACAGCCAACCTGCAGTTCTTTTACACAAACGAGGTTAAGGGCTGGGCTGCCAATATAAGAGTAAACTACAGGGGGCGCTATGGATACAGCGATATTAATGGAGACAATATTTTAGACGATGACCGTGAATATGTGAAAGGATATGTTTTATTAAACGCTGCTTTAAGTAAGTCTTTTAAAAAAGGATTTGAACTGCAGGTTGGCGCAGAGAATTTATTAAATCATAAGGATAAAGACAAACTGCCAAATCTTCCCGGAACCACTTATCTGATCAATTGCAATTTTAACCTTCAACAAATATTTTCAAAACAATAAATAAACAGACAAATGAAGAATACCATCAAGGCAAGTATGATTGCCGCCACAGCAATGATTTTTATGTTAAGTTCATGCTCAAAAAATGATGCCGCCGTTACAACTATTACAACGGTTCAAAAAACAGATTCTTTAAAAGTAAACTTCAGCCCTACGAGTGCCTATACTTTTTTCAGTTTCAAAAACGATGCAATTGTAGCTAACAGTGACAGTGCTTCAACCAAATGGGATTTCGGTTTGAGGCTAACAACTTTCATTCTTAATAGTTATAGTTATGGCCCGGGTAATGCAGGTGCTATTTTGCAAAACAGTATTTACAGTACTGTTACAACAGCTCCTGGTTCAGGCTATGCTTATGACACCACAGCCTCTCAAAAAGGAATTAAAGACGGCAGCTGGTACGATTATAATCCAACAACGCATGCTTTTGCTCCCAAGGCCGGCAAGACATTTATCTTCCGCACAGCAGATAACAATTATGTAAAAATGGAATTACTGGCTGTAGATTATGAACCATTCGTTGGTCCAACGCCGGTGAGGTTGATTTACCGTTTCAGGTATACCTATCAGGCAAACGGGTCTACAAATTTTTAAAAAATAATTTACAAAACGAAAGGCATCTTCTTATTCAGAAGATGCCTTTTTTTCATTTGGGGGTGTTACATATTTTGTTGCAATTTTTTTTAATAACTCTTTCTTTGGTCAGATATTATTGGTTTTTTCATGGATATTTAGCGCAACCTAAATAGTAACAAGGATTGAATTTTTAAAACGGGACAATTTAAACCGGCATTTTAGTGAAATATTGAAAGTAAGACGGGAATAAGAGTATTCCCGTCTTTTACCCTAATAAAACCCTAAACCAGCAAAAGCCTTAAAATATTATTTTTTAATAAATATTGAATTCCAGTATCGCAAACATAAATGCCAATACTATGCCAAATACCCTAAACTGTGGATAACTACCCCTGAAAGTTAATATCATTGCAGCTTTCACGATAAATTAAAATTGTTTAATCGTATAACTACATGAAAAACTATAGTATTTATTCCTCTTATTAATCAAAATGTCTCTATTATTCAACCCCTCTATTTTCCTACCTTTGCACACTTATTATCCTACAGATTGAAGAAAAAATTATATGAGTGTTAAATACACAGAATTTCAGCAACTTAACCTCCCATCCATCAGCGAAGAGATACTGGTTAAATGGAAAAAGGAAAGCACTTTCGAAAAAAGTGTGGAGTTAAGGGAAGGAAAGACACCTTTTGTTTTTTACGAAGGCCCTCCAAGCGCCAATGGTATGCCAGGGATTCATCATGTTATTTCAAGAACACTCAAAGACCTGGTTTGCCGCTACAAAACTATGCAGGGTTTCCAGGTAAAACGTAAGGGCGGATGGGATACCCATGGCTTGCCAATTGAATTAGGCGTAGAGAAAGAATTAGGGATCAGCAAAGAAGATATTGGCGTTAAGATATCGGTGGAAGATTATAATAAAAAGTGCCGTGAGGTAGTGATGCGGTTTAAAGACAAGTGGGATGACATCACCCAGAAAATGGGCTATTGGGTTGACTTAAAGAATCCCTATGTAACTTTTGAAAATAATTATGTTGAAACACTTTGGTGGTGCCTGAGTGAATTGTATAAGAAAGGATACCTGTATGAAAGTGTAAGCATCCAACCCTATTCTCCTGCTGCAGGAACAGGTTTATCCAGTCATGAATTAAACCAGCCGGGAACATATAAGGATGTGAAGGATACAAGTGCGGTAGCCATGTTCCGCCTCCCCAACCCCTCCGAAGGAAGGGCTAAAGAACACCACACAGTTACAAGAATATTTTCTGCAATTGCAGAGTCTTCTTCAATCCCCCCTTTGGGGAGTGGGGGGGCTTTCTTTATGGCCTGGACAACTACTCCATGGACACTTCCTTCAAACCTTGGGTTGACGGTTGGGCCAAACATTGATTATGTTTTGGTACAGACATTTAACCCATATACACATCTTCCTATAAATGTAATTCTTGCCAAAGCATTAGTAGCCAAATATTTTAAAGCAGAAAATGAAAATGGGAACTTCAGTGAATATTCAGAAAAGCTGAATAGCATTGAAGGGTCTAAGATCCCCCCTACGGGGGGCGGGGGGGCCGCTCCCTGGAAAATTCTTTCCGATTTCAAAGGCAGCGAATTAGAAGGCATACAATACGAACAACTCCTCCCCTCCGAAGCTAATACCTTAGAAAAAATACAGGAATTAACTCCGGGTGCAGAACCATTCAAAGTTATCCTTGGAGATTTTGTAACTACTGAAGATGGTACCGGCATCGTTCACACAGCACCTGCTTTTGGTGCAGATGATTTTAGAGTGGGACAAAAAAATAATCTTGGTATTTTAACCTTAGTTGACAAACAAGGAAAATTTATTGAAGGCGTTGGTGAATTTAGTGGACGTTATGTAAAGAATTACAAAGATGAAAAAGATTATGTGGATGTAAATGTTGACATTGCTGTAAAACTTAAAAAAGAGAACCGGGCTTTTAAAGTTGAAAAATACGAACACAATTATCCGCATTGCTGGCGCACTGATAAGCCCATCATTTATTACCCGTTGGATGCCTGGTTCATTAAAACCACAGCTGTAAAAGACAGAATGGTTGAACTGAATAAAACCATCAACTGGAAACCTGCAAGCACCGGTACGGGCCGCTTTGGTAACTGGTTAGAGAATATGGTGGACTGGAACTTAAGCCGCAGCCGCTTTTGGGGAACGCCGTTACCCATCTGGAAAACAGAAGATGGAGAAGAAGAAAAATGTATCGGCTCTATTGAAGAATTAAACAATGAAATAAAAAGAGCCGCTGAAGTATTGGGCGGTGAAACCAATAAGCATTATTTACATGAGGGCATTTTAGATCTGCATAAACCTTATGTAGATGAAATTACACTCGTGAGTCCCCTGGGTAAGCCAATGAAACGTGTTGCTGATCTTATTGATGTTTGGTTTGACAGTGGTGCTATGCCTTATGCCCAATGGGGCTTGGATATGGTTAAAGTAAATGCAGGTAACCCCTTCCCCTTTGGGGAAGGTTGGGATGGGGCCTTTCCCGCTGATTTTATCGCTGAAGGCGTTGACCAGACAAGGGGTTGGTTTTATACCTTACATGCATTGGGCGTTTTATTATTTGACAGTGTAGCCTACAAAACAGTCGTAAGTAATGGCCTTGTGCTGGATAAGGCTGGCAATAAAATGAGTAAGCGACTGGGCAATGTGGTTGATCCTTTTGTAACCATCAATACTTTTGGTGCCGATGCAACCCGTTGGTATCTTATCACCAATGCATCACCCTGGGATAGTTTAAAGTTTGATGTGGAAGGAATAAAAGAAGTGCAGCGAAAATTCTTCGGTACTTTATATAATACTTATCAATTCTTTGCATTGTATGCCAATGTGGATGGCTTTGCTTTTAAAGAAACGTATATTCCTGTAAAAGAGAGGCCCGAAATTGACCAGTGGATATTGTCTTCTTTAAATACTTTAATAAAAACCGCCCAACAGAATTTTGATGAGTATGAGCCTACACAGGCAGGTCGTGCCATTGAAGATTTTGTAGATGCCCATTTGAGCAACTGGTATGTAAGGCTTTGCCGCCGCCGGTTCTGGAAAGGAGAATATGAGCATGATAAAATCTGTGCCTATCAAACCCTGTACGAATGTTTGGAAACACTGAGTAAATTAATGGCCCCCATCGCCCCGTTCTTTGCTGATTGGTTATTTCTTAATTTGAATAATGTTTCTAATCGCTTTGCAAACGAATCGGTGCATCATACTGACTTTCCTAACGCAGATGAATCAGTAATTGATCTTGATCTTGAAAAAAGAATGCAACTGGCACAGGATATATCCTCGTTGATATTATCACTTCGTAAAAAAGTAAATCTCAAAGTTAGGCAGCCATTGCAGAAAGTTTTTATCCCGGCAATGGATGCAACGATGGCTTCCCGGATCAAAAAAGTAGAAGAGATCATTAAAGCAGAAACCAATATTAAAGAAGTAGATGTTTTAGGTGCTGAAAATGATTTTATAAAGAAAAAAGCAAAAGCCAATTTTAAAACCCTGGGTAAAAAGCTGGGCGCTAAAATGAAATGGGCGGCTGATGAGATTGGTAAATTTGATAATACAACTATTGATAAAGTATTGGACGGTGAATACATCCTTAATCCGGGATTTGAAACCCGTAGCGAAGAACCAATTATTATCACAGCCGAGGACCTGGAGATATCTACAGATGAGATTCCAGGCTATGAAGTAGCAGTAAAAGGCTCATTAACGGTGGCTTTAGACATTATAATTACCGATGATTTGAAAAAAGAAGGTGATGCAAGGGAGTTCGTTAATCGTATCCAAAACATACGCAAAGACAGTGGTTTTAACCTTACCGACCGTATAGATGTTATAGTATCACAAAATGACAGGCTACAACCTTCATTAATTCAATATAAAGGCTATATTTGCGCCGAAATTCTGGCTGATTCGCTTGCTTTTTTGCCTGTTTTAGATACCGGTATTGAGATTGAAGTGAATGATGCCATATTAAAAGTGAACGTACTTAAAAAAGGATAATAGTATGGCAACAAAAAAGAAAGCAGCTAAACCTACAGCTAAAAAAGCGGTAAAACCAGTTAAAAAATCAGTGCCGGCTAAAAAAACAGCCCCTAAAAAGGTAGTTGCAAAAAAGCCGGTTGCAAAAAAACCTGCAGCTAAGCCAGCCCCTAAAAAAGCAATAAAAAAACCTGTTAAACCAGTTGCGAAAGCAATAGTAAAAAAAGCGGTCATAAAACCTATGAAAAACAAGATTGAAGTAAAAAAACCTGCTGCTAAGCATGAACCGGTAAAAAAATTACCCGTTAGAGCCACAGCCCCGGTAAAAGCAAAAGACATCAAGATCATACCTGCAAAGCCGGTTGTTCTTCCAAAGATCAATACTAAAACATCACGTAAATACCAGCCTGACTTTACCAAGTCGGTATTAGACCAACCGGTGCATGATTTAGGCGCACCAATTGTTCGTTACAGCGATACTGACCTGAACGAATTCAGGGAACTTATTCAACGCAAGCTGGAATCTGCTAAAAAAGAATTGTCTTATTTGCAGGGCTTAATTACCCGTAAAGATGAAATGGGTGGCGATAATGATGATGCCCGTTATATGACCATGGAAGATGGCAGTATGAGCATGGAAAGGGAGCAACTGAGCCAAATGGCCAGCCGCCAGATCACTTTTATTGATCACCTGGAAAAAGCCATCATGCGCATTGAAAATAAGACCTATGGTATTTGCCGTGTAACAGGCCGTTTAATTGATAAAGCCCGTTTACGTGCAGTGCCCCATGCTACGCTTAGCATTGAAGCTAAGATGGGAGCGGTGAAGTAAACCCCTCCGCCCCTAAAGGGGAACCTGGAGTATAAATATTTAGAGAGAATGATTAATTTCATTCTCTTTTTTATTAAAAAACACAGCAACCATGTTTAAAAAATTAAGAACCGTTATTTATTATGTACCCGATCTGCAAAAAGCAAAAGAGTGGTACATCAGCCTTACCGGCAATCAACCTTATTTTGATGAACCCTTTTATGTAGGTTTTGATTTTAATGGTTGTGAACTGGGCTTGCATCCAATAGATGATACGGTTACTATCGGAAATCAAACTGTTTCTCATTGGGCAGTGGATGAGATTGAAAATTGTGTTCAAAAATTAATTGACAAGGGCGCAACCATTTTATACAAAGTATCTGATGTAGGTGGTGGCATAAAAGTAGCTACCCTTATTGATCCATGGGGAAATGCGGTGGGGTTGATTGAAGGTGCTTAGAAACAATTTATTTTACCTCCTGCATATCTACCAATCTTTTATAAAATCCGTTTTGTGCAATTAAGGAATCATGTGTTCCTCTTTCTACAATTTCTCCCAGTTGCAATACAACAATTTCATCGGCATGGCGGATGGTACTTAAGCGATGGGCTATAACAATTGAAGTACGGTTGTTCATTAAGTTATTGATAGCATCCTGTACCAGTCTTTCGCTTTCGGTATCTAAAGATGAGGTTGCCTCATCTAAAATTAATATGGGTGGATTTTTAAGTACTGCTCTTGCAATGGTCATGCGCTGGCGTTCGCCACCACTGAGTTTGCCGCCACGGTCACCAATATTGGTATTATATCCCTGTTCTTTTTGAATGATAAAATTATGGGCATTGGCAATTTTAGCTGCTTGCTCAATGGCTTCAGGTGTGGCATTCTCAATACCCAGTGTAATATTATTGGCAATAGTATCATTAAATAAGATAGGTTCCTGTGTTACTATACCCATCAGGCCCCTTAACTGATCAAGAGAATATTCTCTAATGTTAATCCCATCGATCAACAGTTCACCTGAGCCCACGTCATGAAAACGGGGAACCAGGTCGGCCAGTGTACTTTTACCGGCGCCGCTGCTTCCAACCAATGCAATGGTCTTTCCTTTCTCAACTTTTAAATTAATGTTCTTCAAAATAGTAACATCCTCATAAGAAAAACCAACATTCTTAAATTCAATAGAATGCTCAAAAGTTTTTATTGGTTTAGGATTAACTGCTTCTTCCACCATTACCGGAGCCTGCAATACCTCTTCTATCCTGGCTATAGCAGCGCTGCCTTTTTGCATATTATAAAAAGAAGTGGATAATGATTTGGCCGGATTGATGATCTGCGTGAAAATACCAATGTACATGATGAATCCTTTATCGGTAAGTCCGCCGGCATTACCCCCCAATACCAGTTGCCCGCCAAAATAAAGAATGCCACATAAAACCAGCACACCTAAAAATTCGGATAGCGGTGATGCAAGGTCACGGCGATACTGCATTTTATTTTTGATGTGAAACAGGTCTTCATTATGTTCTTCAAATTTTTTACCCACCAGCCGTTCGGCTGTAAATGCTTTTATAACTCTTAATCCGCCTAATGTTTCGTCCAAAACAGAAAGGGCTTCACCTTGTTTTATTGCAGCGGTATTAGATTGTTTTTTTAATGAACGGCTTATCCGCCCAATAATAAAACCTGTAAGCGGCAGGAAGATCAATAAGAAAAGTGAAAGTTTAGGGCTGATAAAAATTAAGGTACCTAAAAGAATAATAATATTCAAAGGGTCTTTTATAAACCCTTCCACAGTGCCTACTACAGAATTTTCCAGTTCTCCTACATCATTGGTCATACGGCTCATGATATCGCCTTTACGCCTTTCTGTAAAATAGCCAATGGGCATGGTAAGTATTTTCTGGAACAGTTCTTTCCTCAACCGGTTCATTACACCATTACGCATGGGTGCCAGAATGTAATAGGATAAATAGGTAAACAGGTTCTTCAGGAAAACAGCAATGATCACCAAGATACAGATCAACCCCAAAACAAAGGCTTTACTGTTGGCATTCATCAATTCCTGTAACTGGTAACTAATGTATTTTATAAGATCCTGCGATGAGGATATTGTTTCTGGTCTTACTACTATTTCTCTTCCCTTGGTAAAGATCAGGTCTAAAAAAAAGGGTAAGGAACCAATAGAAATTACAGAAAATACTATAGATAATATGATGAATAAAAAATATAATGCAATGTTTGCCTTATATGCTGTCAGATAGCGGAATAGCCTTGCGTATTTCTTCATTGTTTTTAAAAATCGGTCAAATCAAGGCAAAGTAACTAATTTTACAGCGTTTAAAGCGTAAACATAATGTTAGAAGGTAAAAGACAGAAACAAGTGGCAGGTTTGCTTAATAAAGAATTGAGTGATATTTTTCAGCGCCTGGGATTATCCATGATGGATGGCGGAATGGTTTCCATATCCTCGGTAAAGATCACTCCCGATCTTTTTGAAGTAAGGGTCTACCTCAGTTTTTTTCAAATAGCAGATAGTTTTGCCGCATTGAAAAAAATTGAAGAGCGGAGCTGGGAAATAAAAAAAGAACTTACTACAAGGGTGCGTCACCAGTTGCGAAGTATGCCCAACCTTACTTTTTACATTGATGATACATTAGATTATGTAGATAAAATGGAACAGATCTTCAAGGATATTAAAAAAGAAGAAGGTAACAAACCATAAACTCCCGATGTACTTAACTTTTGCATGGAGATATTTTAAAGCAAAAAAAAGTGCCAATGCCATAAACATCATTGCATGGGTAACAGTTGGTGTTATTGCTTTTGCAACCTGTTGCCAGGTACTTGTCCTGAGCGTATTTAATGGTTTTGAAGACCTGGTAAAATCATTATACTCCTCTTTTTATACAGATATAAAAGTTATTCCTGCAAAAGGAAAAACATGTATACTTACTCCAGAACAAATTGCTGCGCTGAAAAAACTGCCCGACGTAGAAAATATTTCTTTGATCGCAGAAGAAAAAGCTTTACTGAAAAATCATGATGCCCAAACTGTTATTTACCTGAAGGGTGTAGATGATAATTATCCAAAAGTCAGTGGTGTTGCGGCTAAAACAAACCGGGGTAAATACTTTACCGGCACAACTAATGAGCCTTATCTTATTACCGGCTCTGGTATTCAGAATGCAGCTGCTGTAAATGTCGACGCAGCTTTACCTGCTGACCCATTAACTGTTATCCTGCCTAAAAAAAACAGCCTGAATAATGATCCCCTGCAATCTTTAAGCGAGGGTTATATCAAGGCATCAGGTTCATTTACCATTCAGCAGGAATTTGATGATAAATATGCCATCACCAATATTGGATTTGTAAAACAGCAAATGGGATTTGCTGCAGATGAATACAGCGCCGTAGAAATAAAACTTAAACCAAAAACAGACCCACTTGATGAGAAAGTTAAACTCTCATCATTGCTTGGCAACAATTATAAAGTTCAAACTAAATACGAACAAAATACCAGCCTTTACAATACCATGAAACTGGAAAAGTGGGCTATTTATGGAGTGCTTACTTTAATACTCATCATTGCTGCATTTAACATGGTAAGTGCTCTCACGATGCTGGTACTTGAAAAAAGAAAAGACATCAATGTATTACAAAGCATGGGCGCCGGTGAAAAGAGTATCCTCAAAATATTTTTAAGTGAAGGTTTATTGTTGGGAAGTATAGGAACTGTGATTGGTATTTTAATGGCAATTGTAATCTGCTTACTGCAATTAAAATTTAAACTGATCAAATTAGAAGGAGGATCTTTTTTGCTGGATTACTTTCCCGTAAAACTGATTATCACTGATTTTTTATTAGTAGCTGCAACAGCAACAGCGATTGCCTTTACAGCTGCCTGGTTTCCGGCACGTAAAGCAAGCAGGCAAAGTTTTGAATTAAGATGAATCGCTGATTTTCACAGATTGGAAATAATTTCGCAGATATTAGCTTTTACTTTTCACCAAAAATCACGTAAATCTGTGAAATCAGATTTAATCTGTATTAATCTGCGATCAATAATCCCCTAATGTTTCTGGTAATTGAGCCAAAGCTTTTTGTAACTGTTCATCGTTTGGTGCAATGCCATGCCATTCATGACTGCCTTCCATAAAATCAATTCCTTTGCCCATTTCAGTTTTCATCAGGATAACAATTGGTTTGCCTTTACCAACAAATGTTTTTGCATTATTTAAACCGGCAACAACAGCATCCATATCATTACCATTCATTTCCAGTACCTGCCAGTTAAATGCTTCAAACTTTGCTTTAAGACTATCTAAAGCCATGACGGTTTTGGTTGGGCCGTCAATCTGTTGTCCATTCCAGTCAATAGTTGAAATAAGGTTGTCAACTTTTTTATGTGCTGCAAACATAATGGCTTCCCAATTCTGTCCCTCATCCAGTTCTCCATCTCCATGTAAAGAATAAACAATATTGTTATCGTTGTTCAGTTTTTTTGCCAATGCAGCCCCAATTGCCACACTCATGCCCTGGCCTAATGAACCGCTGGCGATTCGTACTCCCGGCAAATGTTCATGTGTTGTTGGGTGGCCTTGTAAACGGCTGTTTATTTTTCTGAAAGTATTAAGTTCCTGAATTGGAAAATAACCACTACGGGCCAGGGAACTGTAAAAAACGGGGGAAATATGACCATTGCTCAAAAAAAACAGGTCCTCTCCAATCCCATCCATATTAAATTTAGGGTCATGCTTCATTACACTAAAATATAGCGCAGTAAAGTATTCTGTACACCCTAAAGATCCACCCGGGTGGCCGCTTTGCACAGCATGAACCATACGTACAATATCCCTGCGGATTTGTGTAGCAATGTCTTTTAAATCATTCATACGAAAATCAATTATCTTTTATTAAAACAGGCCATTTAATCATTCTGAATATGGACGAATTAAGGCTAAACCCCGGAAAAGTGGCAAACCTACTTTAAAATACCCTCAAATACAAAGTAAAATAACCACTCAGAGCAGAATAGTTAATAATAAGTTTATAATTTATACGTTATTTGCATACCAATACCGGGAAAAGCCAATTTTACATAGTAAATTTCCCGGCAAAATAATCAGGCAACTCTTTTGGAGAAAATTGTGTCTAATTAAATTGTTTTAGGTTTTTATCCTCGAAACATATTTAATACTTTTGCGCAATACCTGATGAAGATTTAAACTTACAGAATGGATAATATCTTACTTAGTGCTGCACTGGCTTTTTTGATTACCTTTTTTGCCATCCCTGTTATCATACAGGTTGCTAAAGACAAAAAATTGTTTGATGAGCCGGATGAACGTAAGGTTCATAAGAACGTTATCCCTACGTTAGGCGGACTGGGCATATTTGCCGGTTTTATTATCGCAACGCTAATGGGCGTTCCCTCGGGTATCACTTCAGAACTTCAATATTTTGCCGCCGCTGCCACAGTCATTTTTTTCCTGGGTATCAAAGATGATATATTGGTTTTATCAGCCAGCAAGAAATTTATCGGACAGTTAATTGCCGCCGGTATAATCATAAAATTTGGTGGTATACAAATCACCAACATGCATGGATTTTTGGGCATCAATGAAATACCTCATATAGCCAGCATTGTTTTATCCATATTTACAATTATAGTAATTACCAATTCTTTTAACCTCATTGATGGCGTTGACGGACTTGCAGGTAGCCTGGGTTTATTGACTACTCTTGTTTTTGGAGTATACTTTTTTTATGCCGGACAGTTAACTTATGCTGTTATGGCTTTTGCCCTGGCCGGAAGTACTATTGGTTTTTTAATTTATAATTTTTCTCCTGCTAAAATATTTATGGGTGATACCGGTTCACTTTTATTAGGATTAGTGAATTCGATTTTAGTAATAAAATTTATTAATGTTGCAGGAAATCCTGTTTCAAATTTTCCAATTGAGGCCGCCCCTGCAATTGGGTTTTCTATTTTAATGATCCCTTTATTTGATACGCTTCGTGTGTTTGGATTGCGCATTCTGGACAGGCGTTCGCCTTTTAGCCCCGACAGAACACACGTTCATCATTTTTTGCTTGACCTTGGTTTAAGCCATCGTATGGTAACATTTACCTGCGTATCAGTTAATATCACATTTATTGCCATGGCGTTTTTTCTTCGTGGTTTAGGTACCACTACTGTTCTCGGTATCTTGCTATTATCAGCATTTGTTTTCATAGGCATTATCTATTACAGCCGCCCTAAGAATAAAAATGCAGTTAATGAGAGTATTGCAAATGCCGGAATCTTAAAATCCCACAAAATTCTCAATCTTGCTTCGGAAGTTGTAGAAGCTGATTAGTTTTACTTACTTGTATATGGCTTATTTTTTTCTTCATAAGTTTTACTAATTTCTTACTTCCTCTCGCTTATTTATGTGCAATCGCTAAATGACATTAGTTTTTTATAGCTTTGCTGCCAATCAATAACAATAACTATGTCTGAAGAAATAAATAAGATTATCAGCGATACAGAAGCCTCAATGTCAAAAGCGTTAAATCACCTGGAGGCAGAATTGGTTAAAATTCGTGCTGGCAAAGCAAATCCAACCATGCTGGATGGGATCATGGCAGATTATTATGGCAACCCCACAGCCATTAACCAGATCGCAAATATTTCTGTTTTAGATGCCCGTACTATTTCAGTTCAACCCTGGGAAAAAAATATGTTACAGGCTATTGAAAGGGCAATAACGATGGCTAATATTGGTATTAATCCACAAAATGATGGTAACGTAATCCGTTTATTTTTGCCTCCTTTAACCGAAGAGAGAAGAAAAGAACTGGTAAAACGCTGTAATACCGAAGGTGAACATGCAAAAGTAGCTGTACGAAATATCCGCAGGGATGGCATTGAAGTCATTAAGAAACTGCAGAAAGATGGATTAAGTGAAGACATTAGTAAAGATGCTGAGAAAGAGGCACAGGAAACTACAGACAAATATATTTTACTGATAGAAAAACATTTGGCGGCAAAGGAAAAAGAGATAATGGCTGTTTAATTAGTTTTAGAATCAAAACGAAAGGTTTTTGTATTCTTATAAATAATTATTTAACCTACGATATGTTTGAACAGGCAATAGAAAAAGTTTTACAGTTTACACGTCCCCTGCACAGTATTTCAAGAACCTATAGTGGTTTAATACTCCCCGGAAGTTCTACTTTCTTTTTTGTAAATGATAATGGCGTTGCTATTACCTGTAAACATGTAATGGATCTGATACCGGCAGCTGATCAGATAAATCATACTTTTCTTAAGTACAAAGCAGAACGAAACAATATTCCAAATGATGGCAAATACAAAAGAAATATACAGGGGCTTGAATTAAAATATAAATACCTTCCTGAAACTACTGTTCAGTTAAAGAATAATTTTATAAACTGTTTTGATACCATAAAAGAGATCACTTGTCATGCACACCCTACACTCGATCTGGCCATTTTAGAATTCAAAGGGTTTAATAAAACATTTTACAATTCTCATGCTTCCTTTATTAAAGACAGTAGCAAAATAAAACAGGGTAAATCTTTATGCAGGATTGGTTTTCCTTTTCCGGAGTTCAATAACTTTAAACATAACCCGGATACAGATGACATAGAATGGACAAACACCGGAAACCCAAATTCTCCTTCCTTTCCCATTGATGGTATTGTAACCAGGTTTGTTGCAACTCAACCGGATAGTGGTATCACAGGAATTGAAATGAGTACGCCCGGCCTTAGAGGGCAAAGCGGCGGACCTTTATTTGATAGCTCCGGAAGTATTTACGGGATGCAGTTTGCTACTAATCATTTACACCTTGGCTTTGATATGAAAGATTTTGAAATAATAAGCAACGGTAAAAAAAATAAGATTTCGAATAATCCTTTTTTACACGTAGGTATATGTGTTCATGCAGACAGGATCAAAGATTTTCTCAGGGAAAAAAATATCACTTTTACAGAATCAGATTAATACGTTCCAATAAATTCTATGCAGAGATTTTACGGTTGGCTATGTAGACACCTGCCAGAATTAATAACAGGCAGGCAAATTGTTTCCATCCAACTTCTTCTCCATAAATTATTCCCCAGAAATTTGCTATTATGGGTATGCCATAAGTAACCATAGAAGAAAAAACCGCTCCGGCACGTTTTATCAATACATAAAAAATAATGGAGGCGATGGCCGTGCCAAATATTCCTAATAAAGCAGCATGACCGGTTGAATATAAAATCCCTGAATCAGTTAATGGCAAATTGAAATACCCTGTAAAAATCAGAATAATTAAAGCAGGAATGGCATTTAAAGAAAGTGCAATTGCAGCAATTTGAATTGACCCGATATCAGGCAAATATTTATGTACCATATTCACATTGATGCCGTAACAAATAGTTGCCAACACTATAAAAGAAACATACAGCATATTCTGGCTTTCCTGCATATGGCCTTTACTAAACAATAACAGTATGCTGCCCGTAAAGGCAATAAAAATGCCCAGTATTTTATTGGCAGAAGTTTTGCTGTTAAAGAACAATGCACCGGCAATAATAACAAAGATTGGAGTTAAAGAATTGAGTGTGCCGGCAAGGGCACTGTCAATGCCTTCTTCTGCAACACAAAATAAAAAAGCCGGCAACAAACTCCCCAATACACCTGCCATGAAAATAACAAGTAGTTTATTTTTAGGTATTTGTTTAAAATGTTTGATTGCAGAAGGGAGTAAAACAATACCCGAAAAAACAATCCGGAGTGCTGCTACCTGGTAAGCTGTTAAATGCAGCAGGCCTTCCTTCATCATAATAAAACTGCTGCCCCAGATGATAGAGAGAATAATAAATATAAGCCAGTTTAAAAATCCTTTATTCAAAGTATATAAAATTGCCGCAAAGGTGAAGTATTTAATTTAAAAAGAATAACCGCTAAAATAATTATTCTTTATATCCAGCATACTTGCAATAATATCCAAAATACATTAGATTTATATTATTAACTGAATCCTCAACCAAATTTTTAATTTTAAAAACTAACAACATGGGATTTATTAAAGAATTCAAAGACTTTGCCATGCAAGGCAGCCTGGTAGATATTGCGGTTGCTTTTGTAATGGGTGGTGCCTTTGGCAAAGTAGTTTCTTCATTTACCGATGGAATTGTTTCGCCTTTAATTGGAATGATTGGCGGTGCCGACCTTAGTAAAAACATGTATGTTCTTAAGGAAGCGGTAACTGACGCCACTGGCAAAGTCATCACGGAAGCGGTTGCCATTAAATGGGGTGATTTTTTAACTGCCATTATCAATTTCATTATTGTGGCTTTTGTAATGTTTCTTGTCATCAAATCAATCAACAGGATGAAGAAAAAACAGGGAGAGGCCCCTGCCGGCCCATCTTCAACTGATGCTTTGTTGATGGAAATAAGGGATAGCTTAAAAAAATAATTTTTATACTTTACAAATAGCAGCATTTGATAAATGCTGCTATTTGTTTAAATTAAACAATCATACTTATGAAAAGAATATCAACCCTGATTCTTTTATCCTTAATAATTTTCTCTGGCAATGCTCAGGATCCCACTGTAAAGGATTTGAAAAATGAAGCCGCAAAATCAATCACTAAAGACCCCAAAGATACGCTGGTAAAAACCTGGAAACTGGGCGGCCTTTTTAATTTAAACATTAATCAGGGTACATTAAGTAACTGGTCTGCCGGTGGAGATAAATTTTCCTTTTCTTTAAATTCCTATCTAAATGTATTTGCCTTTTATAAAAAAAATAAAAACTCCTGGGATAATAATCTTGATTTGGCTTACGGCATTGTAAATACTACCAGTTTAGGATCACGTAAAGCCAGTGACCGAATAGACCTGCTTTCAAAATATGGATATGCAATATCTTCTAAATGGAATGTTGCGGCATTATTTAATTTACGTACGCAATTTACAAATGGATATGCTTATTCAAAAACTGCTGCCGGAGTTGATACCTCCTCTGTTACTTCTAAAACCTTTGCTCCTGCATATATTTTATTGTCGTTGGGCATGGATTATAAACCAAATGATAATTTCTCATTATTCTTATCACCGCTAACTGAAAGATGGGTGATAGTATCAGATGATTTAATTGCAGCTTTGTATGGCATAGCTCCCGGAAAAAATGCAAAAAATGAATTAGGGGCATTTGTCTCTGTTAATTTCACAAAAAAATTAGGTAGCAGTTTTGTATATAAAGCCAAACTGGACCTCTTTTCCAACTATAAAGAAAAGCCGCAAAATATTGATATTTACTGGACCAATGTATTGACGGCTAAAATAACAAAGTATATTAATTTTTCTTTTAACCTGGATATGATCTATGATGACAATACTCAAAATGTAAACCCGGTAAAAGGACCTGCTCCCCAGTGGTTACAGCTTATGGGAATTGGCTTTGCTTATAATTTTTCAAAAAAATAACAGTTTCTGAATTTCATTATAAAAATATAATACCTTACTAATCCTTTTAAGTAAAAGAAAATTTAATTTTCTTAATCTGTTAACATTTTTCAAGCCTTGTTTATATTTATTTTGCCGCATGATAAAACCCTTAGTTACTGTTTTTATAACAGCAACCTTAACATCTTTTACACAGGCACAAGACCCCTCTGTAAGAGAATTTCAGAAAGTAGCTTTTAAAGAACTTAAATTACCCGAAAAAGACGGATGGCATAAAGCAGGTACTTTTATTATTAATATCCAGCAGGGCGCTTTAAGAAATTGGGTGAGTGGAGGTGAACAAAATACCCTTGGCGTAGCATCCTTACTTAACTATAACCTTAATCTTAAAAAGGGGAAATACAGCTGGAATAATTATTTCGACATAGCCCTGGGATTTCAGAATGCTACCAGTTTTGGACGGTTCAGAAAAACTGATGACCGCATTGACATCACCACTAAATACGGCTACCAGTTCTCAAAGCACTGGTACACAGCCTTACTGGTTAATTTCAATACGCAGGCATTAGCCGGATATAATTACACCGATACGGCAAATACTAAAATTTCAGGTTTTCTTACCCCAGGAAAGATCATAATTTCTGCCGGAATTGATTTCAGGCCCGATAAAAGTTTCTCTCTCTTTGTGTCTCCCATAACTACACGCCTGATCTTAAAAAAAGACCCTGATTTTTATAGTATTGATAAATACGGCGTACCGCCTGATAAAAAGTCTTACACCGAACTGGGTGCTTTTGCCACAGCTAAGTTTACAAAGGGATTTACCAAATGGGCATTTTATACAGGCAGGCTTGACCTGTTCAGCAATTATAAAAGAAACCCTGAAAATGTAGATGTTTTCTTTACAAACCTGTTCAGCCTGAAGTTTAACAAATGGCTGGCTACCAATATCAGCGCTGATATAGTTTATGACGATGATATTTTAAAAAAGACCCAATTGAAAGAAGTGCTTGGCATAGGCCTTACGTTGAAACTTTAGCCTGTCTAGTTACAAGAGTGTTTTTCCACATTATGAAATGAAGCCTGTTTTGCCAACAAAACTGTCTCAACAAATCAATACATTTGCTATTCCCCCATCGGGATAATATTTTATTAAAGAAATTAAGATAATTCAAAGTGAATAGTACGACTTACCAGATCAAATTAGAACAATTTGAAGGCCCTTTTGACCTTCTCCTTTTTTTTATTGAAAGAGATGAGCTGGATATTTACAACATACCTATCACAAAGATCACCAACGATTTTTTAGACTTTATCCACAGCACTGAAAAACTTAACATCGAGTTAAGCAGTGAATTCATCCTGTTCATCAGTACGCTCATGCGTATAAAAGCTAAAATGCTTTTACCCCGAAAAGAACTGGATGCGGAAGGTAATGAGATTGATCCAAGGCAGGAACTTATCAATAAAATACTGGAGTACAAAAGGTTTAAGGAAGCTGCTACAAAAATGGCTGAAATGGAAGCGCTGAGACTTTTAATTGTAAAGCGGGGAAACCTGCAGAAAGAAATTTCTCAAATCGGCGAAGAGGCAGGTGAGGGAACAGAGATACAGACTGTTACTCTTTTTAAACTGATGAAGGCCTTTGAAAAAGTAGTGTTTAAATTGCAGGAACGAAAGAACAGGCCCGTACATACAGTCGTGCAATATAATTATACTATGGAAGGTAGCCGTGAATATATGCTGGATACCTGCCGTACCGAAAAAACAGTTTCCTTTGAAAAAATATTTGATGTATGTGAAAACCGCATACATGCCATTTTCTTATTTCTATCGCTTTTAGAACTGGTACAACAGCGGTTTATGAGTTTACTTACCGGCGAAGGCAGGAATAACTTTATAATTGAATGGAATGAGAACAGGGAGGATGATATACAGAGATTGTTACCTGGCGAAGAACCGGCAGTACTTAACTAAAACATTTCCCCGCTCACACGGGGATTTTTTTTGCTATTTTGTCAGGTAAATGTTTGGTATTATATTTGATGTTTAAACATTGAGTTTAAAATAGAGACAATGAAAACAATATTATTTAAAGCAGCCGACAGGGGCACAGCAGATTATGGCTGGTTAAAGCCGAACTATTATTTCAGTTTTGGACAATACCACAATCCTGAAAAAGTACATTTTGGATTGTTAAGGGTATTAAATGATGACTTCATTGCAGGAGGTGGCGCTTTTCCTACCCACCCACACGACAATATGGAAATTGTTACCATTCCATTCTCAGGTGCAATTAAACATAAAGACAGTACCGGGGGGCAAGGTGTTATTAAAGCCGGGGATATACAGATCATGAGTGCCGGAAGTGGTGTACAGCATTCTGAGGCCAACGAATCAGCAACAGAGCCTGTTACGCTTTTCCAGGTTTGGGTTTTTCCAAAAGAAAGAAACATTAAGCCCAGGTACGATCAAAAAACTTTTGATATAAATGAGAGGGTAAACAAATGGCAGACGGTAGTTTCTCCCATTGACGCAGATAATGCTTTATGGATAAACCAGGATGCCCGATTTTCATTAACCAATTTAGATGTTGGAAAAGAAATTACCTATTCTACAGCCTTTAAAGGTAATGGAGTGTTTTTAGTGGTCATAAATGGTTCTGTACAGGTAGATGGAAAACAATTAAACAAGAGAGATGCTTTAGGGATTTCTGAAACAGACTCGTTCAATATAACTGCCAGTGCAGATGCTGAATTATTAGCTATTGAAATACCGATGAATTGATATTAGTAATAGATCCAAAGCAGCATGGGTTGCCCCGATTCGTCCAGGTATGATTTTAACTTATTTAAAAATGCCGGGGATACAGTTGGACAACCCAGGCTTGCACAAATAGGCAGCGGAGATACTTCATCATTTGGAACACAGGCATGTGAATGCAGAACAACAAAGCGATCAAAAGCATTGCTGTTGGTATTATCTAACCCGTATAATTTATACGCCAGTCCAAAATTACCAGTATAGGAATTACCAATTTTATATTTACCCAGTGATGTACAGTTACTATTTTTAGCATTGGAAAAGATCAGATCTTCTTTCCCGTTGTCTGATCCACTTCCATGTGTAACAAGCCCTGCAATTTCTACAGAATCTTTTATAAGGTTGTAGACAAAAAACCGGTTCTTGCCCGAAGGGAGTCTCATATCCACTAGAAAACAATGTGTTTCATTATAAGCATGTTCATTCACAAAACCCTTCACCAACAAAGCTTTTTGCTTTAGCCGCTGAATGATCTCGGACTTATCCTTAAACCTATTTGGGTTAAAATTAAATGTAGAGTTGAATTTTGGTCTATACCAGAATATGTATCCGAATGCGGAAATAGTAAAAAGCAATACAATGCTCAATACAAAAATTCTACTGGCAAATTTCATGAAAGTTTTATTAGGCTTAGATGCCTAACGACTGTGTTTTCATAAAATTTTTTTCTGTGTGTTAAATAAAATTAAAACCCGGTTGATACAACCGGGTTTTAAATACAGATCTTAATGTGCAGCGAAACGAATATTTGACCAGGTAAACCAGGTTGGTCCTGATGTATATATTCCCTCCCAATAGCCTGCGGTTCCTGCAGAAAGCCCATCTCCGTTAGTATCCCCTTTCTGACTATCATCAGTATAAGCCGTAAATACCACGCCTGGGCCGTTATAATTTTGCAGTTGAATAGCTCCATCAGGCATTAAAAGTGAAAAGCCCGGTGTTGTATATCTTGCAAACTTGATAACCACGTTATCGCCAAGCACCAGTTTTTTTCCTGTGGTCATTGCCCAACTATTACTGCTCCAGCCACCTAATACAAACGCAACTTCAGTCTCACTCCATGTCATCGTCGTTGCCTGAACCTGGGCATCTATCGCATCAACAAAAATTCCATTGCAAACATTTGTTTGAGTTATATTATCCGGGTTATGAAAAACATTGCTGTTATCGAAATCAGTTGACCTTCCGATAATAACCGGGTGACCATTGTCAAAAAAAGTATTGTTCTGCGCAACACAACTTTGTGGGCAACGGGCCATATCTAATGCTGCATAAGCCTGGTTAACGCCGCCGGCAGTATGGGCAATAACAGAATTCATGATAGAATTAGTAGCTCCATCGCCCATGTTAAGGGCCCGCTCTGCATTTGCGCTTGCATAGCCTGCGTACAATATTTTACAGTAATTAAGGCTATTGCCGGATGATGTACCCAATGTTATATAACCCCAATCTCCTTTTTGAGGCGACGTAGCTGTACCGTCGCCATTGGTATCTCCACCATTAGCATCGCCTCCGTATATATTATCATCTTTTGAAGATGTGAAAATTACGGGATTTAAGGAATTACCATTTGCAATAATTTTTCCGGTACCCACTACTATTCCTTTTTGTGCATCAAATTTTATAATAGCTCCGGGTTCAATAGTCAGAACAGCATTTAGGGATACAAAATTTGCACAGTGATAAATATGAC
>JBDTUK010000114.1:0-11942 GCA_040007795.1 Ferruginibacter sp.
TATTGCATTTGCATCGGTTGATGGCTCTCCTTCTTTTGTAAGTGCCCAACCCAGCGGTATTGGTTGATTTTTTCTTTGCAGTATCTCCAATTTTCCATTGGCTGCTGTTGTTGTAGCAAAATCGGCAACAAAAGCAGGTTCATCTCCTGCTGGTATCGCAACAGCAATAGGATTTGTGCCTAACATTCTTTCACTGGAAAATGTTGGTGCAACCAACGCTGATGCATTGGTCATGGCAATGCCGATCATATCATTTTCCAAAGCCATCATTGCATGATGGCCGGCAATACCAAAATGATTACTGTTCTTTACGCTTACCCAACCCGTGCCAACCTGTTTTGCTTTATTGATGGCAACCTGCATGGCATAAGGTGCGACCACTAGTCCTAATCCCCTGTCTCCGTCAACTACCGCAGTTGAAGGTGTTTCATGTACGATAGAAATTTTTGGAGTTGCATTCACCCGCTGCACTTCCCACAAACGTATATAACCACTAAGCCTTGCCACGCCATGGCTATCAACACCACGAAGATCTGCAGACAAAAGTGATTGAGCTGCAGTTGTTGCATCTGCATCGCCACAACCAATTTTTAAAAAGATAGTTTTTGAGAAATTAAATAGCTGCTGGTAACTAAAGTTTGTGCTCATTCAACAAAAATAAGAGAAGCCGCTCAAAACTGAACGGCCCTCTTGTTTTTGCTCAACCTTACTGCTGTATGAATACGGATAACTAATTCTTTTCTTTTTTTGCTCCCTGTCTTATACTTTTAAATTTTTCTTTTTGCTCATCGGATAAAACAGCCTGTATATTCTGTGCCTGTTCTTTTTGCAATCCCCGAAGCTGCGTTTTCTTTTCGGGCTCTGATAGCTGGCTGTTATTTTCAATTGCTTCTTTTTTAGCCATATTGGCCTGGCGGATATCTTTCAGCTTTATTTTTTGTTCCTTAGTGAGGTTCAGTTCTTTTAACATGTCTTTCCGGCTGGATTTATCCATTGTATTTTCTACAGGCTTATTGCTAACAGAATCGGTTTGTTTTGCAGGAGAAGATTTCCTTTCTATCTGTGCAAGCGAGATAACTGAACTAAAAAGGAGCAATAAAATTAATCCGGGGATCTTCATGTCTGTAAATTTTCTGTAGAATAGATAGTTTATTCCTGCAGAAGTTTAATTATAAAGAAAGAATTCTTCATAAAAAACCGGCCATATGGTGGCCGGTATAGTTTTTAAAATATGGTAATGCTTTTATCTTAAGAAAAGAAGTTCCCTGTATTTTGGCAGCAGCCAGAATGCATCGTCAACCAGCAATTCCAGTTTATCTACGTGAGTGCGGATAATATCAAAGTATTTTCCTTTCACATTTTCGCAATAAGCAATAGCTTTTTCCCTCGTATCGGCAATTTCATTGGCCTTCTTTCTTTCTTCGATCATTTTTTCAACATTATCACTGATCTCATTGATATGGTTACTTATGGCTTCCAATACCTGCTTCTGATTGGCATATGCTTTTTCAGAAAGGCCTACCTCTTTTAAACCGCTTATGTTCTTTATCAATACATTCTGGTATTTAACAGCCGACGGAAGGATAAATGTAGTAGCCAGGTCGCCCATTACCCTTGCTTCAATCTGAACCTTTTTAACATAAGCTTCCAGCATAATTTCATGGCGGGCTTCCAGTTCAGCATGACTGTATATCTCATTACTCTCAAAAAGATGTTTGATCTTTTCGGTTACATAAGCATCCAGTGCCAGTGGTGTGGTTTTTACGTTTGGTAACCCACGCTTTGCGGCCTCTTTTTCCCATTCTTCGCTATAACCATCTCCTTCAAATAATATTTTTTTGCTTTCTACAATATATTTTTGAATTACCTGCATAATGGCCACTTCTTTTTTCTCGCCTTTCTCAATCAGTCCATCCACATCAACCTTAAATTTCTTTAAGGTTTCGGCCATGATGGCATTTAACGTGGTCATTGCATTAGCGCAGTTAGCAGAAGAACCAACAGCACGGAATTCAAATTTATTTCCGGTAAATGCAAATGGAGAAGTTCTGTTCCTGTCTGTATTATCCAGCATTAATTCCGGGATACTTTTATGTATATCTAATTTTAAGATCGCTTCATCCTGTTCATCAAATTTTCCCGATACCCTGCTTTCTACCTGTTCTAAAACCTGTGTTAAGTATTTACCAATAAAGATCGAAATAATAGCAGGCGGTGCTTCGTTGGCCCCAAGCCTGTGATCGTTACCAGCACTTGCAATAGATGCTCTTAGCAGATCGGCATAATCATGCACAGCTTTAATAGAGTTAACGAAGAAGGCGAGGAACATCAAATTGGTCTTTGGTGTTTTACCGGGAGCTAATAAATTAACTCCGGTATCAGTTGCCAGGCTCCAGTTGTTATGTTTACCACTTCCGTTGATGCCTGCAAATGGTTTTTCATGTAACAAGCATTTTAAGCCATGACGCTTGGCAACACGTTCCATAATATCCATCAACAAAGTATTATGATCAACGGCAAGATTTGTTTCTTCAAAAATGGGGGCACACTCAAACTGTGCAGGCGCAACTTCATTATGGCGGGTACGGATTGGAATACCCAGTTTATAACTCTCCTGTTCAAAATCTCTCATATAGGCATAAACCCTTTCCGGTATAGCGCCAAAATAATGATCGTCTAATTGCTGTCCTTTTGCAGGTGCATGTCCAAAAACTGTACGTCCGGTTAACAACAGGTCAGGACGTGTATTTGCCAAACCGGCATCTATTACAAAATATTCCTGTTCCCAACCTAAGGTTGCGGTGACCTTTGTTACATTCTTATCAAAGTATTGACAAACATCTACCGCAGCTTTATCTAATGCAACCAATGCTTTTAATAAAGGTGTTTTTGTATCCAATGACTCTCCCGTATATGAAACAAAAATTGTTGGTATACATAAAGTCTTGCCCTGGCCAATTTCCATAATGAATGCAGGTGACGAAGGGTCCCATGCGGTATAACCACGGGCTTCAAAAGTTGCCCTCAATCCACCACTTGGAAAAGATGATGCATCTGGTTCCTGTTGTATTAATGCGGCTCCTTCAAATTCTTCAATAGGAGTGCCATCAGATTTTAACGTAAAGAAAGAGTCATGTTTTTCAGCAGACAGGCCGGTTAGCGGTTGAAACCAATGCGTAAAGTGAGTAACCCCTTTACTTTCTGCCCAGACCCTTATGCCATTGGCGATCTGGGAACCCATGTTCCTGTCAATTTTCTTCCCGCCTTTTGTGGATGCAACCAAACTTTTATAAGCCTCATCACTCAGGTATTTACGGGCTACCTGCAGGGTAAATACATTTTCATTAAAAATTCCGGTGATTGGAGCTGAGCCTTCTACCTTCACTTTTGGAAGGCCCTTGCTTAAATTGTCCAGCGCTTTAAATCTTAAAGATTCCATATTATTTTACATTTAGCCCACAAAAAAACATTAAATACTTTTATAAAACAAGGTTTTTTCAAATAAATTGTAAAAAAATGGTAAATTAAGTGTAAATAATTAATATTATTCTAATTTTTAATCTTGAAGGCTTTTTTAACTTTATCCCATTCAATTGAGCACAATAGGGGGGTTATTATAAGGGGAAGGTAGATGCTCCGGTACCGTACAATGGAACCCAGGTTAGGAACAATATACCCGGTTAAAAGAAAGATGGTGAGGGTAAAAAAAACAGCAAAATATATAAAGGGGCTATTGGAACCGTTTGTTCGCTTTCGCCTGAAAAAAATAAAAATCAGGAACAAAAGCTGGTAAATCAGCAACTCAATATTCAAGGGCAATAATGACTTTACCGGCAGTTCCCACAAGTAAGGCCTTAATAAAACATGATTGAATGCTTCCGGTGCATTAGTTACAAAACTTTTAAAATTTGCATTTAAAGGAGTCAGGCCTATCTCTGTTTCTGCTTTTGGAAGATTGAAATACCCAGATTGCTTTTGGATAATCAGCTCCAGGGGTCTTGCCTCTTTTATCAAAGAATTAATATTGAAAAGTAAGAGTCCCATAACCAGGTAAACTATGGCAAATATTTTTACCGGCGATTGTTTAAGTTTTACGGATACGATCCATGCAAGTACTACAGGCACCAACGCAATAAAAATAAAATTCCTTATCAGGAATAACAGTATTAGACTGATACTGGTGAGCAATAAATATTTCTTGGTAACCCGGTTTCGTTGCAGTGATTGATACACACAGTAAATTAATATGGCAAGCATTAAGAACACGATCCCATCTTTATGTATGCCTGACGAAAAATAGAGCATAGATGGTAAAAGAAAACAACCAATGAGCACAAGCGTTGATCTTCCCGGATACACTTTTATAAAAACCCGGTATAAAATAACATGGCCAAAGAAAACCAGAAAATTAAAGAACAAACTATTTATATAATAATCTCCACGGCTGAAAATATTAAATATAGAAACCAGTTTAATGATAATATTTCCTTTCAGGTCGTTCCAGAACGAATTCATAGAACTAAAGACGCCGGAATAACCTCCCGGGTAATCGGAAGTAAAAATGTTCGTGAAGTATTTGCCTGGGCTCGTTATCAAAAGCTGGTACTCTTTCCATGCTTCTGCATTTATATCCCAGTAATCATTTCCCTGGCCGTAAAAATGCATGGATAACCACCCTAATGCGATACCGGCAATAATCTTAACAAGGAACAATCCTGCTACAACCTTGCTGCTAATACCTGATCTTTTTATAAAAGGTACAAGGGTAATCACCCAGCATAAAATGATAAGGTAAACAGCAAATAAAAGGTAGTTCAATGTAAAATATTTTCGGTGTGGGAAGATAGTTAAAATATTTGCTTCGCTATTCATCATAAAAGCAATGCAGGTGTTACATTTGCATTTTCACCACATTTTCTCATCCACATTTATGGAAATAACAGTAAAAACAGCCGAGCAGTTAAGACTGACTGCAGAAGAATTTGAACTCATAAAACAAAAACTCGGACGCACCCCTAATTTTAATGAACTCTGTTCTTTCAGCGCCATGTGGAGTGAACATTGCAGTTATAAAAACTCTATCAAGTGGTTAAAGACATTACCCCGTGACGGGAAAAAAATGCTGGTAAAAGCCGGTGAAGAAAATGCCGGGCTGATGGATATTGGCGATGGCTACGGCGTTGTTTTTAAAATTGAATCACATAATCATCCTTCTGCCATTGAACCCTTCCAGGGGGCTGCTACCGGCGTGGGTGGTATTAACCGGGATATTTTTACCATGGGCGCAAGGCCAATCGCTTCACTTAATTCTTTGCGCTTTGGAAAATTGACTGAAGCAAAAACGCAACATCTTTTAGCCGGTGTGGTACACGGCATTGGCCACTATGGAAATTGTTTTGGTGTGCCTACAGTTGGTGGTGAAGTATATTTTGAAGAATGTTACCATACCAATCCACTGGTTAATGCCATGAGTGTTGGTATTTTAAAAAATGGAGAAACAGTTTCAGCAACTGCCGAAGGAAAAGGCAATCCCGTTTTTTTTGTAGGCAGTGCAACGGGCAAAGATGGAATCGGTGGCGCCAGTTTTGCATCGGCAGATATTACAGCAGATAGTGCAGAAGATCTACCAGCTGTGCAGGTTGGTGATCCTTTCCAGGAAAAAAAATTATTAGAAGCCTGTCTTGAAGTGATACAGACCGGCGCTGTGGTTGGTATGCAGGATATGGGAGCTGCTGGAATCATTTGTTCCACATCTGAAATGAGTGCAAAAGGAAATTCAGGAATGCGTATTGATTTAGACAAAGTACCTACAAGGCAAAAAGATATGAAACCCTGGGAACTCCTGTTAAGCGAAAGTCAGGAAAGAATGTTACTTGTTGCCGAAAAAGGAAAAGAAAAATTAGTGCTTGATGTTTTTAAAAAATGGGACCTGCCCTGCAGTGAAATTGGCGAAGTAACAGACGACGGACTTTTACATTTTTATGTGAATGGAAAATTAGAAGCTGAGTTACCTGCCTACGAATTGGTATTAGGCGGAGGTGCCCCACAGTATGAAAGAAACTTTACTGAACCAAAATACCTGGAAAAAATAAGAGCATTCGATCTTAATAAGATTGCTGTACCAAAAAATTTAAAAGCAGTTGCAGAACAGATCATTCAAATACCAAACATTGCCAGCAAGCGATGGATATATATACAATACGATAGTATGGTGGGCACCGGCAATACCAGCACCAATGCACCAAGCGATGCAGCTATTGTTTTGGCAAAGCCTACCAATAAAGCACTTGCACTAACAACTGATTGTAACAGCCGTTATGTTTTTGCCGATCCTTACAAAGGTGCCATGATTGCTGTTGCAGAAGCTGCAAGAAATATTATTTGCAGTGGCGGACAACCATTAGGCGTTACTAACTGTCTTAATTTTGGTAACCCTTACGACCCTGAAGTCTATTACCAGTTTGTACATGCCATTAAAGGAATGGGTGAGGCCTGTGTAAAATTTGATACGCCGGTAACAGGAGGTAATGTAAGTTTTTACAACCAGGGTCCTGATGGACCGGTCTACCCAACGCCAACCATTGGTATGGTGGGATTGTTGGAAAGTGTGGATGATAAAATGACGATGGATTTTAAACAGGAGGATGATGAAATATATTTAGTTGGTACACAACGCAACGATATCAACTCATCTGAATATTTACATAAAATTCATGGCGTTGAATTTTCGCCTGCACCATATTTTGATCTGGATGAAGAGTTTGAAGTACAGCATGAGATTAAAAAAATGATACACAAAAAATTAGTTAACTCGGCACATGATGTAAGTGAAGGCGGATTGTTTATAACATTGATCGAAAGTTGCTTTAACAGGGATCTTGGTTTTGAAGCCTCCCCAACCTCTCCAAAGGAGGGGCTTAGAGGAGATGCCTACTGGTTTGGTGAGAGTCAAAGTCGTGTGGTTGTCACAGTATCCAGGGAAAACAGGAATGACTTTAATATGCTCCTGGAAAAAATGGAAATGACAGTAACTTATTTGGGAACAGTTACCAGTGGCAAAATAAAAATTAATGGTGAAGATTGGGGAACTGTAGCCGACTGGAAAGATAAATATGAGAACGCTATTGCGAATTTACTTGCCGGGCATGAAAGTGAACATGCTCTTACTACAATTTAGACTAAAGGTGAACTAATGAGTAAAGAAGATAACTATAAAGAATCAGAGTCTTCAAAAGCCTCCCCTATCGGGGGAGGTTTGGAGGGGGCTATAGTAGTAACAGGTGCTGCAGGCTTCATCGGAAGTTGTATGGTAAGTTATTTAAACCAACAGGGTTTCGAAAATTTACTTTTAGTAGATGAGTTTGACAATGAAGAAAAGGAATTAAATCTTTTACATAAAAAATACACAGCCAGGGTAGAAAGGGAAAACTTTTTTGACTGGGTACAAAGGGAAAAACCTGTTGTTGATTTTGTTTTTCATTTAGGTGCAAGAACAGATACCTCAGAATTTGATTACTCCATTCATCAACGCCTGAATGTAGAATACTCAAAAAAGATCTGGCAATATTGTACTATCAATAATATTCCACTGGTTTATGCATCTTCTGCAGCTACTTATGGAGAAGGTGAACATGGTTATAATGATGACCATGATATCATCGAGCAACTTCATCCACTAAATCCTTATGGCATTTCAAAAAATGAATTTGACAAATGGGTGCTACACCAGGAAGATCACCCACCTTTTTGGGCTGGATTAAAATTCTTTAATGTTTACGGCCCCAATGAATATCACAAAGCCCGTATGGCAAGTGTTATCTTTCATTCCTTTAACCAAATAAAACAAAACGGTAAAGTAAAACTCTTCAGATCGCACAAAGAAGGATATGCAGATGGTGAGCAACTTCGTGACTTTATTTATATAAAAGATATTATTGCTGTTTGTTACTGGCTGATGTCCGCCCGTGCCGGTAAGGACGGGGAAAACCAACCTGCTTCTGCCATTTACAATTTAGGTACGGGCCGGGCCAGGACCTTTAATGATCTGGTTAAATCTACATTTGCAGGATTAGATCTGCCACCACAAATAGAATACATTGATATACCTGAAGACATCAGTGATAAATATCAATACTTTACCGAAGCCACAATGGATAAACTAAGAGCTACCGGTTATACTGCTGAATTTTACTCCCTGGAAAAAGGCGTTGATGATTATGTGAGGAATTACCTGGCGAAGAACGTTTTCTTCTAATTGAAAAGAGTTTTACGAATTGGTTTATCTGACAGAAATATTTCATTATTTTGGAATAAATCCTGCTTTTTTCACAAAATTCCCCTCAAATTTCCCCCGCCCAAATATTCACCCTATCTTTGCCTGACCTCCAAGAATTTATCCCAAATTTTTCTGGTCATATTTTTAACCGCAGCCGGCTTCCCCAAAAATCAGGGAGTGGTTGTCAAATTATTTTTTATGGCTAAGTATATTTTTGTAACCGGTGGTGTTACTTCCTCATTAGGCAAAGGAATTATTGCAGCATCTCTTGCCAAACTTTTACAAAGCCGTGGTTTAAAAGTAACCATACAAAAATTTGACCCTTATATTAATGTCGACCCCGGCACATTAAACCCTTACGAACATGGCGAATGTTATGTTACCGACGATGGTGCCGAAACCGATCTTGACCTTGGCCATTACGAACGCTTTTTAAATACCCCAATGTCGCAGGCCAATAATGTTACCACCGGCCGCATTTATCAAACCGTAATTAATAAAGAAAGAGAAGGCGCTTACCTCGGAAAAACTGTACAGGTAATTCCACATATCACCGATGAAATAAAACGCAGGATGCTTTTATTGGGTATAGGAGGAAAATATGATGTTGTAATTACAGAGATTGGCGGAACCGTGGGTGATATTGAAAGTTTGCCTTTTGTAGAAGCCGTTCGCCAGATACAGTGGGAATTGCCCGAGGAAGATTGCATGGTTGTACATCTTACCCTCATCCCCTATTTAAAAGCTGCCAAAGAATTAAAGACAAAACCCACACAACACAGTGTACGTCTGCTTAGCCAGGAAGGCGTACATCCAAACGTAATTGTTTGCCGTACCGAACATCCGCTAAATGATGAATTAAAGAAAAAGATCGCTTTGTTTTGTAATGTAAAACCCAATGCAGTAATTGAAGCAATGGATGCCAGTACCATTTATGAAGTGCCGCTGAAAATGTTACAGGAAGGATTGGATGTGATTGTACTGAAAAAATTACAGATAAATGGTTATGCAGCGCCTGAGTTAACCAAGTGGCGTGCTTTTCTTGATAAATTAAAATATCCGCAAAGCAAAGTTACGATTGGCCTTATTGGAAAATATATTGAATTGCAGGATGCCTATAAATCTATTTTGGAATCTTTTATACATGCAGGTGCTATCAACGAGTGCAAAGTGCAGATCGTAAATGTACACAGTGAATTTATCACAGATGAAAATGTAAAAGAAAAATTGAAAGACCTTGATGGATTACTTGTTGCACCCGGTTTTGGAAACCGTGGCGTGGAGGGAAAGATCATTGCCGTTAAATATGCCAGGGAAAACCAGTTGCCTTTTTTTGGTATTTGCCTGGGCATGCAGATGGCGGTAATTGAATATGCCAGGAATGTATTGGGCTGGACCGATGCACATTCAACCGAGATGGATCTGAATACTGCCCGCCCTGTAATTGACCTGATGGAAGACCAGAAAAATATTGAAATGAAGGGTGGCACTATGCGATTGGGTGCATATCCATGCGATATTAAAAAAGACAGCCTGGCCTATAAAATTTACGGCACTAAACAGATCAGCGAAAGGCATCGTCACCGTTGGGAATTCAATAATAAATATATCACCGATTTTGAAAAAGCCGGTTTGATACCCAGTGGGAAAAATCCCGGTACAGGTTTGGTTGAGATTGTGGAATTAAATGATCATCCATTCTTTATTGGTGTGCAATATCACCCCGAATTAAAAAGTACAGTGGAGAATCCTCAACCGATCTTTGTTCATTTTATTAAAGCAGCCAAGGCTTTTGCCGAAAGAAAGGATGCGGTAAAAAATCCTTTGCTGCAGAGTGAAATGATTTAAAAAAGCAAAAGTGAAAATTCAAAATTAAAAATCTTGATTCCAGTCAGTCTTTTGATTTTTTACTTTTGAATTTTGATTTTTTTACACAAGCTTCAGTTTTTCATGGCATCATAGTTGTGAACTTGTTCTGTTCTTCTTTCTTTTTAGTAAAAAGGAAGAAGAACCTCACTTGTACCACATACCTTTGAGCATCAATTTCAATTCAAATTTTTTTCTGTGTTTCTGTGCCTCTGTGGCAAAAAATAACATCTGTGGCAACCAATAAAAAACTTTCAATGGATGAACTCAACCGTAAATCGGTGGAAGAATTCAAACGCACAGAAAAAACTCCCGTTATAGCTGTATTGGAAAATATACGCAGTGCCTACAATGTGGGCAGTGTATTTCGTACAGCTGATGCTTTTTTACTAAACGCCATTTATATCACTGGTTATACCTGTGTTCCTCCGCATAAAGAAATTAAAAAAACTGCCTTAGGCGCTGAGGAAACCGTTGACTGGAAACATTTCCCCGGTTCAGCAGAAGCTATTGATCTTTTAAAAAAAGATGGTTATAAAGTTTATGCTGTGGAGCAGGTACTAAATAGCCAACTCCTTCAGGAAATTGAATTTAAAGTCACTGAAAAAATTGCTGTTATATTTGGCAACGAGGTAAGTGGAGTAGAACAATCAACCATAGCATTATGTGATGGCTGTATTGAAATACCACAACTGGGTATGAAACATTCATTAAATATTGCTACTGCTGCTGGTGTTGTACTATGGGAAATTATCAGGACAAGGATGTTAAAAACAGAAAGTTAAACTGAATGGGAAAGATGAAAAATTATTTAAGCCTTGTAAAATTTTCGCATACCATTTTTGCAATGCCCTTTGCATTGATTGGTTTTTTTTTAGGACTATTAAGACCCCCCTTTTATGGAAATCTCAATAGTAGTATTGGCTGGAGATATGACATAACAAATTTTCTAATCTGGCAAAAAATCTTGCTTAAATTTTTTCTTGTAATCCTCTGCATGATCTTCGCCCGTTCTGCCGCCATGGCCTTCAACCGCTGGCTCGATAAAAATTTTGATGCAAAAAACCCACGTACTGCCATCAGGGAAATTCCTACAGGAATAATAAAAGCAAACAATGCTTTGTGGTTTGTGGTCATTAGTTGCCTGTTATTTATTGCTTGCACTTATTTCATTAATAGAATTTGTTTCTACTTATCGCCAGTGGCTTTGTTTGTTGTTTTATTTTACAGTTACACAAAACGTTTTACTGCTTTATGCCACTTGGTACTGGGTGTTGGTTTAAGCCTTGCTCCCATTGGTGCTTACCTGGCTGTTACTGGAGAATTTGCGTTATTACCCATTCTCTTTTCATTCGCTGTTCTGTTTTGGGTAAGTGGTTTCGATATTATTTATGCTTTGCAGGATGAAGAATTTGATAAAACAAATCAGTTACATTCCATTCCTGCTGCAATTGGTAAAACAAAAGCTTTAAGGGTTTCGGAAATGCTGCATATACTGTCTGCTGCCTGTGTGATTTATGCAGGCATATATGGCCATTTTGGAATTTGGTATTGGATCGGTGTTGCTTTTTTTATGTGCTTATTAATATATCAGCACTGGCTGGTAAAGCCAACCGATCTTAGTAAAGTAAATATGGCATTCTTTACAACCAATGGTATTGCTTCGGTTGTTTTTGCCATCTTTGTAATCCTCGATCTATTTCTTAATTAATAAAACATAATAATTCCCCCTTTAGGGGGTTAGGGGGTATGGCACGAATTCTTGCAATAGACTATGGCGGCAGACGAACCGGGTTGGCGG
>JBDTUK010000115.1:0-5547 GCA_040007795.1 Ferruginibacter sp.
TAAATATTTTATTGTTCAATAACCAGATATATGGTTTAACCAAAGGACAATATTCTCCAACATCTGAAGAACATAAAGTAACCAAGAGTTCCCCGTTTGGCAGTATTGACCATCCGTTCAATCCTTTGGCACTGGCCATGGGTGCCGAAGCAAGTTTTATTGCCCGTACCATGGACAGGGACCTCAAACATTTACAGGCTATGCTCTTACGTTCACAAGCTCATAAAGGCTCTTCCTTTTTAGAGATCTATCAAAACTGTAACATCTTTAATGACGGCGCTTTTGAAATATTCACTGAGAAGAAGACGAAACCGGATGAGGTTTTGTTTTTGGAACAGGGAAAACCACTCATATTTGGTGCCACACAAAACAAGGGAATTAAATTAGATGGTTTTAAACCGGTGATTGTAGATTTAGCAGAAGGAGCAAGTACTGATGATCTGTGGAAGCATGACGAAAGGGATTTTTACAAAGCACAGATATTGATCCGGATGTTTGATGACCCGAAATTAACCGGGCACATGCCACGGCCTTTTGGTGTGTTTTATGAAACCGAAAGAGCCTGCTACGAAGATAGCATGACCATGCAGATAGAAGAAGTGATTGCTAAAAAAGGAAAGGGCGATCTGGATAAATTATTGAAGGGGAATGAGACCTGGGTAATAAGCTAACCCCCTCCGCCCCCTAAAGGGGAAACTGAAGCCCCCTCTATCTCCCCCCGAAGGGGGAGGAAATGAAGAAGATTGTAGCGAAGAATAATTATTATATAATTAAAAAAGCCATCAACTATTGATGGCTTTTTTAGTAAAAATATTTCGAATCAATCTCCGCTTCAATCTTCGGGTTCCCTCTCGTTGGGAGAGGGGTTGGGGTGAGGCCGCTACAACAATCCCTTCTTCAATAAATACTCCGCAATCTGCACAGCATTTGTAGCAGCGCCTTTACGAAGATTATCACTAACTATCCAGCAGTTTAAAGTTTTAGGTTGCGTTTCATCTCTTCTTATCCTCCCTACAAAAGTTTCATCTTTATCATAAGCTGTTAAGGGCATGGGATAAATAAAATTGGCTACATCATCTTTCACAACAACGCCGGGGGCCTTAGATAAGATATCCCTCACATCATTCAAATCGAAATCATTTTCAAATTCTATGTTCACACTTTCACTGTGTCCGCCCATGGTGGGTATGCGTACGCAGGTAGCTGTGACTTTTATGCTATCATCACCAATAATTTTTTTGGTTTCCAAAACCATTTTCATTTCTTCCCTGGTATATCCGTTCTCTAAGAACACATCAATATGTGGTATGGCATTCAGATCAATGGGATATTTATAAGCCATTTCACCTTCAATGCCTTTCCGTTCGTTCATTAATTGTGTTACTGCTTTTACGCCGGTGCCGGTAACACTTTGATAAGTACTTACTACCACTCTTTTAATTTTGTATTTATCATGTAATGGTTTTAATACCACCACCATTTGAATAGTAGAACAATTAGGATTGGCAATGATCTTATCTGCTGCAGTAAGTACATCGGCATTTACTTCCGGTACCACTAATTTTTTAGTAGGGTCCATACGCCAGGCACTGGAATTATCAATTACCGTAATTCCTGCTGCTGCAAATTGCGGGGCAAGTTCTAATGAGGTACTTCCTCCGGCTGAAAATAGGGCAACATCAGGCTTTGTGGTAATTGCATCTGCCGCACTTACTATTTTGTATTGCTTATTCTTAAATGTTATTTCCTTTCCCACTGACCTTTCAGAGGCAACGGGGATCAACTCACCAACCGGGAAATTCCTTTCGGCCAATACCTGTAACATTTTACTGCCCACCAAACCCGTAGCACCAACAACAGCAACTTTCATCTTTAAAATTTTAGAACGCAAAAGTACATACAGAAAAACAAAAAAATAAGTATGAATTTTTATTAACTTGTAAAGCCAAATCCCAACTGCTATGAACAAAGTAATTCTGATCTTATTTTTGATCGCCCTGTTCGCCGGCAACAGCAATGCCCAGGTTGCCAACCGCTACGATATCGTAATTGATGAACTGATGGCCGACCCCACACCGCAGATCAGTTTGCCCAATAATGAATGGATCGAATTGCGCAATACTTCTACAACTGCATTTAATTTATTGGGCTGGAAAATTGGTGATGCTACCGGGCAAAGCGGCACCATGCCTTCGTATAATTTATTACCCGATAGTTTTGTGATTGTTTGCACTGCCAGTGCAGTTGCTGCTATGAGTGTGTACGGCCCAACCATTTCCGTCACCAGTTTTCCGTCGCTGGATAATACAGGTGATGTAATTTATTTACGCAGTCCGCAAAATAGAATAATTCATTCGGTGAGCTATACTGATACCTGGTATCAAAATGAATTAAAAAAAGATGGTGGCTGGACACTGGAAATGATAGATATCAAAAACCCCTGCAGTGGATTTACCAACTGGAAAGCAAGCGTTGATATTAAAGGAGGAACACCTGGAAAGAAAAATTCTGTTAACGCTGCCAATACTGATGCAATGGCACCACAATTATTAAGGGCTTTTGCAACAGACAGTCTGAATATCACTTTAGTTTTTGATGAACCCTTAGATAGTTTAAAAGCTGCTACAGCAGCTAATTATAATGTCAATGATGGAATTGCTGTGCCACAGTCTGCAATTACAATTGCGCCAACATTTGATAAAGTAAATTTAAAATTAAATACTGCATTAAGCCGCAATAAGGTTTATACTGTTACTGTATCGGCAGTATCTGATTGTGTCAACAATAGTATCGGAAATAAAAATACAGCCAGGGTTGGTTTGAGTGAAGTGGCCGATAGTTTGAATATTGTCATCAATGAAATACTATTCAACCCAAAGTCAAATGGAACAGATTATGTAGAAATTTATAACCGGAGTAATAAGATCATCGATCTGAAACAAACCTATATTGCCAATCGCAACAGCACCGGGCTTATCAGCAGCATTAAGCAACTAAGTGCAGATAATTATTTATTTTTTCCACAGGATTTTATGGTGATAACGGAAGACCCGGCCATTGTTAAAAGAGATTTCATTACAAAGAATATGGATGCTTTTGTAACGGTGACTTCCATGCCATCTTACAATGATGATGAAGGCGATGTGATCATTTTAAATTTGCAGGGAAATATAACCGATGAATTAAAGTATGATGAGAAATGGCATTTTAAATTGATTGACAACCGGGAAGGCGTGGCGCTGGAACGGATAGATTACAATACTGCTACACAAAACCAGGACAACTGGCATTCTGCTGCAACCAGTGTTGGATATGGGACACCTACTTATAAGAATTCCCAGTACCGTCTTGACTTACAAGTGCAGGGAGAAATAACTGTTAGCCCCGAAATTGTTTCCCCGGATAACGACGGGATGGATGATTTTGCAACGATTGATTACAGTTTTCCGTCACCTGGTTATGTGGCGAATATCACTATTTTTGATGCAGCTGGCAGGGTAGTTCGTTACCTGCAACGAAATGCACTGTGTGGAATTAAAGGTAACTTCCGCTGGGATGGTTTGGGAGAAAAGAGTCAGAAACTACCAGTGGGTATTTATATCATTTATACCGAAGTGTTCAATCTGGATGGAAAGAAAAAACAATTTAAAAATACAATAGTGTTGGCCCGAAGAAATAATTGATCATCAAAAAAATACATCATGCAAATGCGAATTTTAACAGCAATACTAATTGCTGCAATGCTAACTTCATCATGTAATAACAAATCAGAAATGCCCAAAACAGCTTACAAATGGCCTGACAGTATAGCTGCACCAGTTGCAGAAAAAAAGGCCAAAGAATTAATTGCACATGGCGATACCCGTATTGACAATTATTACTGGATGAATGATTATTTTAAAAAAGGCCCGGATAGTACTAAAGTTGTTGATTACTTAACGGATGAAAATAAATATTACGATACTATGATGTCGGGTACCAAAGCATTCCAGGAAAAATTATATATAGAGATGAAAACAAGGATAAAAGAAAAAGATGAAAGTGTGCCGGTATTTAAGAATGGGTATTATTATTACAACAGGGTGGTAGAAGGGAAGGATTATTTTGTGTACTGCAGAAAGAAAACAACACTGGATGCAAAAGAAGAGGTCTTACTGGATGCAAATGCTATGGCCGAAGGGCATAATTATTTTTCTGCCATTGGGTTTGAGGTGAGCATGGATAATAAACTAATGGCTTACGGCATTGATCTTTTATCAAGAAGGCAATACAATATTTATGTTAAAAACCTGGAAACAGGTGAGCTTTTTAAAGATGTGATCCCAAACACAGAAGGCGATCCGGTATGGGCAAATGATAACCAAACTTTTTTTTATACTTCCAAGAACCCGGTAACTCTTTTATCAGAAAAGATCAGGAAGCATAAACTTGGATCAGATGCCGCAACAGATAAAGTAGTGTACGAAGAAAAAGACCCAAGCAATTATATTGGTGTGGGCAAAACCAAATCAGATAAATTCATCCTCATTAGCTCGGGAGCAACACTTTCTTCGGAGTACAGGTATATAGATGCAAATAAACCCGATGACGCATTTAAAGTTTTTCAACCCAGGATGAAGGAAGTATTGTATGATGTGGAGAATGCAAATGGTAAATTCTACATCCGTACCAATATGAATGCAAAGAATTTTAAAGTAGTGACCTGTACCGAGGATAAAACCGACAACAGTAACTGGAAAGAAATGATTACACACAACAGCGATGTTTTAATACAGGGTATGGATGTTTTTAAAAATTTCTTAGCTGTGTCTGAAAGAAAAAATGGGGTAACACAAATACATATCATCAACACACAGAATAATGCCAGCCATTACCTGGCTTTTGAAGAACCGGTTTATACAGCAGGGCTTGCTTATACACCGGATTATAATTCGGATGTGGTAAGGTTTAGTTACACATCACTTACCACACCCAATTCAGTGTATGATTACAATATGGGAACAAAAGAAAAGAAATTGATGAAGCAACAGGAAGTGCTTGGTGGGTTTAATGCAAAAGATTATGAAACAGAAAGGGTGTTTGCAACAGCAAAGGATGGAACTAAAGTTCCAATGTCTATTGTTTATAAAAAAGGATTTAAGAAAGATGGGTCAGCACCTTTGTTATTATATGGATATGGCTCATACGGAGCAAGCATGGATGCCACATTCAGCAGTGTGCGCTTAAGTTTGCTGAACAGGGGTTTTGCTTATGCCATTGCAAATATTCGTGGTGGGCAGGAGATGGGCCGTTACTGGTATGAAGATGGTAAGATGATGAAGAAGAAAAACACGTTTACCGATTTTATTGATTGTGCAGAATTTTTGCTGGCCAATAAATATACTTCAAAAGAACATTTATATACGAGTGGTGGAAGTGCCGGCGGACTGTTGATGGGCGCTGTTGTAAATATGCATCCTGATCTTTGGCATGGTGTAATAGCAGGCGTACCTTTTGTAGATGTGTTGACCACCATGAGTGATCCATCTATTCCTTTAACAACAAATG